>JAEWIV010000448.1 GCA_023386865.1 Pseudomonadota bacterium
GCTGCGGGTAGTTGGTGACGAGGTCGGCGGCGCGCATCTTCACGCGGCCGAGATCCTCCCAGACGATGTTGAAGATCCGGCGCTCCGGATGGAGGCTGTGGATCGTGCCGCGCTTGAAGTTCTGGTAAGTGTTCGGCACGACGAGGTCGTCGCCCTGTGCGGCAAGTGGCAAGGGAAGGGCGGCTGCCAGTACGGCGCCTCCCATCAGTCTAAGCGTCGTACGACGGCTGGTTCGTGACATGATGATCCCCGCTTTCTTTGCGTTCAAGACGAACGCTGCGTTAGCCTGAACCGGCCGCTCGGCGTCGGCTTTGACCAAAATCAAACACCCGGCCCGCCGGCGCCCCCTGATTTCTTCATGGCTCGTGAAGCCAAGCCCATCGGGCCGGATGGGGCCTCGCACGGTCTAATCGCCTCGGATGTCGTTCTCCTTGATCACCTTGAACCAGCGCTCCTGCTCGCTCTTCTGGTAGGCGGCGAAGTCTTCGGGCGAACTGGTCAGGATCTCCATGTTGAACTGCTCGATGAACTTCTGGGTCACGTCGGGCGAGCGCACCGCCTTGGTGATCTCGGCATGCATGCGCTCGACGATCGGCCGCGGCACGCCGGCCGGCGCATAGACGCCCCACCACGAATAGGACGGGAACGCCTTGATGCCCTGCTCGGCGAGTGTCGGCGTGTCGGGCAGCGCCGGCGTGCGCGCCTCGCCGGTGACGGCGAGCGGCCGGATCTTGTTGGCGCGGATGTGCGGGCTGAACGAGGCGAGGCTGGAGATGCCGATGTCGGTGACGCCGGCCAGCAGATCCTGCACCAGCGGGCCGCCGCCCTTGTAGGGGATCAGGTTTATCTTGAGCCCGTTCTCCTTGTTGATCAGGGTCGCCAGCACCAGCGCCTGGCTGCCGCCCAGGACGCCGAAGCTCACCTTCTCGGGCCGCGCCTTGGCGTCGGCAGCCACCTCGGCGAAGGTCTTGTAGGGCCGGTCGGGATGCGCCGCGATCGTCTGCGGCGTGCGCCCGATCAGCATGACGTTCATCAGCTCGGAGTCCTTGTAGGGGATCGACGGTGCGAACGCCGGATTGAGGATATGGCTGTCGAAGGTCACCATCCATGTCTGGCCGTCGGGTGGCGCCTTGGCGGCGATCGCGGCGCCGACGACGCTGGCGCCGCCCGGCTTGTTGTCGACGACGACCTGCCAGCCGGTCTGGTCGACGAGCTTGGCCTGGATGAGCCGCGCCACCGGATCGGTCGAGCCGCCGGGCGGGAAGGGGACGATGATCTTGATCGGTCCTTTGGGCCAGTCGCCTGCCTGGGCGAGGTGCTGCGCCTCGACGATGGCGGGCGCCGCGAAAGCCGACGCGGTGCTGCCGATCAGCACCGCGCGGCGGCTGAGAGTGGTCATGCTTGCCTCCCTGGCATTATCGTTGGCCCGGAGCCTACGGGCCCTTCGCGGCGACGCAAGAGCTTAGTTCGGTCGCCTTTTGCCGCGTCATCAGCCCCGTTCCGCCGTCCACGATATCCGGTGGCGGTGCGGCAAGCGCGTCGCTTTCCCGGCGCTCTGGACGCCGCGCCGGTGATCGCCTAAGTACCCTCGCACTATGTCCATGATCAGAGGCGAGACCGGCGATTGGGAGATCGTCCTGGGGCTGGAAGTCCATGCTCAAGTGATCTCCGACGCCAAGCTGTTCTCCGGCGCGCCGACAGCGTTCGGTGCCGATCCCAACACCCAGGTATCGCTGGTCGATGCCGCCATGCCCGGCATGCTGCCGGTGATCAACGCCCATTGCGTCGAGCAGGCGATTCGGACGGGGTTGGGGCTCAACGCCAGGATCAACTTGCGCTCGGTGTTCGACCGCAAGAACTACTTCTATGCCGATCTCCCGGCCGGCTACCAGATCTCCCAGTACAAGGATCCGATCGTGGGCGAGGGCGAGGTCGAGATCGACCTGCCCGACGGCAGGACACGCAAGGTCGGCATCGAGCGCCTGCATCTCGAGCAGGACGCCGCCAAGCTCCTGCACGACCAGCATCCCAGCCAGTCCTACGTCGACCTGAACCGCTCCGGCGTGGCGTTGATGGAGATCGTCAGCAAGCCCGACATGCGATCGGCGGACGAGGCCGCCGCCTATCTCGCCAAGCTGCGCTCGATCGTGCGCTACCTCGGCACCTGCGACGGCAACATGGACGAAGGTTCCATGCGCTGCGACGTCAACGTCTCGGTACGCAAGCCCAACGGCCCGCTCGGCACGCGCTGCGAGATCAAGAACGTGAACTCGATCCGCTTCGTGAAGCAGGCGATCGAGTTCGAGGCGCGGCGCCAGGTCGAGCTGATCGAGGGCGGCGGCGCCGTCATGCAGGAGACGCGGCTGTTCGATCCGGGCCGCGGCGAGACACGCTCGCTGCGCTCCAAGGAAGACGCGCACGACTATCGCTACTTCCCCGATCCCGATCTGTTGCCGCTGGTCCTGTCGAAGGACTATGTCGAGAAGATCAAGGCCGGTCTGCCCGAGCTGCCGGACGCGCGGAAGAACCGCTACGTGAAGGACTTCGGCCTGTCGCTCTACGACGCCGGCGTCCTGATCGCCGAAAAGGAGACGGCCGAGTATTTCGAGACCGTCGCCAAGGGGCGCGATGCCAAGCAGGCCGTGAACTGGGTGACGGGCGATCTCTTCGGCATGCTGAACCGACGCGGCGTGGCGATCACCGAATCGCCGGTGAGCGCGGCCAGTCTCGGCAAGCTGCTCGATCTCATCGCCAACGGCACGATTTCCGGCCGCATCGCCAAGGACCTGTTCGTCGCCATGGAGGAGACGGGCAAGGATCCGGCCGTCCTGGTCGAGGAACGCGGCTTGAAGCAGGTGACAGACACCGGCGCCATCGAAGCCGCGATCAAGGCGGTGATCGACGCCAATCCCGGCCAGGTCGCGGCGTACAAGGCCAAGCCGACGCTGTTCGGATGGTTCGTCGGCCAGGTTATGAAGTCGACCGGCGGCAAGGCCAATCCCAAGGTCGTCAACGACCTGTTGAAGAAGGCGCTCGACGCCTAGACGGACTAAGGATCGGCGTAGCGCACCAGGCTGGCCGACAGGAGGTCAGCCGACCAGGCGACGGCGACGATCTGGCCGTCCTGCGTGCGGGCGATGTCGGTGAAGGTTCCGGCCGGGCTTTGCCAGCGGATCCTGCCATCGACGCCGGCGCGTACCACGAAGCAGAGCGGCCCTGCTGCGGCACAGACGACAGCTGCCACGCCGTCGCCGTCCGCGATCAACCGGCGCGTCTGGTCAAAGGGCCACGGCGCGCGGCCTGAAACCTTCCCTCGCTCGTCGAGGCGCACCAGAGCGGGCGCGTTCGGCGTCTGGAAGACATCGACGGCCGAGAGCCAGAATCCGCGGAGCAGGACGAACGACGTGCCGAGCGTATCGAATGGCGACCGGCTCTGTGGCGTGCCGTCGGCGGCGAAACGCGCGATGGTCCACCGGCTCAGGCCCGACGCCTGTCCGATTTCCTGGATGACGGCCGAGACGCTGCCGTCGGGCATGATGGCGAGGCCGTAGACGTCCTCCGGATAGGCCGGTCCCGGGCCGGCCTGCCAGATGCGCCGGCCCATGGCATCGAACCTGCCGATCCACCAGTTGAAGGGATCGGGGCCGTGACCGCCGCCGACCAGGAGGCCGCCGTCGGCTGTCGGCACGTAGAACCGGGTGCGATAGAAGGCGCCCGCGACCTCGGCGGCCGCCGGCACCGAGGCGACGCTCTGCACTTTGCCGTCCACGCCGATCCGGTAGAGCGTCGTCACCGAACGTTCGTCTCGCGGCAAGGCGAGGCGTGTGTTCGAGCTCGACAGGAACACCATCGCCTCGCCGGATGGAGAGACTGCGACGCCCAGCGATTCGGCGTTGAAACCGTTGGGCCCGACGCCCGCCTGGACGGGCAGCGTGGTGCGATACTTCTGGGCGCCGTCGGGCCTGTAGGCCAGCAGCTCGATGCGCGCACTTCTCGCCGGTTGGATGCCGTCGGGTGAGGGCTGAAAGCTCGACGTCGCCACATAGATCGACCCATCGCCGCCGACCGCCAGCCGGCCCGGACGACCGAGGCCCGACAATCGATGATCGGCCGGCGGCGGCAGGGCGACATCGAGCGTGACGCGCGGCGCGGGTGGATCGGCAGATTGAGATTGCGCCACGGCCGGACCGCAGAGCAGGACGAGAAGGAAAGCGGTCGGCAGACGCATGGGCACGAAGCATAGAGCATGATGGGTCCAGCCGGAATCAGCTCGACCCCTCACCGACCGTTGCAGTTCGTTTCGGCACCGCCCGAATTCCGCCCTCGCTCGTTGTGGTCTACGCTTCGGCCGTGGAACAGAGGAAGCAATGACGGCGAAGCTCTATGCGATGACCTGCGGCCGTCTCATCGGTCGGCTGAAAGACATGATCGAAGGCGAGGACGGCCAGGTGGCGCTGCCCATCCCGTCCTACCTCATCGAGCACCCCAAGGGGCGCGTGTTGTTCGATACCGGCATGCACCCGCAGTGCCGCACCGACGCCGCCGGACGCCTCGGCGAGCGCGTGGCCCGCATCTTCGGCTTCGGGCAGTACGGCGCCGAGGACGACGTGAAGTCCCGCCTGGAGTCGATCGACCGTGACCCCGGCAAGGTCGATTACATCGTCAATTCCCATCTTCACTTCGACCATGCCGGCGGCAACGAGCTGGTGCCCAACGCCACCGTGGTGGTGCAGAAGCGCGAATGGCAGGCCGCTCAGGATCCCGAGACGGCGGCCAAGGTCGGCTTCTTCCGGGCCGATTTCGATCACGGCCATCCCGTGAAGCAGGTCGATGGCGAGCACGACCTGTTCGGTGACGGCAGCGTGGTCTGCATCCCGACCTACGGGCACACGCCCGGCCATCAGTCGCTGAAGGTGCGCACCGAGAAAGGCGAGGTCGTGATCACGGGCGACGCTTGCTATTTCTGCCGCACCCTGCGCGAGCGAAGACTGCCGCGCTTCGTTTATGACCGCGAGCAGATGCTGGCATCGCTCGACCGGTTGGCGACGCTGGAACGGGGCGGGGCGACACTGTTCTTCGGGCACGATCCCGATTTCTGGAACCAGGTGCCCCAGGCGCCGGCGCCGGCGTTCTGATGGAATTCCTCCCCAGCACGGAGCCCGTGCTGGGGAGGGCGCGCTTCATCACCCGTCGATGGGAAGACCGAGGGCCATGCGGCCGGCCAGCTTCTGCTGCTGGCCGTCGATCAGGGGATGGAAGCGTGAGGCCTGGACGTCGCGGAACGCCCGCTCCAGCCCCATGCTCTTGAAGAAGCCGCCGCCGCCGGCAGCGACCAGCGCCAGCTCCACCGTCTTCACGGCGCTGCGGGCGACCAGGGCGCGATGCTGGAAGACCTTGTTGGTGGTCTCCGGGCCGGGCTGCGCCTGCTCCATGGACTCCACCATGCTGCGGTGGGCGATCTGCGTTGCGGCGAGCTCGGTGTCGAGCTGGCCGATCGCCTCGATCGTCTCGGGCTGCTTGCGCTTGGCGGCAGCAGCCACCGCGATGTCACGCGCCGCTTCGGCGACTCCGGTGTAGACGGCGTAGATCAGGGGGAAGGCGACCATCGAGATCAGGTGGAAGGACGGATGCCAGACGCCGGCCGGCCGCCGCGCGGCGATGGCGGCATCGGCCACGAACACGTTCTCGAGCTTGACGTTGTGCGAGGCCGTGCCGCGCATGCCGAGCGTGTCCCAGGTCTCGACGATCGATACGCCGGGCGCGTTCATCGGCACCCCGAACTGCAGGGCGGTCGGTCCTTCCGCGGTCTGCTCGACGGCGCCGGTCATGAAGATGTTGGCCGACGGCGCGCCGCTCGCGAAGATCTTGAGCGCATTGACCTTGTAGCCGCCCTCGACCTTTTCGGCCGTGCCGGAACCCGGCAGCCAGTCGGATCCGCCGGAGCTCAGGAGCTGCAGGCGCTCCGCGGCGACGCGCCGGAGCAGGCCGTCGGTCGGCGCCTTCTGGTGGCGCCAGCGCCAGGCTGCCACCGCCACGGTATGGGTGTGCATGGCCAGGACCAGTGCGGTGGCACTGCAATAATGCGCCAATTCGCGCAGCATCTGGGCCAGCTCGGTGCGGGACAGGCCGCCGCCTCCCAGCTCGGTGGGGACGGCCAGTCCGAGAAAGCCATGGTCGCGGAGCGTCGCGAGGTTGGCGCCGACATATCGATTTTCCACATCGCAGACGCGGCCAATTTCGGCGATCTGCGGGCCGAGCCTGGCGAGGTCGGTCGACCAATGGGCGGGAGTGGACTTGAGCAGCGACTGAACGGACATGAATGCCTCTCATCGGGTTGGCGGCTGCTGTATCCTCGGATAGAGATTTTTGGGCAATGTCCGCTACACCGCCTTCCTTTGCCGATAGGCCGGCCGGCGCCGATGTCCTGGCCGACATGCTGCGCGCCGTTCGCCTGACCGGCGCCATCTTCTTGAAGGCCAGTTTCACGGAGCCGTTCGGGGTGATGTCGCCCCGGCGCTTCGACCCCGCGATCCCGATGGCCCATCTGCGGCACGTCAGCATCTTCCATTACATCGCCTGCGGCGGTTGCATGATAGAGACGGGAAGCGGCAGCCGCCGCGAGCTGAAGGCCGGCGATCTCGTGCTGCTGCCGTTCGCCGCCGAGCATAAGCTGTGGCGCGGGACGGCCGAGTTCGTGCCGGCTTCGAGCGTCGTCAATCCCGACATCAAGGAAGGCGTCTGGGCGTTCAGCCATGGCGGCGGCGGAACCGAAACGCGTTTCGTGTGTGGCTTCATCGAATCGGCCGAGATGATGTTCGCGCCGATGTTCCGGTCGCTGCCCGAGATACTTGTCGATCGCGCCGACGACGAAGCGGTCGGGTCGGGCATCGCTCGCACGATCGACGATCTGCTGGCGCGGGTCGACGCGCTCACGTCGGGCGCCGAGGTGATCCTCGGCCGCATGATGGAGCTCTTGTTCGTCGAGCTTCTGCGCCGGCATGCCGGCCGCCTGCCGCAGGGCAGCAAGGGCCTGCTCGCCGCGCTCAACGACCCGCTGGTCGGCCGTGCCCTGCAGCTCATGCAGGCCGCCCCGGCGCGGCGCTGGACCACCGACGACCTCGCGCGCGAAACCGGCGCCTCACGCACCGTGCTGGGCGAGCGCTTCAATGCGGTGCTCGGCAAGCCGCCCATCGAGTACCTGACGGGCTGGCGCATCCAGCTCGCCGCCGATCGCCTGCGCAACGGCCGCGACGGCATCGCCCGCATCGCCGCCGACAGCGGCTACGAGTCCGAGGCGTCCTTCAACCGCGCCTTCAAGCGGGTCACTGGCATGACGCCGGGCCGCTGGCGCGAAGGTGGCGGCGACAGTCCTCCGCTGATGCCCCTGCAGTTCGGGCGCTCTCCCTTTTCGGGCACCTGAAGCTTGCCGTCCGCCCGACGCGGTCGGGCGAGGGTCGCATCCGGACCAACTCAGTTCTGCGGCAGGAACTCGAACATCAGGCCGCCCGACTGCTCGGGCGACGTCAGCACGCGATCGCCTTCGGCCAGCGCGAAGGGCACGTTGTTGGCGCGCAGCAGGGCCTGCAGCGGTCGCGCGCGCTCGACCGCGACGGTGACACCGACGACCGCCGGCAATTCGCGTGGCGCCATCGCCTCGATCGCCTTGTATTCGTCCTGGTAGGCCGCCGACGACCAGACCAGAAGCTCGACGGCGCCGGTCTTCACCAGCATGCAGCCGTCGAGAATCTCCTCGACCTTGGCGCTCCACTTTTCCTTGAGCGCCTTGGCGACTTCCCTGGGGTTTTCCGCCACGGCATGCACCGCCATCATCGCCAGCGCGCCGTTGGGATGGACGATCCACTCGGGCTCCATGAAGGCATCGGGTATCTCCTGCCGAACGGGGAACCAGGGCAGCGGCCCGTCGGCTGGGCCGACCACGACGCCGGCATCGACCTCGTAGCCGTCCTCGGTTTCCCAGACGTGCGTGCGTTCTTCGCCCTCGAGCTCGGCGACGTTCACCGCCAATGCGATTACCGGCGGCTCGCCCTGCACCAGCTCGATGTAGTTCGGCACGTCGTCCTGGTCGGGCTGGAAGCAGATGCAGCGTGGCTCGACGCCTTCCGGCGTCAGGTTGAAGCCGAGCTGCTGCAGGCGGCTGGCCGCCGACTCGGGATCGGTCAGCGTCAGGGAGAGGTGGTCGATGTCGCGCGCGGCAATCGTCATGCCCGCTCTTACAGGCATAACCGGTGCGCACTCAAGTGCGAACGTCCACCGCGTCTTGGGCCAGTCTCTTCGCCATCACCTTCACCGCCGCGTCCATCATGCCGGCGATGGCGGGGGCGAGCTCGTCGGGCAGGAGGTCGATCGTCCAGACCACACGGCTGTCGTCGTCGCCATCGGAGTAGACCTGGACGGCGGCGTTGTAGTGGCTCGCCCGGCCCTCGACCACGGAATAGACCAGCCGGCGGCTTTCGTCGTCCAGGGTGACGAGGCGCTCGCGTGCCACCATGCCATTGAAGAACGTCAAGATGCGGTCGCCGCCTTCCATCCTGAGGTCGGTCAGGAAACCCGGCGCCACCTTGGTATGAACCTCGTCGAACTCGCGTAGCTTCTGCCACACCGGCGCGGCGCCGTTGGCGACCGGGATTTCGCGTCGAAGCGTTGCCATGTCAGCTCTCCTCTCGGCAGCGGACAATGGCGATGCGACGGTCCCCGGTCTGGCGGTTTTCGGACACGGTCGGCGTCGCCGAGGATCACTCCATTTCGTGCCAGCTCGCCGCCACGGTCGCCCGATCGAGGTCGCGGGTGATGAAGACGAGCCGCGACCGACGATCATCGTCCGGCCAGCGCGCCAAGAGGGTGGGCGGATGGAAGGTGTGGTGGTCCCCGTGGATGACCAGAGGCTGGTCTTCGCCGACGACGTTGAGCACGCCCTTCACGCGCAGCAGGCGATCGCCCCAGGAAGCTCGGACCGCCATCAGCCAGCGGTTGAAGCGGTCCCAGTCCAGCGGCTCGTCGAAGGCGAGGCAGAAGGAGCCGATATGGGCGTCGTGTCGCGAACGGTCGTGGTCCTCGTGCTGGTGGCCATGGTGATGTCGATGGTGATGATCGCGCGCCTCGGCGTTCAGCCATTGCCGGACGCGATCGCTCTTGCCGGTCGGATCGAACGGTCCCGAATCGAAAAGCAGCGCCGGGTCGATCTCGCCTTGGACGACCTCGTAGAGCGGCGCGCCGGGATTGAGCTCCTCCAGCCGGGCGCGCAGCCGTGCGCTGGCGTCGATGTCGGCAAGGTCGGTCTTGCTGATCAGCAGGCGATCGGCGACGGCCGCCTGTTTCACCGCTTCCCGGTGTTCGTCGAGCTGACGCGCGCCGTTCAGGGCGTCGACCGTCGCCACGACGCCGTCCAGGCGATAGTCGTGGCTGATCATGGGAGTGTTGAGCAGGAGCTGCAGGATCGGGGCGGGATCGGCGAGGCCGGTCGTCTCCAACAGGACGCGATCGAACGGCGGCGTCTCGTCCTTGGCGCGGCGACGGGCGATGTCGCGCAGCGTCTTGTCGAGATCGCCCTGGATCGTGCAGCAGACGCACCCCGACTGGAGCAGGATCATGTCGCCCGATACGGACTGCACGAAGAAGTGATCGAGGCCGACTTCGCCGAACTCGTTCACCAGCACCAGGCTGCGCGCCATGCGCGGATCGCCCAGGACGCGGTTCAGCAGCGTGGTCTTTCCGCTGCCGAGGAAGCCGGTGATCAGACTCACAGGTATGCGTGACGAGGACTTGTCTTGGTCGAAGAGACTCATTGCACCGTCGGTGTCAGTTCCGTGACAAGCTACAATGTAGCGTTGTCGCGCATCTTGACGCCAGCAGAAGAGGGCACGACGCTCGGTAGCTCAACGAAGAAGAGGAGGGAGCGTACATGGACTCGAAATATCTCCTGGACAAGGAAGAGCTCAAATCTTCGAAAGTCGACGAGGAGCGCCGCAACTTCCTGACCGCCGGGTTGGTCGGCGGCGCGGTCGCGGCGGGAGCGCTCGCCGCCGGCGTGGCGCAGGCGCAGCAGGTCGCGCAGGCTCCAGCGCTTTCCAATGCGCCGTGGTGGCCCCATCCCAAATGGGGCAAGGACGATCAGGCGGGCGCCTCCAACTGGATCACGCCGGCCAAGGTCCTCGACGCGGCGAAGCTGATCAAGGACGGCAAGATCTACCGCATCGGTCGCGTCTACGAATCGGCCATGCCGAAGTTCGGCGAGCGCGCTTTTACGCTCCGCATCCCGGGCACGCCGACCGGCGGTCCGTTAGGCGCCAACAAGCTCATCTATCATGACGAGTATCTCGCCACCGAGATCGGCCAGACCGGTACGCAGTTCGACGGGCTCGCGCACATCGGCATCCAGATGGGCAAGGACGGCGACATGAACGAGATGCGCTACTACAACGGCGTCACCGAGCTCGAGATGGCCAACGCCTACGGCATGAAGAAGCTCGGCATCGAGAACTGCAAGCCGTTCTTCACCCGCGGACATCTGTTCGATGTCGAGGCGGTCAAGGGAGCGCCGATGGATGCCGGCCAGGAGATCACCGTGGCCGACCTGCGCGCGGCCCTGCAGAAGCAGAACATGCAGGAAGCCGACATCAAGGAAGGCGACGCCGTGTTCTTCAACACCGGCTGGGGCAAGCTGTGGATGAAGAACAACGACAAGTTCAACAGCGGCGAGCCCGGGATCGGCCTCGAAGTCGCCAAGTGGTGCATCGACAAGGGCGTCTGCCTGACCGGCGCCGATCAATGGGCGACGGAGGTCGTGCCCAATCCCAACAAGGACCTGGCGTTCCCCGTCCATGGCGAGCTGATCGCCAAGAACGGCATCTACAACCACGAGAACCTGGACTTCACCGGCCTGATCGCCGATCGCAAGTACCAGTTCGCCTACATCTTCTCGCCGGCGCCGATCAAGGGCGGCACGGGATCGAACGGCGGCCCGATCGCTGTGACCTGAACCGTCGGCGGCGCCGGGCATTGCAACGCTCCCGGTCATGCGGGAGCGTTGCTTGGCCGCCGTTGGATGACGCTTCCTTCATCGTTTGCGGAAAGCGGGAAGCCTGCCGCGTTTCCGTTTGACTTGGGAAAAAGCGAAGGTGTTAACTGTCATCGTGCGTGCAGGAAGGCGGCTCTCGGCCGCCCAAGCCAGACAATACCGTCCAACCACATCCGGGGAGGGACACATGTTAGGCAAGGCACTGGCGGGTATCGCCGCAGTCGCGATCGGCAGTTGGTTCTCGGTGGCACAGGCGCAGGCACCGGCACAAGACATCAAGCTCTATGCCTTCAGTTCCGGCGCCCTCACCATCGGCAAGGGCGCGCTGGTGAACAACGCGCCGAACGATCCGCCGATCCAGGTTCCGGTCGGCTTCTTCGTCATCCGGCATCCCAAGGGCAACGTGCTCTTCGATACCGGCAACAACGACAAGATCATCAAGGACCCGAGCTACTGGGGCGCCTCGTTCACCGCGCTGAAGCCGGTCAACACGCCGGACGTGGCGATCGACGTGCAGCTCCAGAAAATCGGCCTCAAGCCGGACGACATCAAGTACGTCGTTCCCAGCCATCTCCACCTCGACCACGGCGGCAACGTCGGCAAGTTCCCGAACTCGACGATCGTCGTGCAGAGGGACGAGATCCAGAATGCGTTCTGGCCGAAAGCGGGAACCGGTGGTCCCTATATGATCGGCGACGTCCTGCCGCTCAGGGCGCCCAACTCGGACTATCCCAACGCCCAGAAGATGCTGCAGCTCGAGGGCGACCTCGACCTGTTCGGTGACGGTACGCTGGTGGTCAAGCGCTGGGTCGCCCACACGCCCGGCAGCCAGATGATGACCGTCCGGCTGAAGAACACCGGCCTGATCATCCTGACGGGTGACAACGTCTACATGCGCGAGAACGTGGAAAAGAGCATTCCGCCGAACATCGTGCTGGCCTACAACCCGCAGGGCTTCCTCACCGCCTTCGAATGGATCCGCATGACGATGGCGAACGAGAAGGCGGACTTCTTCACCGCTCACGATCCCGATGCCTACAAGGCCATGAAGAAGGCGCCGGAGTTCTACGATTGATCGGTGGCGGCTGATACTTCTCGAGTGATCAACGGCGAGGCCGTTTCGGGCTTCGCCGTCGTGCCGGGTACCTGAACAGCATATGGCCGTCCTTTCGCTCGACCGGCTGAGCAAGCGCTTCGGCGCCCGATTGGCGGTCGATGCCGTTTCCTTCGAGGTGGCCGAGCGCGAGGTTTTCGGCCTGCTCGGGCCGAACGGCTCCGGCAAGAGCACCATCCTGAGGCTCGTCACCGGCTATCTCTACCCCAGCTCGGGAACGGTCCGGGTCGCCGGGGTGGACGCCGTGCGCGAGGCTCGTGCCGCGCGGGAACGCATCGGCTACGTGCCGGAGGATTCGCCGCTCTACGGCCACATGCGCGTCGTCGAGTACCTTTCGTTCATGGGACGGCTGCGCGGGATCACCGGCCGGGCGCTGGACCGCGCCGTGGACGCCTCCGTCGAGCGGCTGTCGCTGGGCGCCGTGCGCCGCACCATCATCGAGCGGCTGTCGCGCGGCTATCGCCAGCGCGTGTCGCTCGCCCAGGCCGTGCTGCACAAGCCGGAGCTGCTGGTTCTCGACGAGCCGAGCAACGGCCTGGATCCACGGCAGATCATCGAGCTGCGCGGGCTGTTGAGACATCTGGCCGAGGACTGCGCCGTGCTGGTGACGTCCCACATCCTGGCCGAGATCGAGCGCACGGCCGACCGGGTGGCGATCCTGCTCGACGGACGGCTGCTGACCGTCGAGCAGATCACCCATGAGGCGGTCGCGGCGCCGGCGCCGTCGCCGCTCGAAGCGCTGTTCCTGGACCTCACGCAGGCAAAGGCGATGCAATGAGCCGCTCGGGGAGCCAGGTGGCGACGCTGGTCGGGAAGGAGGTCCGCACGCTCTTCACCTCGCCGATCGCCTATGCGGTGATCGCCGTGTTCGTCGTGCTGAGCGGTTACACCTTCACCGTGACCCTGATCGTGAGCAAGCAGGCGACGCTGGTGCACATCTTCTTCCAGGCGGCCATCCAGCTCATTCTGCTGGTGCCGCTGATCACGATGCGCCAGTTCGCCGAGGAGCGGCGCAGCGGCACGCTCGAGCTGCTGCTGACCGCGCCGCTCAGGGAAGTCGACATCGTTGTTGCCAAGTTCGTCGCCTGCATGGCCGTGCTTGCCATCATGACCAGCCTCACGCTGGTCTATGCCGCGGTCCTGTCGGCCTACGCCACGCCGGACCTCGGCCCGATCTACAGCGGCTATGTCGGTTTGCTGCTGTTGGGTGCGGCCCTGGTCTCGATCGGCCTGATGATCTCGGCATTGACCGCCAACCAGATCGTCGCCGCCGTCGTGTCTCTCGGGCTGTTCGGCATCCTGTGGGCGATCGACACCCTGGCCTCGCTGCTGCCGCAGCCCTTCGAGAACTGGCTGCTCGGCCTGTCTCTATTGGCCCATTTCACACCCTTCGCCGTCGGGGCGATGTACCTCTCCGACGCCGGCTTCTTCCTTTCGGTCATCCTGCTCGGCCTGTTCCTGACGGTCCGGGCGCTGGCGCGGCGCTGAGCGATGCACGAGGGCCATGCCGTCGAGCTCCATGCCCTGTTGTGGGCGGCGGGCTGGCTGGCGGCCGTGCTCGTGCTGTTCGCGGCCGGGGTGAGGCTGCCGTTGGCGACGGGCCTGGGCGCCGTCGGCTCGCGGCTTCATGCCGTCGGCTGCGTCCTTGCCGGCCTCGGCCTGTGGGTGCTGGCGAATGTCGCGCTCGTGCTGAACGACACCCACATCGACCTCACCCGGGAGAAAGTCTATACGCCGTCGGCGACGGCGATGGCGGTGGTCGACGAGCTGAAAGCGCCGGTCCGCATCACCTATTTCTATCGCTCCCAGGACCCTATCGGGCAGCGCGCGCGCGGCATCCTGGAGGTGATGGGGCGCCGCAATCCGCTGCTCACCGTGGTCGCCGTCGATCCCGACAAGCAGCCGGAACTCGCCCGCCGCGAGGGCGTGCGTCTCTACAACGCCGCCATCATCGAGGCCGCGGGCCGGCGCGTGCTCATCCAGGGTACCGACGAGGCGGAGATCGCCATCGGCATCCAGCGCGTCCTGCGCACGCGGGCGCTCACCGTCTGCTTTGTCGAGGGCCATGGCGAGTTCTCGATGGAGGGCTTCGAGTTCCACACGCATCTCGAGGGCGCGACCGACCACAGCCACGGTGAGGCCTCGTCGCACGTCATCGAGACCGCGGGCCACGGCGTCGGCCGGCTTCGCCGCGTTCTGGAATCGCAGGGCTATGCCACCCGCAAGCTCGTGCTGGCGACGGCCGGTGCGGTCCCCGGCGACTGCACGGTGGTCCTCGTCGCCAACCCGCGCACCACCTTCCTGCCGGCGGAGAGCGAGGCGCTCCGGGCCTACCTCGCGGCCGGCGGCAGCACCTTGCTCATGCTCGACCTCGGCTTCGTGCCGGAGGCGGGGCTGGCGCGATTGCTGTCGGATCTCGGCGCGCGGCTCGAGCAGCAGGCGGTGGTCGATCCGCTGAGCCACTATCACCGCGATGCCGAGATGGTGGCGGTGACGGGTTACGACCCGCACCCGATCACCAGAACCCTGTCGCTGACCTTTTTCCCCGGCATCCGGCCGCTCACCTTGACCAAGCCGGCAGTCGGCGTGGAGGTGACGCCGATCCTCCAGAGCAGCCGCGACAGCTACGCCCGCCCCGTGGCGCCGGCACAACAGCGTATCGAGGAAGGGCCCTCCGTTCCTGCGCCCCAGGTCGCCGATGTAAGGCCGCGCGTGCTGGGCATCGCCGCCGAAGGCGCGCTGTCGCCGGGCGCCCCGCCGTTCCGGGCCGTGGTGATCGGCGACGGCGACTTCGCCAGCAACTCCTTCCTGCCGTACATGTCGAACAGCGACCTGCTGGTGGCGGCGGTGCGGTGGCTTGCCCATGAGGACCAGGGCACCGCCGTCCGTACCCGCATCCCCGTGCCGCCGATGATCCTGCTCACAGCGGGCCAGAGCCGCTGGATCTTCATCCTTATCGTCATCCTGCTGCCGCTGACGGTGATCGGCATCGGCGGCGTGGTCTGGTGGCTGCGGCGATGAGCGCGCTTTCGCTCCGGCGTCTCGCCCTGCCGCTGCTCGCCGTTCTGGCGTTGGCCTATCTGGTGGCGATGGTCGTGACCGGCGCCCAGCCGGTGCACCGCCAGCTCGTGAAGTTCGAGGCGAAGGGCGTCCTGCCGATCGAGCCTGAGGCCGTGCAGAAGGTGACGCTCGGCCACGGGGGACGCCAGATCGTCCTCGCCCGCCGGGGCGACGGCGGCTGGGCGCTGGAAGGCGGCGGCGCCGTCGACGGTGCGGCCGCGACCCACGTCGATACTGCCGTCAAGATGCTGCACCGCTCAGGCCCGGTCCGCGAGATCGCCGCCGAAGAGCTGTCGGGCGTCGACACGCGGCCGTTCGGCCTCGAAGAGCCGGTCGTGGTGGCAACGCTGGCGGGATCCGGCGGCCGTGCGCTGACGGTACGCTTCGGCGCCCTCAATCCGGAGGGCTTCCTGCAGTACATGCGCGTCGATGGCGATTCCAAGACCTACTTGATGTCGCGCTTCGTCGGCGCCGAGTGGGCGGCGGCCCTGGACGGCCTCAGGCCGCAATGAGATGGCTCGCCATCCTGGTGGCCGCCGCGGCAGCGATGTTCGTCGGCGTCGCCGGCGCGCACCAGGGAGGTACCACAGGTTATGCCACCGTGTCGGTTGCCGGACAGTCGGTGCGCTACGCGCTCTCCCTGCCCGGCGAGGGGCTTGGCGATGCCGCGCGGGACCTGCGTGAGTTCGCGGCGGCGGTGGCCCGGCACGTCGCCATCGACGCCGACGGTGCCGCCTGCTCCGGCGTGCCGGCGGAGACGAGGCCGCCGTCGGCCGGGCGCGCCAACGTCGAGATCGTGGTGCTCTATGCTTGTGCGGCGCCGGTGCGTACGCTCTCGATCCGCGACGGCATCGACGCCTTGCTCGGCGTCGACCATCACACGATCGCCGACATCCAATGGCCGGGCGGCGCCAGGCAGGTGATATTCGAGAAGGGGCAGCGCACGGCAAGCGTCGTCGTGGCGAGCGGCGCTTCGTCGGAGGCCGGGGCTGCCGACAAGTTCGTCTTCTACCTCGGCCTCGGCATCGAGCACATCATCGGCGGCATCGACCACCTGCTGTTCCTGCTGGCCTTGCTGGCGCTGTCCACCAGCCTTTGGCAGACGGTCAAGATCGTCACTGCGTTCACCGTGGCCCACAGCATCACCTTGAGCCTGGCGGCGCTCGGCCTGGTCGACGTGCCGTCATCGATCGTCGAGCCGCTGATCGCCGCCTCGATCGTGTGGGTGGCGGCGGAGAACCTCCTGGCGCCGGGCGGGGCAGGACGGCGCTGGCTGATCGCGGCGTTCTTCGGCCTGATCCACGGCCTGGGCTTTGCCTCGGCGCTGGTCGAGCTCGGCCTGTCGCGTGACGTCCTGCTGAAGGCGCTGATCGGCTTCAACCTGGGGGTCGAGCTCGGCCAGCTCGCCTTCGTCGCCGTGGTCCTGCCGCCTCTCGTCTGGGCGTCGCGTCCCGGCCGCTTGCCGCGCCTGCCGCAAGGCCTGTCGGTGGGCGTGGCGCTGGTCGGCGCGGTCTGGCTGGTCGAGCGCCTTCTCGCCCTGTGAATTCAGCGCTCTCGCGCGCTTGCCGCCATTTTGCTTTGATGGCGCCAAATATAGGAGGAGATGCGATGTCTTTGGTTCGTATGGCCGCCGTCGCGGCGCTTGCAACGGCTGTCGGCCTGCCCGCCGTCGCCCAGGGCATTCCCAAGGCTCAGTCGCCCGAGGAGGTTGGCTTCGTCTCGACGCGTCTGAAGCGGTTGTCGGATCGCCTCGAGGAGGGCGTGAAGAACAACGAACTGCCGGGCGCCGTCGTGCTGATCGCGCGCAACGGCAAGGTGGTGATGTTCGACTCCTTCGGCTTCCGCGACAAGGAAGCCAAGGTGCCGATGACCAACGACACCATCTTCCGCATCGCCTCTATGACCAAGCCGATCGTGAGCGTGGCCGTCATGATGCTGATGGAGGAGGGCAAGCTCACGCTGCAGGACCCGGTGTCGCGCTTCATCCCGGCCTTCGCCGACACCAAGGTCGCCGTCGAGAAGAAGAAGGAAGACGGCACGGTGGAATACGTGCTGGAGCCGCAGGCCCGCCCCATGACGGTGCAGGACCTGATGCGCCACACTTCCGGGCTGACCTACGGTGCGGCCGGCGCCAACCAGCTCAAGCAGTCCTACGTCGACATCAAGGCGATGGATCCCGGCCAGACCAACGAGGAGATGGCCAACAAGCTCGCCAAGCTGGCACTGATCTACCAGCCCGGCACGACCTGGGAATACTCGATGTCGACCGATGTGCTGGGCCGCGTCGTCGAGGTCGCTTCGGGCCTGCCGCTCGACAAGTTCATCGAGGAGCGCATCACCAAGCCGCTGAAGATGGGCGATACCGGGTTCGAAGCCAGCGCCGACAAGGCGGCGCGCGGGGCCAAGCCGATGAAGGAGGGCCCCAAGAACGAGGTCCCGCCCGTTCCCGAAGTGACCCTGAAGGCCACGTGGCGTTCGGGCGGCGGCGGCATGGTCTCCACCGCGGCCGACTATGCGCGCTTCCTGCAGATGTTCGCCAACGGCGGACAGCTCGATGGCGTGCGTCTGATCTCGCGCAAGTCGATCGACCTGATGACGACCAATGCCTTGGCACCCGACATCAAGATGGGCGCCGACATGTGGCGCTTCGAGGCGCTGGAGCCGTCGGCGCGCATGGGCCAGGGCTTTGGTCTCGGCTTCGCGGTGCGCACCGAGCAGGGCCGCAATCCGCTGCCCGGCACGCCGGGCGACTACTATTGGGGCGGCGCCTGGGGCACCTACTTCTGGCACGACCCGCGGGAGCGCCTGTACGTGGTGTTCATGATGCAGTCGCCGGCCGCCCGCCTGCGCTACCGCTATCTGCTGCGGGATCTCGTCTACCAGGCGCTGATCGGCAATTGAGGTCGGCGACCGGCCTTTGAAGCCACCCAACCAGTTCCTATATGGGACCGATGGCTAACCAAGATCCCCGCAACTGGATGTGGTCGGAAGCATTGCAGATGCTGGCGCGCGCCGAGCGCCTGCATCGCGAGGTTTTCACCCCGCCGCATGTTTCGCGCCGCGGCGTCAACTGGGAGCCGCCGACCGACGTCCTCGAGACCCTGGACGCCATCCTGATCCTGGTCGCGCTGCCCGGCGTCGATCCCGACAAGGTCGAGATCGTGATCCACGACGGCGGGCTGTCGATTGCGGGCGAGCGCGTGCTGCCTCAGGAATTGCGCACGGCCACCATTCATCGCCTGGAGCTGCCGCAGGGCCGCTTCGAGCGCCACATTTCCTTGCCGCCGGGCCGCTACGAGAGGCCGCAGAGCGGCGTCGCCAACGGTTGCCTGATGATCCGGCTGCCCAAGGCACCCCGCCAAAGGACCGAACCATGAGCCCGCCCGACGTCAGTCCGGGCACGCCCGGCCAGCCCGTCCAGTCGTTGCCGTCCGACGCCATGATCGTCGTGCCGGTGCGCAACACCGTGCTGTTTCCCGAGATCGTCTTCCCGATCACCCTCGGCCGGCCGGCGAGCATCGCCGCGGCGCAGCAGGCGGTGCGCGAGCAGCGCCAGATCCTGATCGTGCTGCAGCGTGAAGCCGAGAAGGACGATCCCAAGGCGGACGACCTCTATCGTGTCGGCACGGTCACCAACATCGTGCGCTACGTCACGACGCCGGACGGCAATCACATGCTGATCTGCCAGGGCGTACAGCGCTTCCGCATCACCGAGTTCGTCGACGGCCAGCCCTTCCTGATGGCGCGCGGCGTGCACATCGCCGAGCCGACGCCGACCGGACCCGAGGTCGAGGCGCGCTTCCTGGTGCTTCAGGGCCAGGTCGGCGAGATCCTCGAGCTGTTGCCGCGGGTGCCGCCCGAACTGCGCCAGACCGTCGAGGCGACGAGTTCGCCCGGCATGCTGGCCGACCTCGCGATCACCTATCTCGACGCCACGCCGGCCGAGAAGCAGGACATCCTGGAGACGATCGAGCTGGTGCCGCGGCTGGACAAGACCTCCAAGCTGCTGGCGCGCCGTCTGGAAGTGCTGCGGCTGTCCGCCGAGATCGGCAGCAAGACCCGTGAATCGCTCGATTCCCGCCAGCGCGAGGTGCTGCTGCGCGAGCAGATGGCGGCCATCCAGAAGGAGCTGGGCGACGAGGGCTCCAACAAGCAGGAGCTGGCCGACCTCGAGAAGGCGATCGGCGAGGCCAAGATGCCGGCGGAGGTCGAGAAGGTGGCGCGCAAGGAGCTGCGCCGCCTGCAGCGCACCCCCGAGGCGGCGGCCGAGTACAGCATGATCCGCACCTACCTCGACACGTTGATCGAATTGCCGTGGGCGCCGCCCGAGCCCAAGGACATCGACATCGCGGAGGCGCGCCGCGTGCTCGATGCCGACCACTTTGGCCTCGAGAAGATCAAGAAGCGCATCGTCGAATATCTCGCCGTGCGCAAGCTCGCGCCCGAGGGCAAGGCGCCGATCCTGTGCTTCGTCGGCCCGCCGGGCGTGGGCAAGACCTCGCTCGGACAGTCGATCGCGCGCGCCATGGGGCGCAAGTTCACGCGCATCAGCCTGGGCGGCCTGCACGACGAGGCCGAGATCCGCGGCCATCGTCGCACCTATATCGGCGCCATGCCGGGCAACGTCATCCAGGCGATCCGGAAGGTCGGCGCGCGCGACTGCGTGATGATGCTGGACGAGATCGACAAGATGGGCAGCGGCATGCACGGCGATCCGTCGGCGGCCCTGCTGGAGGTGCTCGACCCCGAGCAGAACGCCACGTTCCGCGACAACTACCTCGACGTTCCGTTCGATCTCAGCCGGGTCGTGTTCATCACCACCGCCAACATGCTGGAGACCATCCAGGGGCCGCTGCGCGATCGCATGGAGATCATCGCGCTCACCGGCTACACGACGGGCGAGAAGCTGGAGATCGCCAAACGCTACCTGGTGCGCCGCCAGCTCGAGGCCAACGGCCTGAAGGCCGAGCAGGTCGCGATCGACGACGCGGCGCTGCGCCGGATCATCGACAGCTACACGCGCGAGGCCGGCGTCCGCAATCTCGAGCGCGAGATCGGCCGCGTGTTGCGCTCGGTGGCCGTCGAGTTCGCCGAGGGCACGGCAGGCGAGAAGCATATCGGCGTCGACGGGCTGGAGAAGATCCTGGGACCAGTGCGCTTCGAGAACGAGGTCGCCATGCGCTCCAGCGTGCCGGGCGTGGCCACGGGGCTCGCCTGGACGCCGGTCGGCGGCGACATCCTGTTCATCGAGGCGACGCGAACGGCGGGCGGCGGCAAGCTGCTGCTGACCGGCCAGCTCGGAGAGGTCATGCGCGAGAGCGCCCAGGCGGCGCTCAGCCTGGTCAAGAGCATGGCCGTGGCCCTCAAGATCGACCCCGGCCTGCTGGAGAAGAGCGACGTCCATGTCCATGTGCCCGCCGGCGCCACGCCCAAGGACGGGCCGAGCGCGGGCGTGGCGATGTTCATGGCGCTCACCTCGCTGTTCACGGGCCGGGTGATCCGCAGCGACACGGCGATGACCGGCGAGATCAGCCTGCGCGGCTTGGTGCTGCCGGTCGGCGGCATCAAGGAGAAGGTCGTGGCCGCTTCGGCCGCCGGCATCACCCGGGTGATGCTGCCGGCGCGCAACAAGCGCGACTATGACGACATTCCCGAGGAAGTCCGCAACAAGCTCGAGTTCGTCTGGCTGGAGAAGGTCGAGGACGCCGTGGCGGCGGGCCTGCAGCCGGGCTGAGCATGGCCGCAGAGATCAGGACCGGCGGCTGTCGTTGCGGCGCCATCCGCTACGAAGTCTCGGGACCTCCGGTCGCCTCCGTGGCCTGCCATTGCCGCGACTGCCAGTATGTCTCCGGCGGCGGAGCCAGCTACTCGATGGTCTTTCAACGATCAGGCTTCAGGCTGCTTCAGGGCACGCCGCGGGTCTTCAAGGCCAAGCCGACGAGCGGCGGCAGCTTCTTCTGCGAGTCCTGCGGGGTGCCCGTCTTCTCGGGACCGGACAGCCGCCCGCAGCTCATCGCGGTCAGGGTGGGCAGCCTGGACGATCGCTCCGGCTTCAGGGTCGAGGCCGACATCTGGATGAAGTCGGCGCCGCCTTGGCACCGTCCGCACGACGATGCCCGTCAGATCGAGGGCAACATCTAGGCCAAGGCTAGTGGTGCAGCAGATCGAGGAACGGCGTGCCGGGCGTGGCGACATAGAAGATGACCACGCGCGTCGGCTCGGTGGCGCTCCTGTTGTAGCCCACCATCTCCGTGTCGTGCGGCTCGACCAGCGCCTCGCCCGCCTTCACGGCGATCGGCGGGCGCCCCTTGAGCTCCAGGGTGAAGGTGCCTTCGAGCACATAGACGGCGACCGGAAAGCGGTGCGTGTGCCGGACCGTCTGGTCGCCGGGCTTGAACGTCGCGGTCATGATGCGCACGGATTGCTGCTCGTCCCGCGGCATGCCCTTGACCACGTCCTCGAGGACGAGATTGGGCTTGGCGATGCTGGGTTGCTGGGCAATGGCCGGGCCGGCCGATGTGAGGCCAGCGACGGCGAGCAACAGGCACCAACGTCGAACCATCCGAACCTCCACAACCACGAAAACGCCGAAGTCTAGAGGGGCGCAGGCGCGGGAGGCAGCCTCAAAGTTGCGGCGGCGGACCGCAGAACTGCATAATCGCCAGATGTTCGACTGGAACGACCTCAAGAGCTTCCTGGCCGTCGCCCGCCAGGGCAGCACCATTGCGGCGGGCAGGGCGCTGGGCAGCAGCCAGTCGACGGTGCAGCGCAGGCTGGCCGCGCTCGAACGCGAGCTCGGCTGCAAGCTGGTCGCCCGCGAGGCCGCCGGCTATCGCCTCACGGAGGAGGGGCGGCGGCTGCTGCCGCACGCCGAGCGTATCGAGGCGGCGGCGGCCGATTTCGAGCGCCAGGTCGCGGGCGCGGCGCACGACGGCGAGGGCGCGATCCGCGTCACCTGCCCCGAGCCGATCGTCTATCGCATCACCCAGTCCCGGCTGCTCGACCGCTTCCACGCCCAGCATCCCGGCCTGCGCGTGGAGTTCGTGACCAGCGACCGCTATCTCGACCTGGCCAAGGGCGAGGCCGACGTGGCGCTGCGCTCGGGCGACACCGACGACGAGCTGGTCGGCCGCAAGATCGCCGATTCGGTGTGGGCGATCTATGCCAGCCGGGGGTATCTCGAAGGCCGGGAGGCGCCGCGCACGGTCGAGGACCTGTCGCGGCATGCGCTGGTGGCGTTCGACGGCACCATGATCAATCATCGTGCATCGAAGTGGCTGGCCGAGGTGGCGCCCGACGCCAAGATCGCCGCCCGCAACAACAGCGTGCTGGGGCTGGTCTATGCCGTGAAGTCGGGCCTGGGGCTCGGCGCCCTGCCGACCGCGCTGGGCGACGCCGAAGAGGACCTGGTGCGGGTACTGGGGCCGATTCCGGAACTGTCGCGCAGCTGGCGCCTGCTCGCCCATCCCGACCTCAGGCGCACGCCGCGCATCGCCGCGTTCTTCGACTTCATGCTTGCCGAACGTGAGGCCCTGAAGCCGATCCTGACGGGCTAGCTGTCAACAGACTAAGCGGCCAGCGCCTCGTCCTCCACCGCCCGCCGCAGCGCTGCGCGCGCCAGCAGCCGGGTCGAGTCGAGCGTCGGCAAGGGCGAGTTGCCGTCGTTGATGATCAGCGGGATCTCGGTGCAGCCCAGCACCACGGCGTCACAGCCCTGGTCCTTCAAGCGTGCGATGACCTCCTGGAAATAGGCGACGCTCTCGGGCTTGAACCGGCTGCACACCAGCTCGTCCATGATGATGCGGTTGCATTCGTCGCGTTCGGCAGGTGATGGGCGCACATGGTCCAGCCCTCGCGCGGCGAGCTTGTCGGGATAGACCTCGCTCTCGACCAGCCACTTTGTGCCGGTGATGCCGATGCGGCGGTAGCCGTTTTCCACCGCATGCTGCGCCGCGACCTCGGCGATGTGCAGCCAGGGCAACGGCGATTTCGGCGCGACGAAGGGCAGTGCCTGGTGGATGGTGTTGTCGGGGCAGATCAGGAAATCGGCGCCCATGCGCTGCAGCTTGTGCGCCGACGCCAGCATCAGCTCGCCGACCTGAGCCCAGTCGCCGCGATAGATGTGCGCCATGTAGGCGGCGAGCGACGGCGTGTGCATGGAGACCTCGGGATGGGCATGCGGGCCCATCAGGCCCGCACCCTCCACGCAGATCGTGCGATAGCAGAGGGCGGCGCCTTCGGCCGAGCAGGCGACGATGCCGATGTGCCGGGGCATCAGCTCTTCATCCGCATGCGGCCGAGGAAATCGCGCTTGCCGAGCGGCACGCCCTTGTGGCGCAGGATGTCGTAGGCCGTGGCGGCATGGAAATAGAAGTTGGGCAGCGAGAACGACAGCAGGAAGTTCTCGGCCGTGAAGGGCAGCTTGTTGTCGCGGATCTGGAAGACCATGTCCTTGCCGGCGAGCCCGTTGACCTCGTCCGGCGTGAGCTTCTCGAGGGCGGCGCGGGCATCCGCCACCTGGGTCTTGAGGCCGGCGTAGTCGAGCGACGGAACCGGCGGCGGCGGCGCGAACACGCCCGCCTTCACGCCCTCGATGGCGCCCAGCGAATGGTGCACCACCGAATGGATCTGGAAGCGGAAGGGCAGCATGTCGGGCGCCAGCCGCTCGTCGGCGACGGCGTTGGCATCGACCTTGTGTTCCGCGAAATGGCTCTGGCCCTTGCCCAGGAAGCCCTCCACGGCGCCCAGCGTCTGCAGGTAGTTGGCGACGCTGAGATCGTAAAGTGAAACGGCCATGATTTTGCTCCCGCTGAAAGTCTTTGCTTACCGCAAGGCGTGCATCGGATCAAAGTAGGCAGGTCCGCCCCGCTGGCAAGCAATCTGCAGGAGACGCCGGATGATCGATCTCTACTATTGGCCGACACCCAACGGCTTCAAGATCACCATCATGCTCGAGGAGTGCGGGCTGCCCTACAAGATCGTGCCGGTGAACATCGGCACCGGCGAGCAGTTCAAGCCCGACTTCCTGAAGATCAGCCCGAACAACCGCATGCCGGCCATCGTCGACCACGATCCGCCGGGCGGCGGCGGCCCGGTGTCGGTGTTCGAATCGGGCGCCATCCTGCAATACCTCGCCGAGAAGGCGGGCAAGTTCCTGCCCAAGGACCTGCGCGGCAAGTACGAGGTGTTGCAGTGGGTGAACTGGCAGATGGGCGGGCTCGGCCCGATGGCGGGGCAGGCCAACCACTTCAACATGTACGCGCCGCAGTTCAATCCGCCCGAGGCGCTGAAATACGGGCAGGACCGCTACAGCAACGAGGTCAATCGCCTGTTCGGCGTGCTGAACAAGCGGCTGGCCGATCGCTCCTATGTCGCGGGCGAATATTCGATCGCCGACATGGCGATCTGGCCGTGGGTCGTGGGCTTCAAGAACTTCCGCCAGAAGCTGGAGGACTTCCCGAACCTCAGGAAGTGGTTCGAGGAGACGGTCGGCCGGCGGCCCGCCGTCGTGAAGGGCAAGGCCGTCGGTCTCGAGCTGCGCCCCAAGCCCGGCATCTACAGCGAGGAGCAGCGCAAGGTGCTGTTCGGCCAGACGGCGGCGGTCGTCCGCTGACTGCTGACGGCGCCTGACAGCAGGGCAGTCGTAGCAAGGCGGTCAAAGGAGGTACGCCATGTCCACGACTGCCGCGCCCAACGCCGATTTCGACTTCTTCATGGGGAGCTGGCAGTGCCGCCATCGCTACCTCGTGAAGCGGCTGGCCGATTGCCACGACTGGATCGAGTTCCGTGGGTCCTGCGCCGCGCGCAAGATCCTCGACGGCTTCGGGAACATGGACGAAAACGACATCAACCTGCCGGGCGACGCCTATCGCGGCATCAGCCTGCGTACCTGGACACCCGAGTCGCGGCGCTGGTCGATCTACTGGCTCGACAGCCGCCGACCCGGTCACCTGTTCCCGCCAGTGCATGGCGGCTTCGACAACGGCGTCGGCACCTTCTACGGAGACGACACGTTCGGCGGACGGCCGATTCGTGTGCGCTACCTGTGGTCGCGCATCACCGACGGCTCGGCGCGCTGGGAGCAGGCTTTCTCGCTCGGTGAAGGCGACGGTTGGGAGACCAACTGGATCATGGATTTCACCAGGGTGTGACGCCGTGGCCGAGCGGCGCGGCTGACGGCGGACGGGCGGGTCGTCAAGGGCCTCCAGCGAAATCTCCGTGCCGCGCCGTGGTATTGCGCCGTAACGCTCGACCCTTGACGCTCGCTTGATGGGCAACCACGTTCTCCCTGCTCTTTGAACCGAAAGGGCAGGAGGCATTGTCATGCAATCAGAAGAACGCGAGCTGATCAGCGGCCTGTTCGGCCGCCTGCAGCCTTTCGAAGCCCAGCCGCGCGACGGCGAGGCGGAAGCGCTGATCAGGGAGTCCGTCGCCCGCCAGCCGGCGGCGCCGTATCTGCTCGTGCAGACGGTGCTGGTCCAGGAGCAGGCGCTGAAGGCGGCGCAGGAGCGCATTGCCGAACTCGAGGCCAAGGCCGGTGCAGCGCCGGCGGCGTCGGGATTCCTGGGCAGTGCGCCGAAGAGCGGGCCCTGGGGTGCCGCAGCGGGCGCAACCGCGGGCGCGGCGGCGGCTCCACGAGCCTCCGTGCCGTCGACCCGTTCGCCGCTGCAGGCCGCGGTCGCGCCGCCGCAAGGTGGCGGCG
>JAEWIV010000484.1 GCA_023386865.1 Pseudomonadota bacterium
GCCGCCCGAAGGGCGGCGCAGTCGAGGGACCTCTTTTTGCCGATGCACCGGCAAGACAGGTCCCTGCACTACGCCTCGCTGCACGAGGCTCCGGTCGGGATGACGGGGTTTTTGTCTTGAGAGGAAATCGCTGAACATGGCCAAGATCCACGTCAACACCACCATCAACGGCGCGCCCACCGAGTTCCTGTGCGACGCCAACCAGACCCTGCTCGATGTCCTGCGCGACACGCTCGGGCTCACCGGCAGCAAGGAAGGCTGCGGCTCGGGCGACTGCGGCGCCTGCAGCGTCATGGTCAACGGCCGCCTGGTCTGCTCCTGCCTGGTGCTCGCACCCGAGGCGGAGGGCCAGAAGATCGAGACCATCGAAGGCATGGCCGAGGGCGAGCAGCTGCATCCGCTGCAGAAGAAGTTCGTCGAGATGGCCGCGCTGCAGTGCGGCATCTGCACGCCGGGCTTCCTGATCGCCTCCAAGGCCCTGCTGGAGAAGCATCCCAACCCGACCGAGGAAGAAGTCCGCTACTGGCTGGCGGGCAACCTCTGCCGCTGCACGGGGTACGACAAGATCGTCACCGCGGTCCTCGACGTGGCCGCCGAAATGAGGGAGTCCGCGCGATGAGCACCTCAGCCAACAAGTACAAGTGGATCGGCACGCGTCCCGATCGTCCCGACGGCGCCGACAAGGTGACCGGCCGCGCCCGCTTCGGCGCCGACTTCAACCTGCCCGGCCAGCTGATCGGCAAGGTGCTGCGCAGCCCGCACGCCCATGCCGAGATCCGCTCGATCGACACGTCCAAGGCCGAGAAGCTGCCCGGCGTGAAGGCGGTGGTGACGGCCAAGGACTTCCCCGACCAGGCCAACCTGATCGTGCCGACGGGCGAGATGCAGGTGAACCTGCGCGACATCACGCGCAACATCATGGCGCGCGAGAAGGCGCTCTATGAGGGCCATCCCGTCGCCGCCGTCGCCGCCGTCTCGGAGGCCATCGCCAAGGAGGCGCTGGCGCTGATCAAGGTCGACTACAAGGTGCTGCCGCACGTCATCGACGTCGCCGAGGCGATGAAGCCCGATGCGCCGGTGCTGCACGACCATCTCTTGACCGAAGGCGCCAACCCGCCGGCCACCAAGCCGTCGAACATCGCCAAGCGCATCGAATTCAAGAAGGGCGACAGCAAGGCGGGCTTCGAGCAGGCCGAGGTCGTGGTCGAGAAGGACTACACGACCCAGGCCGTGCACCAGGGCTACATCGAGCCGCACGCCGCGCTCGCCAGCGCGAGCGAGGACGGCCAGGTCCAGCTGTGGTCGACCACCCAGGGCCACTTCCAGGTGCGCGGCTTCTGCAGCCGTCTCCTGAACATGGAGACCTCGCAGATCCGCGTCACGGCGACCGAGATCGGCGGCGGCTTCGGCGGCAAGACCGTGGTCTACCTCGAGCCGCTGGCCATCCGGCTCAGCCAGAAGTCGGGCAAGCCGGTGAAGATGACGATGTCGCGCGAGGAAGTGTTCCGCGCCTCCGGCCCGGCGCCGGGCGGCAACGTCAAGGTCAAGATCGGCGCGACCAGGGACGGCCGCATCGTCGCGGCCGAATGCACGGTCGAGATGCAGGCGGGCGCCTTCCCGGGCTCGCCGGTCGGTCCGGCCTGCATGTGCGCCTATGCCTGCTACGACATCGACCACGTCCACATCGTCGGCTTCGACGTCGTCAGCAACCGTCCCAAGGTCGCGGCCTATCGCGCCCCGGGCGCGCCGATCTCGGCGTGGGCGGTGGAATCCACGATCGACATCCTGGCGCAGCAGCTCGACATGGATCCGATCGACCTGCGCCTGAAGAACGCCGCCAAGGCCGGCACCAAGACGGCCTACGGCGTCACCTTCAACACCATCGGCATGGTCGAGACGCTGGAGGCGGTGAAGCATTCGGCGCACTACAAGACGCCGGTGAAGCACGGCTACGCCCGCGGCGTCGCGGCGGGCTTCTGGTTCAACGTCGGCGCCGATTCGAGCGCGGCGGCGCATGTCGGCGAGGACGGCTCGGTGACGGTGATCTCGGGCAATCCCGACATCGGCGGCAGCCGCGCCTCGCTCGCCCTGATGGCGGCCGAGGAGCTCGGCGTCGACTACAACAAGGTGCGGCCGGTAATCGCCGATACGGCGTCGATCGGCTTCAACTTCGTGACCGGCGGCAGCCGCGTCACCTTCGCCACCGGCCTCGCCGTGGTGAATTCGGTGCGCGACCTGATCCGCGAGCTGAAGGTCCGCGCCGCCAAGATCTGGAAGGTCGATCCCGAGGCCGTCATCTGGGAGAACGGCATGGCCAAGCCCGCCGGCTCCAACGTCGGCGAGTTCGAGCCGCTGTCGATCGCCGAGCTCGCTGCACAAGCAGGTCGCACCGGCGGTCCGATCAACGGCCATGCCCAGCTCAACGTCACCGGCGCCGGCCCGGGCTTCGGCGTGCACATCTGCGACCTCAAGGTCGACGAGGATACGGGCTGCGTCCATATCGGCCGCTACACCGCGGCGCAGGACGTCGGCACCGCCATCCATCCGAGCTACGTCGAGGGCCAGCTGCAGGGCGGCGCCGTGCAGGGCATCGGCTGGGCGCTGAACGAGGAGTACATCTACAACGCCAAGGGCCGGCTCGATAATCCGGGCTTCCTCGACTACCGCATGCCGGTGGCCTCGGACCTGCCGATGATCGAGACGATCCTGGTCGAGGTGCCGAACCCGACGCATCCGTACGGCGTGCGCGGCGTCGGCGAGGTGCCGATCGTGCCGCCGACCGCGGCGGTCGGCAACGCCATCGCCCGCGCCACCGGCGTGCGCATGACCGACCTGCCGATGTCGCCGCCGCGGCTCAGCGAGGCGCTCGACGCGGCGCGCCCGATGAAGATGGCGGCGGAGTAGGGGGGTCACGCCCCCTCGCTTCCTCTTCCTTTCATGTTCCTCTCCCCCGCCAGGGGGAGAGGCCAGGAGAGGGGCTTCGAAGGCCGTCAATCAACCCCCTCTCCCAACCTCTCCCCCGGCGGGAAAGGCTATCGCATACGGCCAATTTTCGTCATCGCCCGGCTGCGGTCGGGATGACGGAACCTTAGAGCAAGGGGGCACGTCATGACCTACTACGATCTCGGCACGTTCGGCCGCCGCATCACCACCGCCTCGGCCGAGGCACAGCTCTGGTTCGATCGCGGCCTGACCTGGCTCTACGCCTTCAATCACGAGGAATCGGTCAAGTGCTTCCACAAGGCGCTGGAGCACGATCCCGACTGCGCCATGGCGCACTGGGGCGTGGCCTATGCCGCCGGTCCCAACTACAACGTGCCGTGGGAGCTGATGGATCCCAACGGCAAGACGCAGGCGCTGGCGACGTCCTTCGACGCCACCAAGAAGGCGCTGGCCTGCGCGGCGAAGGCGACGGCCGTCGAGCAGGCGCTGATTTCCGCCCTGCCGGCGCGCTTCCCGCAGCGCGCGCCGATCGACGACATGACGCCGTGGGACAAGGCCTACACCGGGGCGATGCGCGCGGTCTTCGCGAAGCACCGCGACGACCTCGACGTGCGCTGCGTCTTCGTCGATGCGATCATGAACGAGACGCCCTGGCAGATGTGGAACCTCGAGACCGGCCAGCCGACCGAGGGCGCCGACACGCTGGAGGCGATGGAAGTGCTCGACGAGGTCTTCGAGACCCAGGCGGCGGCATGGGACCATCCCGGCCTGCTGCATCTCTACGTTCATCTCATCGAGATGTCGCCGTTCCCGCAGAAGGCGCTGCGCGCCGGCGACCGGCTGCGCGAGCTGGTGCCCGACGGGGGCCACCTGGTGCACATGCCGACCCATATCGACGTGCTGTGCGGCAACTATCGCGACGTCGTGCACTGGAACCAGAAGGCGGTGATCGCCGACCGCAAGTTCGTCGCGCGCGACGGGGCGATGAACTTCTACTCGCTCTACCGCGTCCACAACTATCACTTCGTCGTCTACGGCGCGATGTTCCTCGGCCAGTACACGCCGGCGATCGAGGCGGCGCAGGAGCTGATCGACACCATGCCCGAGGCGCTGCTCAGGATCCCGTCGCCGCCGATGGCCGACTTCCTCGAGCCCTTCGTCTCCATGAAGCAGCACGTGCTGATCCGCTTCGGCAAGTGGCGCGAGATCATCGCCCAGCCGCTGCCCGAGGACCGCGACCTCTACTGCTCGACCGTGGCGATGATGCTCTACGCCAAGGGCGTCGCCCATTCGGTGCTGGGCGAGATCGCCGAGGCCGAGAAGGCGCGCGAGGCCTTCCGCGCCGCCCGGGCGCGCGTGCCCGACACGCGGCTGGTGCACAACAACACCGTCGTCGACCTGCTGGCCATCGCCGAGGAGATGCTGACCGGCGAGTTCGAGTACCGCCGCGGCAACGTCGACCTCGCCTTCGACCATCTGCGGCGCGCCGTGAAGCTCTCCGATGCGCTGCCCTACGACGAGCCGTGGGGCTGGATGCAGCCGCCGCGCCATGCGCTGGGCGCGCTGCTGCTGGAGCAGGGAAGGCTCGCGGAGGCCGAGGCGGTCTATCGCTCGGACCTCGGCTACGACGGCAAGCTCGCCCGCGCCTACCAGCATCCCGAGAACGTGTGGAGCCTGCACGGCCTGCACGAATGCCTGACGCGGCGCGGCGACACGGTCGAGGCGCCGCTGATCAAGGCGCGCCTCGACCTCGCCCAGGCCCGCACCGAGGTGCCGATCCGCGCCTCCTGCCTGTGCCGGCGCGAGGCGGCGTGATTTTTCCGCCATAACAAGCCAACGGAGGACGCCTCATGGATGTCGGCATGATGATGGTGTTCGCCAGCTACGGCTGGGACGACTGCCCCGACGCTCGGGTGTGGGACGAGGAGATCCGGCTGGCGCGGCTCGCCGCCGATCTCGGCTTCGACTGCCTGTGGTCGGCCGAGCATCACTTCAACGACTACTCGTTCGTGCCCGACAACCTCGCGCTGATGACGCATCTCACCGCGCTCTGCCCCGACATCGACGTCGGCACGGCGGCGGTGATCCTGCCGTGGCACGACCCGCTGCGCGTCGCCGAGAACGCCGCCGTGCTCGACCTGCTGAGCAAGGGCCGGCTCCGGCTCGGGCTCGGCCGCGGCCTGGCGCGGCGCGAGTTCGCGGCCTTCCGGCTCAGCATGGACGAATCGCGCGGCCGCTTCGACGAGGCGGCACCGATGATCATCGAGGCGCTCAAGACCGGCTTCATGGAAGGCGACGGCAAGTATTACAAGCAGCCGCGCATCGAGATCAGGCCGCGCCCGCAGCATTCGTTCGACGGGCGCATCTACGCCGTCGCCTCGAGCGAGGATTCGGTCGAGTCGGCCGCCAAGCTCGGCGCCCACATCGTCATGTTCACCGACCGGCCGTGGGAGATGCGCCTGCCGCAGATCGAGCACGGGCGCACGCTGCATCGCAAGTATCACGGCACCGAGCCGCCCACCTTGATGCTCACCGAATTCTGCGTCTGCGGCACCAATGCCGACATCGAGGACGAGGCGCGCAGGTACCAGGGCAAGTTCGTCGAGAGCAACTTCCATCACTACGAGTTCCTCGGCGAGCACTTCAAGACGGTGAAGGGCTACGACGCCTACCAGCAGAAGGCCGAGATCGCCCGCAAGGGCGGCCTGGAAGGCGCGGTGAACGGCTTCATGCAGGCGGCGTCGTGGGGGCCGCCGGACAAGATCCTGCGCGGCCTCGAGGCGCGGCGCAAAGTCGTCGGCGACTTCGAGATGAACGTCGCTTTCCGCTTCGGCGGCACGCCCTTCGAGGTGTCGGAGCGCGGCCTCCGGCTGTTCGCCAAGGAAGTGCTGCCGGTGGTGAAGTCCTGGAAGCCGGCGAAGGCCGAGAAGGCGGCGGCGTGACATGAGCGACGTGAAGATCCTGGCGAGCGGCTTCGGCTTTCCCGAGGGCCCCGTCGTCATGCCCGACGGCGCGGTGATCCTGACCGAGATCCGCAACGGGCGCTGCTCGCGCGTGACGCCGGACGGCAAGAGCACGGTGTTCTCGCAATGCGGCGGCGGACCCAACGGGCTCGCCATCGGACCCGACGGCGCGCTCTATCTCTGCAACAACGGCGGCGCCCGCTACGTCGAAGGCACGTCGATGAGCCAAGGCGCCCACGCCGGCTACCAGGGCGGCTCGATCCAGCGCCTCGACGCCAGGACCGGCGAGGCGCGGACGCTCTACACCGAGTGCGACGGCCACAAGCTCAGCGCGCCCAACGACCTGGTGTTCGACACGGCGGGCGGCTTCTACTTCACCGACCTCGGCAAGCGCTTCGCCCGCCATCGCGACCATGGCGGCGTCTACTACGCCCTGCCCGACGGCTCCAAGATCACCTGCATCGCCTATCCGATGGTGAGCCCCAACGGCTGTGCGCTGTCGCCCGACGGCAAGGTGCTCTACGTCGCCGACACCGAGGGCGCGTGGCTGTGGGCGTTCGACGTCGAGGGGCCGGGCGTGCTGAAGAAGCCGGCGCCGTTCGCCCATCACAGCGGCCGCGTCATCGGCGGCGTCACCGGGCCGGCGCGCTTCGACAGCATGGCGGTGCTGGAGAACGGCAACATCTGCGTGGCGACTCTGACCACGGGCAGGATCACCGAATTCTCGCCGGCGGGGGTGGTCATCCGCGAGGTCGATATGCCCGACGTCTATCCGACCAACATATGCTTCGGTGGCACCGACCGGCGGATTGCCTATATAACCCTGTCCGACAAGGGCCAGCTCGGGACCATGCAATGGCCGACCCCTGGCCTGAAGCTCAACTACAGCTGAGCCCGCAGGAGAGAGATCGCATGACCGACGCCAAGCTCGCCCCCAACATGCCGAAGTGGATGGTGGACCACACCAACCTCTACCTGTCGAGCGGCGGCAAGGAAGGGCACATGTACACCGCCTCCTTCCCCGGCAAGGAGACGCTCACCGTGCCGTCGCTGCTGCTCACCACGACGGGGCGCAAGTCGGGGCAGAAGTTCCTGTTCCCGCTGTTCTACGGCAAGACCGGCAACAGCTACTTCATCATCGCCTCCAAGGGCGGCGCGCCCGACCATCCGGGCTGGTACAAGAACATCCTCGCCAAGCCCGAGGTCGAGATCCAGGTCGGCACCGAGAAGAAGAAGGTGCGCGCCCGCACCGCCGCCGGCGAGGAACGCGCCAAGCTGTGGAAGCAGGCCGCCGAGTTCTGGCCGGCCTACAACGACTACCAGAAGAAGGTGCCGGATCGGGAGATCCCCGTCGTCGTCCTCGACCCGATCAGCTGAGCGCGTGGCGGACGACGGGCAACACGTCCTTCGCCAGGGCCTCCAGGCTGTCGACGGCATGGCGCAGGGTCATGCCGGGCTGGCGGCCCTGGAAGATGAAGTGCTCGAGCGAGAAGCGCGGCAGCCAGTCGATCATCTTGGCCGCGATCTCGGCCGGCGTGCCGAGGAACCAGCGGTCCTGCATGAAGGCTTCCGACAGATACATCGGATTGTCGCCGGTCAGCGGCTTCTTCTCGCCGGTCGCGCGATCGATGTAGGTCTGGCCCGTGCGCTCCGGTGCGTACTGCACGCGGTAGACGTGGTCGATGTAGGGCTTGTGGCGCTCGATGGCGTCGCTCGCCGAATCGCCCACCAGGACCTCGCGCATCAGCGCGTGCGGCAGCGGCCCGGCGTTCTGCCGCGCCGCTTCGTCGTCGTATGACTTGATCTGTCGCGCGAGGTGCTGCAGCTCGATCAGCGGCGCCACGATCAGGCCGGCACGGTAGCGCACGGCGCGCTCGCGGGCTTTGGGCGCCGCGGCGCCGATCCACAGCGGCAGCGGGCCCGGCTCGATCGGCGGCGGCCGCAGCAGACCGCCTTTCACGGCGTAGAGACGGCCCTGGTAGTCGAAGCGCTCGCCGCGCCAGGCGAGTCCCAGGATGTCGAGCGACTCCTCGAAGGCGCGGGTGCGCGTCCTGTAGTTCCAGCCGAAGCTCTCGAATTCGGCCGGGCGATAGCCCTGGCCGAGCCCGATCTCGATGCGCCCGCCCGACATGTTGTCGACCACCGACAGGTCCTCGGCCAGGCGCAGCGGATGGCCGTAGAGCGGCGCCAGCGCCACGCCCTGGCCGATGCGGCAG
>JAEWIV010000015.1 GCA_023386865.1 Pseudomonadota bacterium
GGCTTGCCGAGCTCACCGCCGCCGCCGCCCAGCTGTCCGCCAAGGTAGGCCTCGTGCTGGCGCTCAAGACCGGCGATCGGCCGGAGAACTTCGCGGCCGAGATGGAGTGCAGCTACATCAACGGCCACCAGGCGCGCTTCCTGGCGGCGGCGGACCGGCTGGGCATGCCGGTGGCGTCCGGCGGCGTGACCATTCTGACCCGGGAGGTGCTGCAGCGCATCGGCGGCCATCAGGGGTTCCTCGCCTATCTGGCGGACGATTACTCGGTGGTGCGCATGGTCCGCGACCGTCTCGGCTTGACCACCTGGCTGGCCGATGTGATGCCGCGCCTGATCGTCGGCGGCCGGCGCTGGCAGGACGTGTGGCGCCGGCAGGTCCGGTGGGGATCGACCCGGCTGAAGCTCAGCCCCGAGGTGAGGGCGCTGGTCCTCCTCGAGCCTGCGATCGGGTGGCTGGCATCCGCCCTGGCGTTGACCGTGGCGCTGCTCGCCGCCGGCATCGCGCCGGCATGGCTCGTCCCGGCGATCGCCTTCCATACATTTGCCTGGTTTGCCGCCGAGGCCTGGTTCCTCACCGGCCGCGGCCTGCCGTTCGGGCCGCGCGCCTGGGCTGCGGCTGTGGTGCGCGAGGCACTGGTGCCGCTGCTGGCCGCCCAGGCCTGGCTCGGCCGCGACCGCATCGACTGGCGGGGTACGAACCTTGCCGCCGGCTGGCAGCCGGCCAAGGACGGCACCGCCGGAAAGCAAGTATGAGGTGATACGATCATGAGCGACATCGCCACCGTCATGCTGCCCAAGCAAGTCGATTCGGAGACGTCGGGCTCGGTCGAGACGCTGATCGTCGCCGCCCTTCGCCCCGGCGCCGGTCTGATCGTCGACGGCAGCGAGGTGACCTATATGAGTGCTGCCGGCGTGCGGGTATTTGCCCGCGTGTTGCACCGGGCCGAGGAGCTCGGCGCCAAAATCGCCTTCTGCCGCTTTAGCGGCGCTGCTGCCGATTGCCTGCTTGTCAGCGGCTTCACCGAGCTGTTCGAGGTCGTCGATTCCGTCGAAGCTGCCGCCGCGAGATTGCGGCAAAAGCCCACCGGCGCCGGCGCGGGACACTTGCACCCCCACACCCGCGCGGGTTAATTACTGCCGGGCTTGGACTACATCATGGGACGAAACGCGGCGCGGTGCGTGTCGTACTACCATTGCTAGACGGGGATCGAATTTGACAATTTGGAGCCGGCTGTGCGCCGCCGCGCGATCCCTCGCCATTGTCCTTGGCATCGGCCTCGCCGCGGGCGCATGCACCGCATTGCCCGGCGACGGTCCGTGGATGGGCGGCGCGCAGTCGACCAGCACGGAAGCCCTGCCGTTCGACGTCATCGACCTGACGCCGACCACGGTCGTCGCCTATCGCCAGGCGCCGACCCCGGACAAACCGGCATCGGTGGCCAGCTCGCTGTCGCCGGCCCAGCGTCTCACCGTCGCCCCCGGCGACTCGCTGAAGGTGCGCATCTTCGAGCGCTACGGCGGCAACATATTCCCGACCATCCAGGGTCAGAGCGCCGATCTCGGCATCCAGCGGGTCGGCCAGGACGGCACCATCAAGGTGCCGGTCGTCGGCGTCGTGCAGGTTGGCGGCCTCGACCTGAACCAGATCGAGCGCAAGATCATCCAGCAGCTCGGCAGCCAGGTGCAGGAGCCCGAGGTCATCGTCGAATTCGATTCGCCGCGCACCCATACGGTGATGGTGTCGGGCGACGTCAAGAACCCCGGGCGCGTGTCGATGCTCGAGGATGTGCGCAGCGTCGTCGACGCCATCAACAAGGCGGGCGGACCGATCGCTTCCCCAACCGGCTCGGCCAACCAGCTCCAGGTCGTGGTGCGGCGTAACGGCCAGGTCATACTGACGTCGCAATTCTCCGATTTGCTGGCGGGCGGTGACATTGCTGTCCAGAAGGGCGACGAGATCGTGGTCCGGCCCAATTCGCGGATTTTCACGGTGCTGGGCGCGGTGCAGCGCTCCGGCAACGTCGAGATGACCAAGCACAACCTGACCCTGCTGGAAGCGCTGGGCCAGGTCGGCGGGCTGTCCGACGCGCGCGCCAACAAAACGGGCGTTTATGTGTTCAGAATGGGCGATCTCGAGACCAATCCGACGGCCCGGGGACGGGTGTTCCGGCTCGACCTCTTCCAGCCGGTGTCCATTTTTGTCGCACAGCAGTTCGGCTTGCAGGCGCGGGACGTGATCTATGTCACCAACGCGCCGCTCTACGAGTACGACAAGATCCTGACCTCGATCTACAGGACGTTCTCCATCATCGGCATCGCCAGGGGCAATATCCCCCTCACGACGACCTTCTGATGGCTTGGCGAGCGCCTGTGGGAGTTTTTTGGTAGAATTCGTAATGGCTCGAGCGAAAAAGTTCAGGTGGAGCGCCATCGGATTGGCGGTCCTGGTCGCCGTTGCCGGCGCCGGGCTGTGGGTGTTGCCCAGCCGGCAGACCAGCAGCGCCCAAGACGGGGGCAAGCCGGCGGCGCCGCCGCTGATTGCCCGCGGCTATACCGATGCGCCCGAGGGCACGGCGGTGGTCGCGGGCGCCCCGACCGGCGGCAGCGTCCTGGTCGAGTTGCGGGTCAAGGACGGCCAGAAGGTCAAGAAGGGCGAGGTCCTCGCGGTCCTGTCCAACTACGCCCGGGCTGACGTCACCCTGCGCATGGCCGAGGCGGACCTGGTCAAGCTGAAGCAGACCCACGACTTCGTGCTCAAGGGCACGAGGGTGTCCGAGATCGCCCTGCAGGAGGCCACGCTGAAGTCCTCGATCGAGCAGAACAAGCTCGATACCCTCCAGCGCGCCCGCTCGGGCAAGCCGCCCGATCAGCGTGAGATCGAGACGTCGCTCGCCGAGCAGGGGCTCGAGCGCCAGAAGGTCAGGCTGGCCCTGCTGAAGACGACCCTGGAGAACGACCTCGCCCAGTACGAGATCGACCTCGCCAACACCCAGGCCCGCGTCGACAGTGCCAAGCGCACGCTCGAGGACGCGCTGGTGCGCTCGCCGCTCGACGGCGTCGTCGTGCAGATCTTCTCGCGCCAGGGCGAGCGTGTGTCGCCGGGCGGCATCGTCAAGGTCGTCGACATGAACCAGTTGCGCGTGCTGGCCGACGTCGACGAGCTGCATGTCAGCCGGCTCAAGCCCGGCGGCAAGGTCGACGTGACCTTCCGCGGCAACAACGACGTCTACAAGGGCACGATCGAGCGCATTGCGCCGACCGTGAAGCGCATGCAGCGCGTCGAGCCGGACGGCGGGTCGTCGACCGACGCCCGCGTCGTCCAGGTTGAGATCAAGATCGACGACCCGTCCAGCATGCCCCCCGTGCTGGGGCGCGAGACCCGCGTCACTTTCCTCTGATGGCCGTCACGCTGCCCGATGCACCGGGGCTGCGGCATCGGTTGTCGCGCCTTTGGGCAGGCCTGGCCCGGATCGGACGCTGGCGGCCGGACTTCTCGATGGCCGCGGTGCGGGCGGCCGCGCGCACGGCGACGACCATGCCGCTGGGCGCCCAGCAGCTCAAGCGCCAGCGCCCCAGCACGCTGCTGTCGCTGGGCGGCGTGGCCGCCAGTCTGCTGGTGCTCTTCGCCCAGCTCGGCATCGAGCGCGCGGTCTATGAATCGTCGGTGCGCCTGCATCGCATGGTGGCGGGCGATCTCATTGTCGTGCCCTACGGCTTCAAGTCGATGCAGCTTCACGCCGAGGTGCCGGTTGCGGTGACCGACATCATCGCCACCAATCCCGCGGTCTCGTCCTATAGTCCGTTCTGGTTCGGGGTGATGTCGCTGCAGCACGCCGGCATGCCGACCTCGCGCCGGCTCGCCTGGTATGCCATCGACCCGGAGAAGCCTGCCGTCGACGTGCCGGGCCTCAAGGAGAACCTGCACAAGCTCAGGGAAACCCGCCGCATCCTGTTCGACCGCGATTCGCGCCCGTATTTCGGCAATCTCGCCAGCGAGGCCGACAGCGGCACCGAGTACACCGTGCTGGGACCGCCGGACAATCGCGGCCTGCTGCGTCAGCTCTTCGCCGTCGGCACCTTCGCCGTCGGCCCCAACGTGCTGAACGACGGCGCCGTCATGATGAGCCAGGAGACCATGGCGGAGGTGTTCGGCAACTGGTGGTCGGACCGCCCGGCCTTCATCTCGATCCATCTGGTCCCCGGCTCGGACGTCAAGGCGGTGCGCGAGCAGCTCAACCGGACCCTGGTCGGCCGCGGCGAGGCGATCGACAAGCGCGAATTCGAGGCGCGCGAGCGGGTCTATTGGTCGCGCGAGACGCCGGTCGGCTACATCACCGACCTCGGCTTCGTCATGGGCGTCATGATCGGCATGGTGTTCATCTACTACGCCCAGTACCAGATCATCCGCTTCTACCTGCCCGAGTACGCCATCCTGAAGAGCCTGGGCTACGGCTGGTGGTTCTTCCTGTTCATGATCGGCCAGATCGGCGCCGCCATCATCACGCCGGCCTTCGTGGTGTCCTTCGCGCTGGCGCGCATGGTGTATGGCGCCACCGAGGCGGCCATGCATCTCGGCATGTCCATGGGCCTGCGGGAGATGACGGTCTCCCTGGTCGCCTGCGTGATCATGACCGTGGTGTCCAGCCTGTTCGCCATCCGCCGCCTGTGGAAGGTCGATCCCATCATGCTGTTCGAGTGACCATGTCGACCGAGACCCACAATTTCGGGCCGCCGGTCGTCGAGGCGATCGACGTCCACCACCACTACGGCGAGGGGCCGCAGCGCGCCGACGTGCTGTTCGACATCAACATGCAGGTGCGCGAGGGCGAACTGGTGATCGTCACCGGCCCGTCGGGATCGGGCAAGACCACGCTGCTCACCATCCTCGGCACCATGCGCCGCCCGTCCGAGGGCAAGCTGCACCTGCTCGGCACCGACATTGTCGGCCTGCAGGGCCGCGAGCTCGACGTGCTGCGCAACCGCATCCGCTTCCTGTTCCAGAAGCGCAACCTGCTCAGCTCGCTGACGGCCCTGCAGAACGTCATGGCCGGCGTCTCGACGACGCCGCTCAGCGACCCCAAATGGGACGAGCCGCGGGCGCGCCATCTGCTCAGTCTCCTCGGCCTCGGCGACAAGGCCGCCGCCTGGCCGGACGAGCTGTCGGGCGGCCAGCAGCAGCGCGTCGCCATCGCCCGCGTCATGATCGGTCTGCCCGACCTCATCATCGCCGACGAGCCCACCTCGGCGCTCGACCGCGTCGCCGGCCGCCTGGTGGTCGACCAGCTGAAGGACCTCGCCATGCGCGCCAAATGCGCGGTCGTGCTGTCGACGCACGACGAGCGCATCTTCGACGTCGCCACCCGCCGCCTTCACATCGAGGACGGTCGCTGCTTCGACGTGCCGATCCACTACCACTGAGCGGCAGCCGTGCTGCTCCCGGTCATCGACCTCGTCGCCTTCCTCTGCCTGGCCATCCAGTTCGTCATCGCCGGCTACTTCTTGTACCTGGTGTACTGGTCGATCGAGCTGCCGCCGGCGGTGCCGGACGTGCCGGCGTTGCCGGACGACCTGCCGCGCGTGCTGGTTCAGATCCCTGTCTACAACGAGCCGCTGGTGATCGACCGCGTGCTGGCTGCGGCGGCCGCGCTCGACTGGCCGCGTGACAGGCTGGTCATCCAGCTCCTCGACGACAGCACGGACATCACCTCCGACATCGCCGTCCACGCCGTCGCTCGGCTGAAGCAGCAGGGCGTCGACGTCGCGCACGTCCGGCGCGCCGACCGCAGCGGCTTCAAGGCCGGCGCCCTGGCCGAGGGACTGAAGCTCTGCGATGCGCCCTACGTCGCTGTGTTCGACGCCGATTTCGTTCCCGGGCCGGGCTGGCTGCGCGGCGCCATGGCGGCGCTGCTGGCCGAACCGCGGGCCGCCTTCGTGCAGACGCGCATCGAGTGGGGCAATGGCGAGAAGAACTGGCTGACGCGCGCGCAGCGGCTGATGCAGGACGCGCATTTCGCCGTCGAGCAGGACGTCCGCGCCCGCCGCGGCATGCCGTTCCAGTTCAACGGCACCGGCGGCATCTGGCGGCGCGCCGCGGTCGAGGAGGCGGGCGGCTGGTCGCACGACACGCTGTCGGAGGATCTCGACCTGGTGCTGCGTACCTCGCTCAAGGGCTGGCACGGCGTGTTCCTGATGGAGCCGCACGTGGTCGGCGAGCTGCCGGCCAGGCTCGATGATTTCAGCGCCCAGCAGAGCCGCTGGTCCAAGGGCTTCATGCAGGTCGCGCGCAAGCTGCTCGGCCCGATCTGGCGTTCGCAATGGTCGGACGAGGCCAAGTTCATGACCACCGTAGCGCTCGGCCAGCAGCTGATCTTCCCGGTGCTGGCGCTCGGCATCGTGGCGCTCGTCGCGTCGACGATCGGCCACGGCTACCTGCCGGGCCTCTTCCGTTTCCTGCTGTGGCTCTGGGTCATCGCCATGCTGGCGGTGCTGTTCGGCATGACCTTCGGCGCCTGGCGCCGCCTGCAGCGCGGCAACCTCGCGCGCTACCTCGCCACGGCGGCCAGCGTGCCGGCCTTGATCGTCTATCTTGCCGCGGCCAATGCCGGCCCGATCGTGGGCGCCGTGTTCGGCCGCAAGACCGAGTTCAACCGCACGCCCAAGGCCGGCACCTGATGGCCGTCATCGCCACCCTCGCCCTGGTGCTCGCCGCGGTCTTCGCGGTGTGCTGCGGGCTGCTCGCGGCCTTCGTCGGCAGCCTGCTCTACATGGTGATCCTGCACCATCGCCTGAAGGAGCAGGGGCTGCGCCGCGAGGAAGAGCTGCTGGCGACGCCTTTGCCGTCCGACGCCGACCTGCCGCACGTCGTGGTGCAGATCCCGTCCTTCAACGAAGGCGGCGTGCTTCGCCGCGGCATCGAGGCGGCCGCCCGTCTCGACTGGCCGCGCGACAAGCTGCACATCCAGGTGCTCGATGACAGCACGGACGAGACGGCCGAGCTGGCGCGCGCCGTGGTGGCCGAGCTTCGGGCCAAGGGCGTCGACATCGTCGCCCTGCAGCGCACCGACCGCTCGGGCTTCAAGGGCGGTGCCCTGCACGAGGCGATGCAGCAGACGCCGTACGACTACTTCGCGATCTTCGACGTCGACTACGTGCCCTCGCCGGATTTCCTGCGTATCTGCATGCGGCCGTTCTTCGCCAATCCGAACTGGGCCTTCGTGCAGGCGCGCTTCGACTTCCTCAATCCGCACGAGAACGCGCTCACCGAGATGCAGATGGTGACCCTCGATGCCCATCTCGGCATCGAGCAGGCGACGCGGTGCTGGGCCGGTCATCCGCTGCCCTTCAACGGCACCTGCGGCATCTGGCAAAGGGCGGCCGTCGAGGCCGGCGGCGGCTGGAAGGGCGACACCGTCACCGAGGACCTCGACCTCACCTATCGCGGCTGGGTCAAGGGTTGGCGGGCGCTGTTCCTGACCACAGTGCCGGTGCCCGGCGAGCTGCCGGCCGACAGCAAGACCTGGCTGCGCCAGCAGCAGCGCTGGCAGGACGGCTTCCGCCATGTCGGGCTGCGCATGGTATGGCCGATCCTGAAGGGCGCCGATATCACGCCGTCGGCGAAGGCCGCGGCTCTGCTGCATCTTTGCATGTCGCTCAATCAGCCGGTGCTGCTGGTCGGCGTCGTCTCCGGTTTGCTGGCCGGCCTGCTGGCGCCGTCGTTGGTGCCGCTCCTGCTGACCGTGTTCCTGGCGACCCTTGCCTGGGTGCTGTTCTGCGCCACGACCTTCCTGCGCGCCGGCCACAACTTCATCCGCGGCGGCGAGATGTCGCCGGTCCGCTTCGCGCTGGTCCTGCTGCGCTACGTCGGCGGTCAGGTGGCCATGCTGACGCGCTCGCTCGGCGTCCACGTCGCCAAATGGCTGAACAAGCCCAAGCCCATCGTTTTCGATCGCACGCCGAAGAAGGGCGCCTAGCTGGGGCCGTCAGTCGAGCACGCTCTCGCGCAGGACAGGATGGTGGGCGCAGCGCAGGCCGCCGCCGGTCGCGATCGGGCCGTCGAAGGGTAGCGGAATGACGTCGATCTTGCGCTTACGCAGCTCGTCGATCACCCGGGCATTGTCGGCATCGACGATGACGCGGCCTTCCTCGAGGACCAGGGCGTTGGTCGCCAGCCGATTGGCCTCGTCGACCGAGACCGCGACCTTGTCCCAGCCGCGCAGCGACATCGGCAGGCCGTCGATCAGCTTCTCGGGGCAGTAGACAAGCAGCCCTGGCTTGATCAGCGCCAGGGCACAATCGAGGTGAAGCACGTTCGACTTCATGGCTACGGCGAGCACGCGATAGGTGTCGCCCAGCAGCGCCTGCAGCCAGTCGACGCCGGCGAGGTCCGACGCGCAGCCCGAGATGCCGACATAGACCTCGCGGCCGTTCAGCAGCGTGTCGCCGCCCTCGAGGAACGGCCCGTCGACGCAGCCCGGCGAGCCCAGCGGCACGCTCGACCAGCGCGCGCCGCGCTGCTGCACCATCTGCCGGATGATCGGCCGCAGCCCATAGCGCTCACGCTGCCGGCAGATCAGCCGCAACGAGGCGTCGATGACGTGATCGCCGACCACGATCATGCCGTCGCGCGGGAAGAGCTGGGCGCCCTCGCCGTTGGGGGCGAGGAAGGTGCGCTCCACGCCCTCCAGCCGCTGCGGGCGATGCACGGTCACGCCTTCGCGCGCCACCAGCTCGGCGAGCGCATCGACCTGGCATTCGATGCGACGGGCCCACGCGCGATCGACGTCGACCAGCCGCTGGCCCTTGTGGGCACGGCTCACGCGTTCGCTTTCCGGCGGCAGCCAGCGCTGCGACTCCTCGTGGAAGATGACGAAATCCTCGGCCGGCGAGATGCCGATCACGACCTCGCGCAGCTTGCCCCACTCGTGATGGGCGCCGACCTTCACGCCTCACACACGGGCGTAAATGTCTTCGTAGCGGATGATGTCGTCTTCTTCGAGGTAGTCGCCGGTCTGCACTTCGACGACCTCGAGCGGCTCGCTGCCCGGATTGGCCAGGCGGTGGATGCCGCCCATCGGGATGTAGATCGATTCGTTCTCGTGCAGGGTCATGATCTTGCCGTCGAGCGTCACCTCGGCCACGCCCCTGACGACGACCCAGTGCTCGGCGCGCCGCTTGTGGCTCTGCAGGCTGAGCTTGCCCTTGGGATTGACCGTGAGCCGCTTGGCGCGGAAGCGTTCGCCGCGGTCGATGTCCTGGTAGCTGCCCCACGGCCGATGCATTACGGCATGCTCGGTGGCGGCCTTGTGCTTGCCGTCCGACATGCGCTGCACGACGTCCTTCAGGCGGGGAAGGTTGTCGCGATGGCCGACCAGGACGGCGTCGTTCATCGCCACGACCACGACTTCCTCGACGCCGATCACGGCAGTGAGCGGCCCGTCCGAACGGACGTAGGAGTTGCGTACATGGTCGATCTCGACCGGCCCCTCGGTGACGTTGCCGGCGCTGTCGGCCTCGCCGATGTCGAGCAGGGCGTCCCAGGTGCCGAGGTCGGACCAGCGGAACTTGGCCGGCACGACCCAGCACTTGTCGGTGCGCTCCATCACCGCATAGTCGATCGACTTGGCGGGCGCCTTGGCAAAGGCGTCCGCGTCGAGGAACACCGTCGAGCCGCTGCGCCTGGCCTTGGCCACGGCCTCCTCGGCGGCCGCCGCCATGGCCGGCTCGAAGCGGGCCATCTCCGACAGCAGGACGTCGGGCGGGAACAGGAAGTTGCCGCTGTTCCACAACAGACCTTCGGCGATGTACCGCAGCGCCGTCTGGGCGTTCGGCTTCTCGACGAAGGCCGCGACCTTCTGCACCGTGCCGATCTGCTCGCTGCTCGGGCGGATATAGCCGTAGTCGGTCTTGGGCTCGGTCGGCGGGATGCCGAAGGTGACGATGCCGCCCCGTTCGACCGCCAGCAGACCCTCGCGGCAGCCCATGCGGAACTCCTCGGCGCCGATCACCAGATGGTCCGACGCCAACGCCAGCACCGCCTTTGCACCCAGGCTGCGCGCATAGGCCGCTGCCGCCGCCATGGCCGGCCCCGAGTCGCGCCGCGACGGCTCGACCAGGATGTCGATTTCCATGCCGATCTCCTTGGCCTGCTGGTCGGCCATGAAGCGATAGGCGTCGTTGGTGGCGATCACCGGCCGTGCGAACAGGCCGCGGTCGGCGACGCGCTGCAGGGTCTGCTGGAAGGTCGATTGCGTGCCGAGCAGCGGCACGAACTGCTTGGGCATGCTCTCGCGCGACAGGGGCCACAGGCGCTTGCCGGAGCCTCCAACCAGGATGACGGGGGTGATCGACGACATTCGGGGCTTTCGCTTTCTGGGCCGCTAGGCGGGACGAGGCGCGGTATAGCCGACGCGGCCGGCGCGGCCAATGCCCCGGAACGGGGCCGTCCTCACCGCTTGCCGGCGCCCTGGCGCTCCAGGTTCTCCTCGCGCCGGCGCTTGGCCTCGATCTCGACCGCCTCGGCGAGCTTGGGGATGTGCGAGGCGATCTCGTAGAAGTCGCTGGCATAGAGCACCAGCAAGGTCGTCGGCTTCGTGGTCGCCACCGAGGCGGTGCGCGGCTGGCGCTCGAGCAGGGCCATCTCGCCGAAGAAAGCGCCTTCGCCCAGCCGCACCGAGCCGCCGTTGGGCAGCCGGACCTCGACCTCGCCACTCGATATGAAGAACATCGAATCGCCGGCATCGCCGCGCCGCACCACCGTGATGCGCGCCGGATAGTAGCGCGTGCGCAGCTTGCCCACGATCTCGGACAGCGTGACGACGCCCAGCGAGGCGAACAGCGGCACCCGCGCAACCTGCTCCCACACCCTGAGATACTCGCGGCGCCGTTCCTCCTGGGCGAAGCCCGTGGCCAGCACGCCGGTCATCAGGGCGAGGACCGCGATGCCCGAGATCATCAGCAGCGAGCCGACGATGCGTCCGCCCAGCGTCAGCGGCACCACGTCGCCGTAGCCCGTCGTTGTGAGCGTCACGACGGCCCACCACATGGCGCCCGGCAGGGAGCCGAACTGCTCGGGTTGCTTGATGCGCTCGAACATGTGGGCGGCGGTGGCCGCCATCATCAGCAGGATGGCGAACAGGATCAGCACGCTGGCGATCGGTGCGCGTTCGTTGGACACGACGCGGGCCAGCGTGCTGAAGGCCGGCGCATGCAGGCCGACCTTCATGATCCACAGGATGCAGAACACCGACGCCGCGTCTGCCCCGGTGATGGCGTAACCGCCGAAGAACATGAAGGCCGGCAGGATCGCGAGAAGCCCGATCAGTCCGGGGATCGACAGCGCCCAGCGCAGGCGCGCCCGGGTCGGCGTCTCCTGGTCGTAGCGCACCGTTTCGGGCGCAACCCACAGTCGGGCGAGATACTCGGCGAGGAAGATGAACGTGACGGTCCAGATGACGACGCGCAGGACGTGTCGGACGTCTCCCTGCATCTCGTCGATCGACAGCAGGATCACGGCAAGCAGGCCGATGCCGAGGACGATCAGGTGGGCCATCCGTACCTGGCGCGCTCCGGGCGTCGGGTCGCTGTAGCGCAGCAGGGCGTGGAGTCGCGCCCGTAAAGTCGGGGCCGTGGCCGTCACGCTGCGACCATAGGCATCCTGGCCTGCGAATTGCAACGTGGGGGAGGCCGGTCTACGGTCGCGCCCGTTCTGCAGGTGACAGGTCTGGATTCAAGGTGGTTGGGGATTTGCGCATTGCCGTCGACATCGGCGGCACGTTCACGGATGTCGTCTTGGAGGAGGATGGCAGGCGGCTGACACGCAAGCTGCTGACCACGCCGCAACGACCCGAGCAGGCGGTTCTCGACGGCGTGCGGCTGATTCTGGCCGATGCCGGCCGCAGCTTCGGCGACATCGCCGTCTTCGTGCACGGCACGACGCTCGCCACCAATGCCGTGATCGAGCGACGCGGTGCGCGCACGGCGTTGCTGGCCACCGACGGCTTCCGCGACATCCTCGATATCGCCAACGAAAGCCGCTACGACCAGTACGACCTCACCATCGAGAAGCCCAAGCCCCTGGTGCCGCGGGCGCTGCGCTTCACCGTGCCCGAGCGCATGGACGTGCACGGCGAGGTTCGCCTGGCGCTCGACGAGAAGGCGGTGCGCGAGACCGCGCGCAAGCTCGAGGCCGACGGTGTCGAGAGCATCGCGGTGGCCTACATGCACGCCTACGCCAATCCGGCGCACGAGCGGCGCACGCGCGACATCCTGAAGGAAGAGCTCCCCGACCTGTGGGTCACGCTGTCGAGCGAGGTCTGTCCCGAGGTGCGCGAGTACGAACGTACCTCGACCGCGGTCGCCAACGCCTACGTCCAGCCGCTGATGGATTCCTATCTCGAGCGCATGCAGGCGGCGCTGGCGGCGGAGAAATTCACCGGCACGATCTATCTCGTGACCTCGGGCGGCGGCCTCACCGCCATCGCCACGGCGCGGCGCTTTCCGGTGCGGCTCGTCGAATCAGGCCCCGCGGGCGGCGCGATTTTTGCGGCGCAGGTGGCGGCGCGTGCCGGCGAGGCGCGGGCCCTCAGCTACGACATGGGCGGCACCACGGCCAAGATCTGCCTGATCGACGACCACAAGCCGCACACCGCGCGGCTGTTCGAGGTCGACCGCGCCGCGCGCTTCCTCAAGGGATCGGGCCTGCCGGTGCGCATCCCGGTGATCGAGATGGTCGAGATCGGCGCAGGCGGCGGCTCGATCGCGCGCCTCGACGCGCTGAAGCGGGTGACGGGCGGGCCGGAGAGCGCCGGCGCCGAGCCCGGCCCGGCCTGCTACGGCCGCGGCGGCCGGCACCCCGCGGTGACCGACGCCAACGTCGTGCTGGGCACCATCGATCCGCACGATTTCGCCGGCGGCAGCATCGCGCTCGACCTCGGCGCCGCGAAGGACGCGCTGGAGCGTGACGTCGCCCAAGGCATCGGGCTCTCGACCGAGATGGCGGCGTACGCCGTCTACGAGATGGTGTCGGAGAACATGGCGAGTGCGGCGCGCGTCCACGCTGTCGAGCGTGGCGCCGTGGTCAACCAATACAATCTCATCGCGTTCGGCGGCGGCGCGCCGCTGCACGCCGCGCGCGTCGCCGAGAAGATCGGGGTCAAGCGCGTGATCGTGCCGCCCAACGCCGGCGTCGGCTGGGCCGTGGGCTTCCTTGCAGCGCCGGTCTCCTACGAGCTGGTGCGCAGCCGCTACATGCGGCTCGACACCTTCGATGCCGAGGCGGCGAGTGCGCTCCTGAAGGAGATGAGTACCGAAGCCACCGCCCTGGTGGCGCCCGGTGCGCGCGGCATGCCGACCTTCGAGCGGCGCATGGCCTTCATGCGCTATGTCGGCCAGGGGCACGAGATCACCGTCGAGCTGCCGCAACGGGCGCTGCAGGCAGCGGATGCCGAGGCGCTGCGCGAGGCCTACGAGCGCGACTACGCCGTGCTGTTCGAGCGCCATATCCCCAACGCCGCCATCGAGATCCTGAGCTGGTCGGTCCAGGTCTCGACCGAGGCCAAGCTGCCGGCCAGGCAGGGGGCGGCGCCCGCGGTGCCGGCACCCCGACCGGTCGGCAAGCGGCCGGTCTTCGACGGCCGCAGCGGCCGCACGACCGAGGTGCCGGTCTACCGCCGCGAATCCCTGCCGCCGGGCAGCGCCTTCATGGGGCCAGCCATCGTCGCCGAGGACGAGACCTCGACTTATATTTCGGCCAGTTTTGCCGCGCATATCGACGCCGCCGGCTGTATCGTCATGGATCGCAAGGACGCGTGAGGAGAGCATGAGCCAGTCCAACAGCGTCGGCCTGATCGACCTGCAGATCATGTGGAACCGCCTGATCGCCGTCGTCGAGGAGCAGGCGCAGACCCTGATGC
>JAEWIV010000020.1 GCA_023386865.1 Pseudomonadota bacterium
GGCATAGGCCAGCCCGGTTTCCCAGGCGTCGACCGATTCGTCCTCCTCGCCGTACTCGTCGCCCTCGTCCATCTCGTCGAGCTCGTCGCCCTCTTCGAACGCGTCGAGCTCGTCGGCGGAATCGTAGGCGTCCATGTCGTCGAACTCGTCGGCGCCTTCCGCCTCGAGCTCGTCGACCTCGTCCATTTCGTCACCTTCGTCCCACTCGTCCATCTCGTCGGTGAAGGCCTCGGCGCTGCCCTCGGCTTCGTCGAGCTCGAGTTCATCAAATGCTTCGCGACGTGTCGGCATGGGCTTGCCCCTTCGTACGATTGGATTGCGTTTGGCACGCGAGCCGGACGGTAGCCGTCGACGTCGCCCGGCGAACAGTCGCGATTTCCAGGGGCCCCGTTTCGGGTAGTCGAATCGGGCGACTCGACCCGCGGCTCACAATCGGCGGGCGGCCCGGAAGGCGTCGGGGTAGAAGCCCGAACCGTCCAGCACGGAAGCGCCATGGAAGTCGGCGAATGTCGGCCCATTGCGCTTCTTGCGGCTGGAGATGAAGCGGAATCGCCGGTCGGCGTCGCGCCCCAGATACATGCCGACGTGATCGATTCGCGGTCCGTCGCCGGGATCGGCATCGAAGAAGACGAGATCGCCGACCTCGAGCCGCGCAAGGTCGGTGGCGCGTCCGCCCTTGGGAATGACGACGACTCCCGGGGCGTCGGCGTAGATCTGGTAGGAGCGGCGCGGAATGCTTCTTCGATCCGGCTTCGGCGCGATCGACAGCGGGATGCGGTCGCGATAGCCGGCGCCCGGTAGATGGTGGCGGTAGCCCCAGATCATGCGCATGTAGCCCGAGCAGTCGAGGCAGCGGAATTGCTTCGGCTCCGGCGGATCCCTCGGCTCGTCGGGATAGGTCCAGGTCATGCCGAGGTAGTCGTTGAAGTCCGAACCTTCCTTGCGATCGTCAATGGTTCCGGTGCCGTAGCGGGCATGGCCGGCAATCTGCAGGTCGCCGTCGACGATGGCGGGCGCGCCGCGAATGTATTGCGTGGCGATGGCGAGCACGTCGGGCAGGCGCGCCCGGTTGGCCGCGAGCGCGCGCTCGAGCCAGCGCCGATCGAGCCGACCGGCGAAAGGTGCCGGACAGGACCGCACCCACTTCGCGTGCGACACCGAGGCCTTGCCTTCGACGAAATGCCGCCGCGGTCCTCGAAGCACGACCGTATGGGCGCCGTTGGTGAAGGTCGCGAGCCAGTTGCCGGCGACGTCGTGCACGTCGCTTCGCAGGCCGCGATCATGTCGTGTGACAGCGATTTTCCGCACGTTCATCGCTCCGCCGCTGCGCGGGGCGACCGTCGTCGATCACTCGGCTGGAGCGTCCGCCCGTCGCCCGTGTGAACTTTCCGCCTCGGCCACCCGCGCCAGGGTGCGCCACTGCTCGGCCGTCGCCAACAGCGCTTGCCGATCGGCGCTGTCGGAGACGGTCCTTGCCATCTCCTCGCAGGCTCCGGCCTTTTGAATGCATTCGAGCGCAGACATCATGGCGCCCTCCGTCACATTGCGTGAGCGGGAGCGCGGGACATTCTAGCGTTGGATGCCGCTGTCTCTCAGCCGTCAGCGCTCGGGAAAGACAAGCCGACGATAATGACATTACGCGCCCGGCGTGGTCAGGTTGCAACCGGAATCGGCGAGGCCGGGCCGCACCAGCCGCCTACTGGAGCAGAGCCGACTCCGCGCCCGTGCTGACGATGCCGATCGATCCGTCGCCGTTCAGGTCCTGCTGGAACAGAGTCTCGCGCAATTCGATCGCGGCATCGGAGCCCGCGACGGCTCCAACGGCGGTCCACAGGTAGTTGCCCTCGGCGTCGGTGTTCCACACGGCGTACTCGTCGGCGTCGCCGTTCTTCCAGACGACGACGTAGCCGGTCTCCGCCGCCTCGGCGGCAATCGGCGTCCAGGCGCCGAAGCTTCCGACCTCGACGGGCGTTCCGCCCGCCATGAGCGGCGCGCTCGACGGCTGGCCGACGGTCGGCATGGACCAGTTGTTGCCGACCTGCACCAGGCTGGTCGCTCCCGCCTGCTCGACGATCCGTGTCTGCTGGATGGGCAGGATGAAGTCGCTCGCCCCCAGGCTGGCGATCTCGACATTCTTCATGGTCAGGCTGTCGCCGTTGCCGAAATCGAAGACGGCGTCGGCCAGCACCTGAACGCCACGGGCGATGACGTCCATGACGCTGCCGAACCCCGCCAGCAACGTGAGATCGATCGTATCGCCGTCCGCCTGCAGGAAATCCAGGATGGTGTCCGCGCCATATCCCGCGGCATAGGCAAAGACGTCCTTGCCGGCGCCGCCGGCCAGGATGTCCGCTCCCGCCCCGCCGTCCACGAGATCGTCTCCGGCATCGCCCCCCAGCGTGTCGTTGCCGGCGCCACCGAACACCTTGTCGCCGCCGCCGCCGGCGCTCACCGTGTCGTTGCCCGCGCCGGCTCGGATCTCGTTGCCGGCGGCATTGCCGGTGATCGTGTCGTTGCCCTGGCCGGGGACGAGGTTGGTGATCAGCGAGCGCGTGTCGCCGTCGACCAGCAGGGCATTGTAGATGTTGCCGCTGGCGTAGATCTCGCCGGCGGGCTTGGTCGGCGCCAGGGCGTTGAGATGGGCGAGCTGCGCGTCCGAGAACGTCATCCAGCCGCCCGGATTCATGTCGTCGACCTGGTCCTGCGCGAAGTTGCCGAGGTCGTAGGTCGACGTCGCACCGCCGGTCCAGATCGTCGCGAAGATGTGGTTGTCGACCGGTGTTCCCTGGGACACGCCGTCGATGAACGCGGCGCCGGTCGCCTCCGACCACGTGTAGGTAGCGCTTTGGCCGACCCAGTCGAAGTTCGCGCCGTACATGTGCTGCAGCGCGGCGATGTCGTACGTCATGAAGGTCTGCGGCGACGTGGCGGCCGTCTGGAAGCCTTCCGTGGCGCCGATGTAGTTCGGGTAGTTCATCAGCGAGAACTCGATGTCGCGCCGGTCGGCGTTCATGGCGCCATAGGTCATGATGTCGTGCGCATGCTTGAGGCCGAGCGCATGGCCGATCTCGTGCAGCAGCACTTGGCCCGAATCGGAGTTGCCCATGACCGGGTTGCGCCCGAGCGTGCCGAAGAACACGTCGCCGGCTTGCGGATAGTTGCCCGGGAAGTAGGCGTAGGCCGTCGCCGGCGAGAACGAGTTGGCGAACCTGAGGGTGGCGTGGGTGTCCGCCGTCTCGATGATCTCGCTGAACCCGAGGCCGGTGTAGCTGGCGATCAGGGAGAAGGCCCGCAGGATCTCGCCCTGCTGTGCCGCCGTCACCGGCAGGAAGCCGTTGAACGGTGCCGGATCGCCATAGGTGAGCGGCGTGCCGTACACGTCCGCCGACGTCGGAAAGCTGTAGGTGATCTCGCGGGCATTCCACGCCGCGCCGGCGAGCACGCTCGAGACGTTCTGGTTGTCGGCCGCGCTCAGCGCGGGGTCGTTGGAGCGTGCGATGGACAGGACGTCGATGCCACTCGCGCCGGACATGGATACACCTCCCTGGTCGGCTGCAGCCTAGGAAACTTGCCGCCGACGAGGTGTCCTCTGGAGAACGACGTCACGTGTTTCGTGGTGCCGATTCCGCCTGGCGCAGTGCCCTCAGCACCGCGCGCCGCCGGCGCCACGACTGGCGCAGCAGCCAGCCGGCGGCGATGGGCAGCGTCAGCACCAGCATGGCGGCGGCATCGTGGGTGCGAACGCGGGTCGCCGCCCCGTGCAAGAGGCCCCACAGGACGACCGCGGCGATGCCCAGGGTCGTCGCCAGGGTGATTGCCAGCAGGGCGAGCCCCGGCGGCCGGTTCCAGAACCCCAGGCCGTCGGTCACGGCGGGAGCCGCACGGCCGGCCGCCGTCATGGCCGCCTGCAGCCGGCGGGCGAAGTCCGCCAGCCCCGCGTCGTCCAGCTTGCGGGCCGGTCCCTCGCCCGTCGTCGTCGGCGGCAGCACGAAGTGCTCGCCGTCGCGGGTCGTGAGCGCCAGCATCTCGATCGCGCCGGTCGCCACGTTGTTCAGGGCGGCGATGCGGTCGAACGGCACGCGCCGCCGGCGGCGCCGGCCGGCCATCGGCACCAGCGGCCGCTCGTCGATCGACACCGCATCCGTCTCGATCGTCCAGCGATGCCGGCGCAGCGCCGTCACTGCACAGACAGCGAAGCAGAGGACGAAGGCGCCCAGCACGGCGATCACCAGCGTCAACCGCTGCTCGCGCGCCACGACCTGCAGGCCGATGACGAGGCCGGCGGCCAGCAGCGCGCCGGCGCCCAGCAGCCCGCCGAGGATCAACGGCGAGCTGCGATAGACGGCCTGATGGCTGGGGGCGGTCATGCAGCCACTCTAACGTGGTACGAGCCGCTGCCTTAGTAAAAGTCGCCAGCCGGGGCGCGATTCGCTACCCTGGTGCCGATTTGGATGTCGGCGTTCGGGGGACGCCACGATGCAGCAGGCGAGATCCGGGGGGAGTCAGGCCGGGGGCGGCGAGGTCGACTACGCGGCGCTGCCGGTCGGCGCGTGCGTCGGCCGATACGTCATCCAGGCGGTGCTCGGGCAGGGCGGGTTCGGCATCACCTATCGCGCCCATGACGAGCAGCTCGGCCGCGACGTCGCCATCAAGGAATACCTGCCGGTGTCCCTGGCGGTGCGCCAGGACGGCAGCACCGTGCTGCCGCGGTCGACGAAGTTGGCCGACGATTTCGGCTGGGGCCGCGAGCGCTTCGTCGCCGAAGGCCGTACGCTGGCCAGCCTCCACGATGCGCCCGCGATCGTGCGCGTCTTCGATTTCATGGAGCTGAACGGCACCGCCTACATCGTGATGGAGCTGGTGCGCGGCGAGACGCTCGAGGACCGGCTGCGCCAGCGCACGATGTCGCCCGACGAGGTCGACGCCGTCCTGTGGCCGCTGCTCGACGGCCTCGAGCAGGTGCACGATGCCGGCTTCCTGCACCGCGACATCAAGCCCGCCAACATCCTGCTGCGCGACAACGGCGCCCCGACGCTGATCGACTTCGGCGCCTCGCGCGCCGCCATGGCCGGCCGCACCGCCGCGATGACGGCGATCTTCACGCCGGGCTACGCCGCCGCCGAGCAGATGACCTCGGCGAAGCAGGGACCGTGGACCGACATCTACGGTCTTGCGGCCACGCTCTATCACGCCATCGCCGGCAGCGCGCCGCCCAGCGCCTTCGACCGCATGCTCGATGATGCGTACCAGCCGCTCGCGAAGCTTTCGCCGGCGGGTTTCCGTGGCGGCGTCCTGGCCGGCATCGATGCCGGCCTGGCCGTGCGCGCGTCGGACCGGCCGCAGTCGATCGCCGGATGGCGTGGCATCCTCGCCATGCAGAGCGGCGGTGGTGATGCAGCCACCCAGGTCGTGGCGCGGGCGATCGATCCCGTCGCCGCACAGGTCGCGCCGCGTGGGCCGGTGGTGCCGGCGCCGCCGGCAGGGC
>JAEWIV010000154.1 GCA_023386865.1 Pseudomonadota bacterium
GGATGTCGCAACGGCCGAACTTCTGGTCGATGTCCTTGGCGATGCGCGCGACGGCGGCGGCCTTCATCAGGTCGGCGGACTTCACCACGGCCTTGCCGCCCGCCTTCTTGATGGCGGCCGCCGTCTCCTCGAGCGGCGCCTTGCGCCGGCCAGTCAGCACGACCGTGGCGCCTTCCCTGGCGAGCGCGACCGCCGCCGCCTGACCAATACCCGAGCCAGCACCGGTCACCCAGGCGACCTTGCCCGTCAGCGCAGCCATCGATTTCTCCTTGCAAAAGTCAGCGGGCCGGACGGCCCGCCGCGATTAAAGCACCTTGCCCGTGCTGTCGTCGATCAGGTGCATGTTGCTGAGGTCGGCCCTGAGCTTCATGGGCTTCTCTGCCGTCGCACCGGCGTTGGGATTGACGCGGCCGCACACCTCGTTGCCGGCAATGGTGAAGTACACCAGCGTCTCCATGCCCATCGGCTCGACGACGTCGATCGGGGTTTCGAAATCGTGCTGGTTGGGTTCGATATGCGGACGGGTCTCGGTGATGTGCTCCGGCCGCAGTCCGAGGACCAGGTTGGCCTTGCCGACACAGGGCGTGTAGCGCGCCGTCCGGTCGGCCGGCACCGGGAAGGAGAGCTTGTCGTTCAGCCGCACGCGCAACGCTCCCGCCGCCTGCTCGACATGGCAAGGCATGAAGTTCATCGCCGGCGAGCCGATGAAGCCCGCCACGAACTTGGTGGCCGGCGAATGGTAGAGATCGTTGGGCGAGCCGACCTGCTCGATCAGCCCGGCGTTCATCACCACCACGCGGTCGGCCAGCGTCATCGCCTCGACCTGGTCGTGGGTGACGTATACCGTCGTGGTGCGCACCTTCTGATGCACCTTCTTGATCTCGGTGCGCATCTGCACGCGCAGCTTGGCGTCGAGATTGCTGAGCGGCTCGTCGAACAGGAACACCTTGGGATCGCGCACGATGGCGCGTCCCATGGCGACGCGCTGGCGCTGGCCGCCCGAAAGCTGCTTGGGCTTGCGGTCGAGCAGCTCGGTGATGTCGAGGATCTGCGCCGCCTGCTTGACCCGCTTGTCGATCTCGTCCTTCGGCGTACGCTTGAGCTTCAGCCCGAACGACATGTTCTCGTAGACGTTCATGTGCGGGTAGAGGGCGTAGTTCTGGAACACCATGGCGATGTCCCGGTCCTTGGGAGGCACGTCGTTGACGACATCGCCGCCGATCGCGATGTCGCCGTCCGAGATCTCCTCGAGGCCGGCGATCATGCGCAAGGTCGTGCTCTTGCCGCAGCCCGAGGGTCCGACCAGCACGATGAATTCCTTGTCGACGATGTCGAGGTCGATGCCGCGGACGGCGAGGACCTCGTCGTACTTCTTGACGACCTTGCGCAGCGTAACTTGTGCCATTTGTCGATATCCTCTCAACCCTTGGTCGCGCCGGCCGTCAGACCTGCAATGTAATAGTCCATGAGGAAGGCGTAGATGATGAGCGGCGGCGCCGCCCCCAGCAGCGCGCCGGTCATGATCTGGCCCCAGTTGAAGACGTCGCCCTTGATCAGCGTCGTCACGATGCCGACCGGCAGCACCAGCTCGGTGGTCGAGGTGGTGAAGGCCAAGGGATAGAGGAACTGCGCCCACGCCACCGTAAAGCAGAAGATCGTCGCGGCGATGATGCCGGGCAGCGCCACCGGGATGAAGATCTTGGTCAGCGTCTGGATCCAGGTCGCGCCGTCGATCAGGGCCGCCTCGTCCAGCTCTTTGGGAATCGACGCGAAGTAGCCGATCATGATCCAGGTGCAGAACGGCACGGTCAGCGTCGGATAGAGGATGATCAGCGTCCACCAGTGGTTCATGAGCTGGATGCCGAGATTCTCGTTGACCCAGGCAAACATCTTGAACAACGGAATGAACAGCAGCGTCTCGGGGATCAGGTAGGTGAGGAAGACGCCGGTCGCCAAGGTGGCCGAGCCCCAGAACTTCATGCGGGCGAGCGCGAAGGCGGCGATGACGCTGATCGCCATGGTGATGATGACGGTGAGCACCGCCACGATCGCCGAGTTACGGAAGAAGGTCAGGAACTGGTTCTGGGTCAGAAGCTCGATGTAGTTCGCCAGCGTCGGCGAATACACCCACCATGGATTGCTCTCCGCCGAGATCTCCGCGCTGGTCTTCAGCGAGGTGATGAACATGTAGATCGGCGGGGTCAGGAAGAAGATCGCGAACAGGATCAGGAAGAAGTAGGACCACCGCAGGGCCCACTTCCGGTCGCGGCTCATGCTGCCGTACTTGCGCCCCGAGATCGTCGTGGCGGTCGGGGAAGCGATCGTGGCGTTTGCCATCAGACTTCACTCCCCCGCTTGGTGATGTCGCGCAAGATGAAGGTCGCGGCGACGGCGAGGATCGGCACCATGAACAGCGACACGCTGGCGCCCAACGGTATGTCGCCGCTTTCTATGCCCACCCTGAACGCCCATGTGGCGAAAACGTGCGTGGTGTTGAGCGGATCACCTTTGGTGAGCACCCGGACAATGTCGAAGTTGGCGAAGGTGACGATCAGCGAGAACAGCGCCGTGATGGCGATGATGTTGCGCATCATCGGCAGGGTCACGTACCAGATGCGCTGCCACCAGGTGGCGCCGTCGATGGCGGCCGCTTCGTAGAGCTGGTCGGGCACCGACTTCAGCGCCGCGAGATACATGATCATGAAGAACGGAGCGCCGATCCAGACGTTCACCAGGATGACCGAGAAGCGCGCCCAGCCGGTCTCGCCGGTCCATGGGATGCGGTCGATACCGAAATGCGCCAGGATCCAGTTGAAGGCCGAGTAGGACGGATCGAACAGCCACAGCCAGGCGAGCGTGCTCATGGCCGGCGGGATGACCCATGGCACCAGCAGCATGCCGCGCCACTTGCGCTGGCCCTTGCTCGGGATGTTGTGCACGAAGTGGGCGACCACGAAGCCGATGATGGCCTTGAAGATCACCGCCGTGATGGCAAACAGGCAGGACTGGTAGACCACCATCCAGAAGGTGTCGCGGCCGAACAGGAAGTCGAAGTTCCCGAACCCGACGAACCGCGTCATGCCCTTGTTCAGCATCGCCAGATAGATGGCATAACCCGCCGGATAGGCGACCAGCACCAGGATGAGAAGGATCAGCGGCAGAGCCATCAGGAAGGCGATGGTCGACTTGCGCTGCATCAATTTGTGCAAACTGCTGCGGCTGTCGCCCGCAGCCGCTACGGCGCCTCTGGCGGCGATGTCTGCCATAGGAAACTCCCGGCGGTTGATGTCTTCTTATCGTTGTCTGCTGCTGCGGCGGACACCGTCCGGTGACGGCATCCGCCGCAGTCGTCGTTCGACGTGCGCCTAGTTGCGCATGAAGCCCTCGATCTCCTTGGCCGCCCAGTCGAGCGTCTTGTCCATGGCTTCGCCCTTGTAGAAGCGGACGGCCATCTGGGTCTGGATGCCCTGGGTATAGATCTGCTCGGCGATCTTGTGCGGCGCGGGCGCCGCGGCGATCGACAGCGTCTGGTGGTTGTGCGGATTCGGGTAGTGGTAGAGCGTGCCCTTCGGCGGCGACTCCTCGGCCCACGTCTTGAAGGTTGTGAGCTTCTCGAACGACGGCAGGTCGTAGCCGCCCGAGGCGATCACCATCTTCTCGGCGGCTTCCGGCTGGCTCATCGCCGTCAGCAGACTCTTGGCGGCCGGCTGGTTCTTGCTGAAATTCCAGGCGCCCCAGAAGAACGGCAGGAAGGGACCGAAGCGCCCAGCCGGGCCGGCCGGGAAGCCGTGGGTCCAGCACTGCTCGGCGACCTTCGGCGCGTCGCGCTTGGCGACCGCCCAGGCCGAGGGCGGGTTCATGATCAGGGCGCCCTTGCCCGACACCAGCCATTTGTTGTTGGAGGCGTCGTCCCATGCCGGCGCATCTTCCGGCAGGAAGGCCATCAGGCGCTTGTAGTACTCGAGCGCCTTGCGGACGTTGTCGCTCTTGACCGTGATGTCGCCCTTGGCGTTGACGAGCTGGGCGCCGAAGCTGTGGAAGATCGCGCCCGCGGTGTCGACCGAGTCGGAGGTCGTGCCGAGGCCGATGCCGAAGGCATGGCCGCCCTTCTGGCAAGCTTCAGCCGCCTTCAGGAAGGCATCGAGCGTCCAGGCGTCGGCCTTGGGCGGCGACCCCGCCGGGTACATCGCCTGCACGTCGATGCCGGCAAGCTGCTTCATGAGGTCGATGCGCGAGCACGGCCCCTTCATCTGGCTGCCCACGGTGGCAGGCACCGCCAGCCACTTGCCGCCGACCTTGCCGAGATACTCGACGGTGCCGTTCACCGCGCCGTTCTGCTTGATCAGCGGTTCGACGACGTCGTTCATCGGCACGAGCTGGTCGGCGTAGCGCGACGGCAGCCAGGTCGAGAAGGCAAGGACGTCGTGGCCCGACTTGGCCTGCGATTCCGCAGCGGTGGTCAGCAGCAGCTTGTTGCCCTGGGAGGTGATGAAGTCGATCGTGACTTCGACCTTCTCCTTGTCGGCCCACGCCTTGATGACCTCCTCGGTGGCCTTGTTGGCGCCCGGCACCCAGTGGTCCCACAGGCCAAGCGACAGCTTGCCCGCCGCATAGGCGCCGCGCACGAACGGTGCGGCGACCAGCGCCGTCGAAGCGGCGGCCGTACTCGCCACAAAACGGCGGCGGCTTACTTTTCTCGATACCATTTTTCCTCCTGTCCCTCTTCTTGTGACCCTCATGGGAGCCTTGCTGAATGCTAGGCACAACCCATGGATCAGGCAATGTATTTTCAACTGTAGGGTCATTCCGAGAGCCGGTTTGACAGCATTCGACGAGACCGGGATGCTCCGGCGCGTCGAACGGATCGCGACGGACATCGGGAGGAGATTTCGTGCGGGAAAACACTGTGAAATCGATTGGGAAACGCGCGGATCGCGGACCGGGCCCGGCGTCGGTGACGTTCGCCGACGCCGCCGCCTTCGAGCGCGAGGCATTCGTCGACGCCTGCCGCCATGCGCCGGCGAGATGGAGCCGCGGCGCTCCGACATGTGCACCCTGGCTGCACGGCGCGCACTACGCGAAGAATGGCCTAGCCGGCGCCACGAGCGTCCGCGGCAGCATGAACTGAGCACGATGCGACAGATCCCGACGGTCAATCCCTGGCTCGCCGCCGTCGAGCCATCGCCCATCGGCGAGACCAAGCGCTGGGTGCTGAATCGTACCTTCCCCGCCGACCGGCCGCTGATCGATCTCAGCCAGGCGGTGCCGGGCTACCCACCGGCCATAGAGCTCCGGAGGCATCTCGGCGAGCTGCTGCTCGATCCGACGGTGCATGGCTACACGCCGATCCTCGGCCTTCCGGCACTGCGCGAGGACTACGCCGCCCACCTCTCGAGCTTCTATGGCGCGCCGATCGCGGCCGGCGAAGTCGGCATCACCTCGGGCTGCAACCAGGCCTTCTGCCTCGCGATGATGAGCATCGCCAAGGCGGGCGATCAGGTGATCCTGCCCCGCCCACACTACTTCAATCACGACATGTGGATGCGCATGCAGGGGATCGAGCCGGTGTCGCTCGACTTCCGGCCGGGCTCTGGCGCCGTGCCCGACGCCGAAGACGCCGCCAGGCTGATCGGCCCCAGAACGCGCGCCATCGTCCTGATCTCGCCCAACAATCCGACCGGTGCAGTCTATCCCAGCGAGACCATCCACGCCTTCTACGAGCTTGCCCAGCGCCACGGCATCGCCCTGTTGCTCGACGAGACATACAAGGATTTCCTGCCCGAGGGCGCCCGCCCGCACGCGCTGTTCAGCGACCCGAACTGGCGCAAGACCCTGGTCCATCTCTACAGCTTCTCCAAGGTCTTCGCGCTCACCGGCTACCGGGTCGGCGGCGTCGCCGCAGGCGCCGCCCTGATCTCCGAGATCGAGAAGGCGATGGACTGCGTATCGATTTGCCCACCGCGGCTCGGCCAGGAAGCCGCGCTCTATGGGTTGAAGAATCTGTTGCCGTGGGCGCGTCGCAACACCGAAGGTCTCAAGGCGCGCGCCGACCTCCTGGGCAACGGGCTGCAGCGCTCGAACCGTTGGCGGCTGGTCAGCATCGGCGCGTACTTCGCCTATGTGGAGCACCCTTTCGCGGGCCAACGCTCGACCGCCGTGTCCAAGCGGCTCGCCGACGAGGAGAACCTTCTCACCATTCCAGGCGACATGTTCGGCGCGGGCCAGGAGCGCTTCGTGCGGCTTGCCTTCGCCAACGTCGCCGACGACAGGATTCCGGCCGTGCTCGAGCGGTTGGAAAGGTTTGGCGCCTGATTTGCGCCCGCGCTACGCCCTCTGCGCGAGGCTCGGGCCGGGACGGCGGAATCCGACGAGGTGACCCATGCCGCATGCAACGACACCGGACGGCGTGAAACTCTACTACGAGGAGGCCGGCAGCGGCACGCCGATCCTGTTCGTCCATGAGTACAGCGGCGACTGGCGCAGCTGGGAGCCCCAGATGCGTTTCTTCGCCCGCCGCCATCGCTGCATCACCTACTCCTTCCGCGGCTATCCCGGCTCGGACGTGCCCGAGGTGCCGGCAATGTACGGCCAGAAGCATGCGGTCGACGATGCCCGTCACATGCTCGACCATCTCGAGATCGACAAGGCGCACATCGTCGGCCTGTCACAGGGCGCCTTCGCCACGGCGCATTTCGGCCGGCAATATCGCGACCGCGCCCTCTCGCTGACGCTGGCGGGCGTCGGATCGGGCGCCGAGCGCGAGGCTCACGAGCGATTCAAGAAGGATGCCCAGGTGACGGCCGAGCGCATCCGCAGGAACGGCATGGCCGAGTACGCCAATGGCCTGGTCGGCAATCCGACGCGCTCGCGCTTCAAGCAGAAGGATCCGCGCGGCTTCGCCGAGTTCGTCAGGCAGCTTTCCGAGCACCCCGACAGCGGCTCGGCCAACACCATGCAGGAGTACCAGGGCAAGCGGCCGTCGCTCTACGACTTCGAGACGGAATGGCAGGCCCTCGACCTGCCGGTGCTGATCATCTGCGGCGACGAGGATGCGCCGTGCCTGCAGCCGAGCCTCTGGCTCAAGCACGTGCTGCCCAACGCCGGGCTGGTGCTGCTTGCCAAGACCGGCCACACGGTGAACATCGAGGAGCCCGACGCTTTCAACCGCGAGCTCTGGAATTTCCTGGTCCTGGCCGAAGCCGGCAAGTGGACGCCGGCCACGCCGGTGCCGGGAAGCGCGCCGCTGATCTGACCGTGCAGCCCGCGTGGGCCGCAAGACCTACGACATCACCGTCACCGCATGGTTGAGCGGGCCGTGGCCGCGGCCGAAGCCGGGGGCGGTCTCGATGGCCCGGCGGACATAGGCGCGCGCCCGGGCGACCGCGGCTGCGAGGCTCATCTTCTGCGCCAGGCCGGCCGCGATCGCCGAGGCGAGCGTGCAACCGGTGCCGTGCGTGTGCCTCGACTTTATGCGCGGATCGGCGAAGCGCTCGAAACGTCCGTCGTGCAGCAGAAGGTCCACGACCGTGTCGCCCTCGAGATGCCCGCCCTTCAGCAGCACCGCTCCGGCGCCAAGCCCGGTCAAGTGCTCGGCGGCGCGGCGCATGTCTTCCTCGTTGCGCACCGGGAAGCCCGCCAGCACTTCGGCTTCCGGCAGGTTGGGCGTGATCAGCGCCGCCATCGGCAGGAGGGTATCGCGCAACGCGACCTCGGCCTCGCTCATCAGCAGCCGATGACCACCCTTGGCCACCATCACCGGATCGACCACCAGCGGCGCGCCGGGCGCATGCCTCCTCAAGGCCGCCGCCACGACACCGATGACCTCGGCACTGTGCAGCATGCCGGTCTTCAGCGCGTCGGCGCCGATATCGGTCAGCACGACCTCGATCTGCTGGGCAATGAAGGCAGGATCGACTGCCACGACACCGTGTACGCCCTCGGTGTTCTGCGCCGTCAGGGCGGTGATGGCGGTAGCGGCAAAGCCGTTCATGGCGGTGACCGCCTTGATATCGGCCTGGATGCCCGCCCCGCCGCCGGAGTCGGAGCCGGCGACGATCAGGACTCGACCTCTCATGCGGAGGCCTTCGCCCGGGGAATCGCCGCGATGATCTGGTCGACGACGGCATGCACGAGATCCGAATCATCGCCCTCGGCCATGACGCGAATCAGCGGCTCGGTGCCGGACTTGCGCACCAGGATGCGGCCGGCCCGCCCGAGCAGCGCCTCCGCGTCCGCGATTGCCCTGCCCACGGAGGCGTCGGCAAGGGCTGCGTTGGCATCGCTCACGCGCACGTTCTTCAGAAGCTGCGGCACAGGCTCGAAGGCGCGAAAGGTCTCGCTCGCCGGACGGCCGGTCTTGAGCATCGCCGCCAGCGCCTGCAGGGCCGCCATCAGCCCGTCGCCGGTCGTTGCATGGTCGGACATGATGATGTGGCCGGATTGCTCGCCGCCGAGATTGTAGCCGTCGGCGCGCATGCGCTCGAGCACATAGCGGTCGCCGACAGCCGTTCGCACCAGAGCGAGCTCGCGCTGGCCGAGGTAGCGCTCGAGCCCGAGGTTCGACATCACCGTGGCGACCACGCCGCCGCCCGCCAGCCTGCCGTCCTTCGCCCATTGGTCGGCGATGGTCGCCATGAGCTGGTCGCCGTCGATCAGCCGGCCTTTCTCGCAGGCCAGCACGACGCGGTCGGCATCGCCGTCGAGAGCGATGCCGATGTCGGCACCGTGCATCACCACGTGCTCCTGCAGCACTTGCGGGTAGGGCGAGCCGCAATTGCCGTTGATGTTGAAGCCGTCGGGAGATACCGCCATCGCGATCACCTCGGCTCCCAGTTCCCACAGCACGGTGGGCGCGACCTTGTAGGCTGCCCCGTTTGCGCAATCGACGACGATCTTGAGGCCGGCGAGGTCGAGGTTGCGTCTCACCGACGCCTTCACCGCCTCGATGTAACGGCCGTCGGCATCGTCCAGCCGCTTGGCCCGGCCGATCATGCTCGACGCAGCGAGGCGGATGTCGCGCGGCGCCGCGACCAGGGCCTCGATCTGGCTCTCGACGGCATCGGACAGCTTGAAGCCGTCCGGGCCGAACAGCTTTATGCCGTTATCCTCGTAGGGATTGTGCGACGCCGAGATCATCACCCCGACGTCGGCGCGCATGGACCGCGTCAGGAAACCGACCGCCGGCGTCGGCACCGGACCCAGCAGCAGCACGTCCATGCCGACCGACAGGAAGCCCGCGGTCATGGCCTGCTCGATCATGTAGCCGGAAAGCCGCGTGTCCTTGCCGATGACGACCCGGTGGCGATGGTCGCCGCGGTTGAAGACCTGGCCCGCCGCCATGCCGATGCGCATGGCGATCTCGGCGGTCATTGGTTCGCTGTTGGCGCGACCGCGAACGCCGTCAGTGCCGAAAAGATGACGTGACATGGGCTTGCACTTTTATCGCATTGCCCGGGAAACCGCGAGAGCCTGCCGGGTGCCGGCGACGTCGTGGACCCGCACAAGGGCTGCACCGCGGCGGGCGGCCTCGACCGCGAGCCAGATCGATGCCGGGTCGCGGCGACGCGGCTCCTCGATGCCGGTCAGCCGGCCGATGAAGCTCTTGCGCGAGGCGCCGATCAGCACGGGATAGCCGGCGTCGGCAAGGCGGCCGGCGCCGGAAACCAGGTCGACGTTCTCCTGCACGCTCTTGCCGAACCCCAGGCCGGGATCGAGAGCGATGCGCTCACGGGCGATGCCAGCGGACCGGCACGCCTCGGCACGGTCCACGAGAAAGCGTCGGACGTCCTCGACGACGTCGTCGTAGGCCGGAACGGCATATTTCTCCTCGGCGCGGCCCGCCCGGTGCATCAGCACGAC
>JAEWIV010000050.1 GCA_023386865.1 Pseudomonadota bacterium
CACCAGCAGGAATGTCGCCCCCCAGAACAAGAGCGAATCACGCAACTGCCGATCGACCAGGGCCGCCGGGTAGGAGACGTCGACGGTCCAGTTCGACCAGTGCCCCCGCCCGACGGCGATCAACGCCTCCTCGCCGTCGATGTTGGTGGTCCGCACGACCCTGTCCGGCTGCAGAAGGGTAAGGTGTCGGGGCACTGGCGTGCCGAGCAGGCGTTCCTGCTCGTGCGTGCGCGCCATGGTGATGCCGTTGCCGTCCCAGATCGCCGCCGACCAATTCGGCGGCAGGCTCTGGCCCTCGAGCAGGGCGCGCAGGTCCTCGGTCAGCAGGCCGAGGCTCATGACATAGCGCAGCTCGTTGCCGCGCATCACCGGGATGGAAACGTTGTAGACCGGCTTCAGCGCCACCAGGCTGGTGAAGAGATCGGAGATCACCGGGCCCGGGCTCTCCTTCATCTTTTGCAATGTCATCGGGTCGCCGGTCAGTTTGGGCGCCTCGCCATAGGGCACGAAGGTGTTGATGATCTGGCGCCCGTCCGGACCAGTCAGAACCAGATAGGCACGGCCGCCCAGGGCTTGCTTGGCCTGGCCGTAGAAGGCGGGCCAGTCTTCCGCCACCAGAAGGGGCGAGGTCGAGAGCGTTTCCAGAACGGCGATCCGCCGATCCATGTCGCGATCGAGATCGGCGATCAGGGCCTGCAGGACCTGGTTGATACGCTGCTTGATCTGATCGTTCTCCAGGGTCACCGAGCGATAGAGCAGCACGCCGACCAGCAGCAGCAGGGGGGCAGCGATGATCAGGGCGAAGACGATCAGATGGACGGCGGCCGAATGCCCCTTTTTTGCAGGCATGGTGCCGGTCACAACCGTCACCGCGGCAGGACGGCCGCCAGCGCGACCTCGAGGTCGGTCTTCCGGTAGGGCTTGGCGAGGACGACGCGCTCGCGATGGGTGGGGCCAAGCGACGAGCGGCCATAGCCGGTGGCGAACAGGAACGGCACGCCGCGGTTCGCCAGCAGATCGGCCACGGGATCGACCCTCTCTCCCGCGACGTTGACGTCGAGGACGGCGACATCGAACGCCAGCGACGGAAGCTTGGCGAGCGCCTCGTCGACGCGCGTCGCGCTTTCCACCACCTGACAGCCGAGGTCTTCCAGCATGTCCTGGAGGGCGTCCAGGATCAGGCTCTCGTCCTCGACGATGAACACCCTCGTGCCGGCCAAGGACAAGTCTGGCTCTCCGTTGGGATGCGGGATTTTATCGGCTCGGCGGAGCATGGTCCATCCGTCCGGGCCTCACTTGGTATCGAAGTGCCACGTGCCGTTCCAGCCGGCCGGCGCGCCATCGCGCAGGAATTCGGTGCAGCGCCCGATGAAGACGCGGCACGGCCCATCGTCGGGCCGCAGCGCGGCGGCGGCGCGAAACGCGGCCAGCGCCGTGTCGAAGCGGCCGGCGCCGTAGGCTTCGCGGGCGGACCGCCAGGCGACGAGGAACTCGGCATGCTCGGCGGCCGCATCGATCTCGCCCAGCGGCTCGTGGATGTCGTGCTCCTCTGTCGTGCCGGCCGTGACGACGCGATCGATGTGGCGCCAGACGAAGCGGCCGACCGTGGAGTCGGCGACCTCGCCGCTGGCCAGGATCTCGGTGTGATACATCTTGTTCAGGCCTTCCAACCGCGACGCCTGGTTCGCCACCGCGCCGACCAGGGTGTAGTTGATGTGTTCGCGCGCGCCGACATTGCCGACCACCGCGAGGCCGGTATGCAGGCCAAAGCGCGTGCGAAATCCGGGCCGCCCGAGCTGGCGCCATTTCTCGGAGAGCTGCCGTCCGGCATCGGCGGCCTGCAGGGCCGCGCGACAGCCGTTGACGACATGGTCGGGGTCGGGCTCCGGCGCGTTCCAGAAGGCCATGATGCTGTCGCCGATATACTTGTCGATGGTGCCGCGGTTGGCGAGGACGGCCGATCCCAGCGCGTCGAAGTAGCGCGACAGGCGGCTGGTCAGCAGCTCGGGCTCCATGGTCTCGCTGATCCGCGAGAAGCCCTCGATGTCGGTGAACATCACGGTGACCTCGCGACGCACGCCGCCGACGCCGGCGGTCTCGGGCGAGCGCATGATCTGGTGCACCAGGTTCTTCGAGACGTAGCGACCGAACACCGCCAGCCCCTCGCGCATGCGCTCGACCGAATCGGACAGCCGCACGATCTCGGTGATGCGGCTGTCGATCCGCGTGTTGTCGGAGAAATCGAGATCGCGGATGCGTTCCGTCTTGGCGGCGATGCGCGACATCGAGCGCGACAGCACGAACGAGGCGAACAGCACGCCGAGGATGGCCAACGCCACGGCGACCGTCGCGGCGACGGCGGCCCGTTCGAGCAGGGTCTGCGAATCGGCCGACAGCTCGACGATCGGCACGGCGGCGGCGACCAGGTAGCGACGATCGAGCGCCGGCGGCATCTGATGCACCAGCAATCGATAGTCGCGGCCGGCCAGCAAGACGTCGCGCTCGATGCGGTCGCCGCTGCCGACAGCGCGCGCGATGGCGACGCGCATCGCCGAGCGCACTTCGTCCTCGCCCGTCAGGCAGGTCCCGCCCTCGACCCGGCACGCTTCCGATGCCATGAAGACGGTGCCGGTATCGCTCGCCACCATGATGATGGAGTTGGGCGTGAAGCGGTAGTCGCCGATCAGACGGGACAGCGTGTTCAAGGTGAAGTCGAAGCCGATCACGCCGCCTTGCCGGAGCGGCACGCCGGTCGACACCCCGACCACGTTGGCCTGGGCGAAGCTGTAGGGTTCGGTCAGCACCGCGCCTTTCGCGCGCACCGCCTCGACGTACCAGGGCCGCGCGCGCGGATCGAAGTCCACCGGTCGCGTCTGGACCGGCGAAACGCCGCCGTCGGCCATCTGGAACCACCAGGTCTCGCGGCGCATGCCGTCGCCGGGCGCGATGGTGCGCACGAGCAGCGACGGCGCATCCGGCGCATCGAACTCCAGCCGCTGGCTGATCGACAGCGTGTCGGTCTGGCCGACATAGAGGAAGCGCCCGTCGTCGTATCCGACATAGATCGCGGCCATCGTGGGATAGCGACCGATGACGACGCCGAACTGGCGCAGCTTTTCGGCGTCCTCGACGGTGCTGTCGGGGGCAAAGGCCTGCGTCTCGGCGAGCGTGCTGCCCACCGCCACGACGACGCGCAGCCCCGACATCAGGAAGCCCTCGATCGCGCTATCGAGCGCGGCCATGCGATGACGGACACTGCGCTCCTCGAGCTGATCGACGGCCCGCCAGCCGAGCCACAGCAGCGCCGCGGCCAGCGGCAACACGATCAGCGCCATCAACGTCAGCAGCGTGACGTGGAAGGGAATGGAGCGCCGCGACGCGTTCATCCGGCTCCGTTGGTCAGACGGCGGGACGTGGCTAATCCTTCCGTGCCGTCCACTTGCAGCCGAGATTCTTCTCGGTGACGTCGAGCCTGCGCGGCGTCACCGAAAGATCGGCCACGACGTGCAGATGCAGGCGGCCGAGCTGGTAGTCCGTCTCGTAGACGTCGGGTTTCACCCTCTTCAGCTTGGTGTTGATGCCGCCCGGCGAGGTGATCTCGGCCTGGCCGTCCTTCACGGTGAAGACGTGCTCGCGGGTGAACTGGGGATCGGCCGCGATGCATCCCTGGATGTTGCCGGGGACGGCGGCCAGCCGGAAATTGACCGACTGCGCCGAGGCGACGGCCGGCAGCAGGGCCGCCAGGGCTGCGCAGGCAAAATAGCTGGCGATGTTCATGGCTTCTCCTCCGGCTGGCCATCCTAGAGCATGATCGGTCCAGCTGGAATCGGCTGGAGCCATCATGCCTCATTCGAGGCCGAGATAGATCCTCTGGACATCGGGATTGCTCGCCATCTCGACGGCGGGTCCCTGCAGCACGGTGCGGCCGACCTGCAGCACATAGGCGTGGTCGGCGGCCTCCAGCGCCAAGTCCACCGACTGCTCGGCGAGCAGGATGGTCTGGCCGGCTTCGTGCAACATGGCGAACGCGTCGTACATGGAATCGACGATGGCGGGCGCCAGGCCGAGGCTCGGCTCGTCGAGCAGCAGCAGCTTGGGCTCGCTCATCAGCGCCCGGCCGACAGCCAGCATCTGGCGCTCGCCGCCCGACATGGTGCCAGCCCGCTGGTTGCGCCGCTCGGCGAGCCGCGGGAACACCGCATAGACCCGCTCGAGCAGCTGGGGAATGCGCTTGCGATCGGCGAGCGGCGTGGCGCCGAGCAGCAGGTTGTTCTCGACGCTCTGCTGGGTGAACAGCCGCCAGCCCTCGGGCGACAAGGCCAGCCCCTTGCGGACGATGGCATAGGCCGGCTGGCCCGCGATGCTCTCGCCGGCGAAGGCGACGGTGCCGGCGGAGACCGGAACGATGCCGGCGATGGCGTTCAGCGTCGTCGTCTTGCCGGCGCCGTTGGAGCCCAGCAGCGCCACGACCGATCCAGCGGGGACTTCCAGCGAGACGTCGGCCACGCCTATGAGGTCGCCGTAGCGCACCTCGAGATGCTCGATCTTGAGCAGCACGCTCATGCGTGGCGCACCTTGCGGCGACCGAGATAGGCCTCGATCACCTTGGCGTCGCTGGTGACCTCGCGCGGCGTGCCGCGGGCGATCTCGCGGCCCTGGTGGAAAACCACGACGCGACGGGCGAGCGAGACGATCACCTCCATGATGTGCTCGACGATCACGATGGTGATGCCGCCGCCATGGATGCGTCGCACCAGCTCGATGGCGTCGCGCACCTCGGTCGGCGTCAGGCCGGCCATCGCCTCGTCGAGCAGCAGCGCCTTGGGCTCGGAGGCGAGCGCGCGGGCGATCTCCAGCCGCTTGCGGCCGGGCGTGCCGAGGCTCCTGGCCGGCGAGTCGATGACGTGACCCAGCCCGACGCGCTGCAGGACGTCGCGCGCTCTGGCGCGGGCGTCGCGGGCGTTGGGATGGCGCAGCAGCGCGCCGATGGTGGCGTTGTCCAGCACCGACATCGATTCGAAAGTGAGCGGTACCTGGAAGGTGCGTGCCAGCCCGAGCCTGGCCCGTGCCTCGGGCGGCAGGCGCGTGACGTCGGCGCCGGCGAAGGACACCGAGCCCGACGTCACCGGCAGATCGCCGGTGAGGCAGTTGAAGAACGTCGACTTGCCGGCGCCGTTGGGGCCGATCAGGCCGAGGATGTCGCCCTCCTCGACCGACACCGACGCATCGTCGACCGCCTTGAAGGCGCCGAAGGCCTTGGTGACGTTGCGGGCGTCAATCAGCATGACCGCTCGCAGGTTCGGCCTTGGCCGGCGCGGGCCGCGGCGGACGCCGCTCGAACAGCGACAGCAGGCCGCTCGGCAGGAAGCGGGCGATGATGACGATGATGGCGCCGTAGACCACGAAGGTGAGGCCGGCGCCGCGGCCGCCGAGCCAGCTGTTCGACAGCTCCTCCAGCGGCACCAGGATCAGGGCGCCGACCAACGGGCCGAACAGCACGCCGGCGCCGCCCAGCGCCGCCATCACCACCATCTTGACCGAGATCAGGATGCCGAAGCCCGATTCGGGATCGACGAAGCCGAACATGCAGAGGTAGAGCGAGCCCGCCAGCGAGGTGAAGGCGCCGCTCAGCATGTAGGCCTGCAGCTTGTAGCGGCCCGACGAGACGCCGAGAGACCGCGCCGCGCGCTCCGAATCCTTGATGGCGCGCAGGTAGAAGCCCATCCGGCCGCGCTCGATCCACCAGGTGAGGCCGAGCAGGAAGGCCAGCACGGCGAGGAAGATGTAGTAGAACGGCGTCGCCGAGATGAAGGAGAGGTCGAACACGGTGCGCGGCATCGCGGGACCGCCCAGGCCCTGCGCGCCGCCCAGGAACTCCGACGTCGAGCTCAGCACCCGCACCAGCTCGGCGACGGCAATGGTGGCCATGCTGAAATAGTGGCCGGCCAGGCGCAGCGTCGGCACGCCGATGACCGCCGCGACGGCCACGCTCAGCACCATGCCGATCGGCGCGCCGGCGATCGGCGGCCAGCCGAGGTGGGTGTAGACCACCACCGCCGAATAGGCGCCGAAGCCGAAGAACACCGAGTGGCCGACCGAGACCTGGCCGGCATAGCCGCCGACGATGTTCCAGGCCGAGGCGCCGATCGCCCCGAGCAACACCAACGCGCCCAGCCGCTCCCACACCGGCGAGCCCGCGACCAGCAGGGGATAGGCCAGCGCCAGCACCACCAGCGCGCCCGGAACCAGGTAGCGCCTCACGTCTTGCCCATCAGGCCTTGCGGCCGGAACCACAGCACCAGCACGAACAGGATGTAGACGACGACATCCTTGTAGACCGGGCCGATCAGGTAGGCGGACAGCGATTCGACGACGCCGATGATCAGGCCGGCGACCAGCGCGCCCAGCACGCTGCCGAAGCCGCCGAACGAGACGGTGACGAAGGCGATGATGGCCAGCGTCTCGCCGACCGTGGGCGAGGTGTAGAAGAAGTTGGCGATCAGCGCACCGGCGATGCCGGTGGCCGCCCCTGCCATCGCCCAGGCGAGCGCCTGCATCTGCTGCGGCCGGATGCCCATGAGCTGTGCCGCCGTCGCGTCTTCCGACACCGCCAGCATGCGGCTACCGACGGCGGTGCGCGTCAGGATGACGTGCAGCAGCAACGTGATGCCGAGGCCGACGGCGCCCGCCAGCACGCGCGAGCCCTCGAACCGGATGCCCGCCAGGACGAAGGACCCGCCGACGATCGTGTCGGGCAGGGTCTTGAAGTCGGCGCCGAAGTACCAGAATGCCGAGTAGCGCAGGAACAGCGCCAGGCCAAAGGTGCCCAGGATCTGCGCCAGCATCGGGCCGCGCATGATGTGGCGCACGAGCAGGAAGTAGCTCAGGATGCCGAGCGTCGCGATCAGCATCGCGGCGACCGGGACGGCGGCGAACGGCCCGCCGCCGAGGGCCGTCCAGATCACGACGGCGCTGTACATGCCGAGCATGACGAAGTCGCCGTGCGCGAAGTTGACGACGTTCATCATGCCCCAGATCAGCGTCAGGCCGGACGAGAACAGGGCATAGACCGCGCCGAGCAGCAGCCCGCTCACGATCACCTGGGCCAGCGTGATCGACACGCTGCTGCCTCGGCTACGCTACCGCGCGACGCTTACCAGCCCTTGTAGGGCAGGATGACGTTCGCCGTGGCGCGGGCCTTGGGGTAGATCGTGACATACTTGCCGCCCTGCAGCTGCGTCACCACGCTCGACGCCAGCACGTTCTGGCCCTTGTCGTCGAACTTCACGCCGTCGTAGCCCGCCGCCATCTGCTCGGCCGGCAGGTTGGTGGCCCTGAGCGCCGCCTGGATCTTGGCGGGGTCGGTCGAGCCGGCGCGGTTGATCGCATCGGCCAGCACCAGGAAGCCCTGCAGGCCGCGCACCGAGACGTCGTCGAGCTCGACACCGGCCTTGGCCTTGTAGAGCTCGTTGAAGATCGCCGGCACGCTGCCCGGCTTGCCGCCCGAATAGGCCGAGCGGTTGACCAGGCCCTCGACCGACGGGGCCATAGCCTTCAGGAAGGCCGGATCGTTGAAGCCGGCATTGTCGGCGATCATGATCGACGGCTTCCAGTTCAGCTCCTTCATCGTCTTGGCGTAGAGGATCGCGTCGGACGTGTAGGAGATGAAGATCACGACGTCGGGGTTCTTCTCCTTGAGCTGCAGAACCTGCGGCTGCACGTCGCTCGAGTTCGCCGAATAGGCGATCTTCTGCGTGACCGGCAGGCCGTCCTTGCCGAACTGGTCGGCGATGACGCTCGCGACCGAGTTCCCGTACTCGGTGTTCTCGTGGACCACCGCGATCGAGCCGACCTTCTGGCCGGCTGCCTTCTGCTCCTTGAGGAAGGTCGAATAGGCGCGGGCGAAGTCGATGGCGACCGGCGTCACGCGGAAGAACCACTTGAAGCCGCGCTCGGTGAGGTTGGCGGCCACCGACTCGGCGTTCACGAACGGCATGCCGTGGCGCTCGGCGATGGCGCTGGCGGTGAGCGTGATGCCGGACTGGTAAGCGCCGATCAGCGCCGCCACCTTCTCCTCGGAGATCAGCCGCAGCGCCTGGTTCTGCCCGGCCGCCGGAGTGCCCTGATTGTCGGCGAAGATCAGCTGGATCTTGGCGCCGCCCAGGCCCGGCAGCCCGCCGCCCTTGGCCAGCGGCAGGACCTTGGCGAGCTCGGCGTTGCCGTTGTTGACGACGTCGGCGCCGACCTCGATCGCCATCTTGGAATAGTTGCCGGCGCTCGCCGAATTGCCGCTCAACGGATAGATGACACCGACCTTGACCGGTGCCGGCTGTGCGCCGGCGCCCGTCGCCAGGCCCAGCACGGTGGCGGCGGCTCCGGCCGAGAAGCCGCGACGGGTTGTCTTGGTCATGCGTCCCACTCCCACGGTTTTCTTTCAACGAAACATGGCACGGCGGGCGCCGGTCAGCAAACGCGGTAGCGCTCCACGGCATCGCGATCGAGCTCGACTCCGAGCCCGGGCTCCGCTGGCAACAGAACGTGGCCGGCTTCCAGGACCAGAGGCTTCTTGAGCAGCTGCGTACGCAGTGCATTGTCGCTCATGTCGTACTCGAGCATCAGCGGATGCGGCGGATGGTCGGTGTGCGGCGTATTGGGCAGCGAGGCGATGAGATGACAGGCGGTGGCGAGCCCGATGGCGCCGCCCCAGACATGCGGCGCCACGCGCAGGTTCTGGGCGTGCGCCAGGGTCGCGATGCGCCGCGCCTCGGTGAGGCCACCGGTGCCCGGCACCGACGGCTGGACGATGTCGATGCAGCGGCCGTCGATCAGGGCGCGGAAATCGCGCACCGTATGATGGGCCTCGCCGGCAGCGATCGGGATCGGCGAGCGCAGGCGCAGCTCGGCATAGCCGCGCAGGTCTCCCGGCGGCAGCGGCTCCTCGATCCAGTGCACGGCGAAAGGCTCGATCGCCCGCGCGCATTCCAGCGCCACGTCGGCGGTGTAGGCACCGTTGATGTCGACCATCAGGAGCTTGTCCGGCCCCAATGCGGCGCGGGCGCGGCGCACGCGCGCCACGTCGTCCCGGATGCCCCGGCCGATCTTGATCTTGGCGCCGGCATAGGGATGGGCGGCGGCCTCGGCCAGCATGTGGTCGAGCTGGCGGTCGGGATCGTCGGAAAAGAAGCCGGTCGAGGCGTAGGCCGGGATGCGCGTCGTGCCGCAGCCGCCGATCAGGTCGCACACCCTGACGCCGAAGCCGCGGGCAATGGCGTCCCACAACGCGACGTTGATGGCGGCGAGACAGGCGGTGAGCTGGTTGCCGACGCCCAGGTGATACATGGCGTTGCGCACGCGCGCCTCGACATGGTCGAAGTCGAAGATGCGCCTGCCGACGAACAGCGGCTCGACCATGCGAAAGTATTCGCGGGTGA
>JAEWIV010000084.1 GCA_023386865.1 Pseudomonadota bacterium
CCCTGACCGTCCTGGAAGCCGCCGAGCTGTCGAAGCTCCTCGAAGAGAAGTGGGGCGTCTCCGCCGCCGCTCCGGTGGCCGTTGCCGCCGCCGGCCCGGCCGCTGCCGCTGCCGCTCCGGCCGAAGAGCAGACCGAGTTCACGGTGATCCTCGCCGATGCCGGCGACAAGAAGATCAACGTGATTAAGGAAGTCCGTGCGATCACCGGCCTGGGCCTGAAGGAAGCCAAGGACCTGGTCGAGGGCGCTCCGAAGCCGGTCAAGGAAGGCGCCACGAAGGACGAGGCCGCCAAGATCAAGAAGCAGCTTGAAGAGGCCGGCGCCAAGGTCGATATTAAGTAAGACCTTGTTGCGTTACGGATCATACAGTTCCACGCCGGACGGCGGTCGGTTCCCCAGGGAACCTGCCGCCGCACGGCGTTTTCTGCCTTCCGCCGGACCGGGCTTGCCCGGCCCGGCTCTTTCCGTCCCCATCATGGGGATGGCCCGCGCGGGCGCCCTCGGGACCGGTCGACACCAGTCGGCTTGATCCTGCGGTCGGTTGAACGGTCGGTATAACGCGCATCACGTACAGACGTTTGGGGACATCCATGGCCAAATCCTTTACGGGTCGTAAACGTGTTCGGAAGAGCTTCGGGCGCATCCCGGAAGTCACCCAGATGCCCAACCTCATCGAGGTGCAGCGCAGCTCCTACGACCACTTCCTGCAAATGGACATCGCCCCGGAAAAGCGGGCGAACCTGGGCCTGCAGGAAGTGTTCAAGTCGGTCTTCCCGATCAAGGACTTCTCCGACCGCGCGGTGCTGGATTTCGTCAAGTACGAGCTTGAGCAGCCGAAGTACGACGTCGAGGAGTGCCAGCAGCGCGGCATGACCTTCGCCGCCCCGCTGAAGGTGACCCTGCGCCTGTCCGTGTTCGACGTCGAGGAGGACACCGGCCTCCGTTCGATTCGCGACATCAAGGAGCAGGACGTCTACATGGGCGACATGCCCCTGATGACGGCCAACGGCACCTTCGTCATCAACGGCACCGAACGCGTCATTGTCTCGCAGATGCACCGCTCGCCGGGCGTCTTCTTCGACCATGACAAGGGCAAGACCCACGCGTCGGGCAAGTATCTGTTCGCAGCCCGCGTCATCCCCTATCGCGGCTCCTGGCTCGACTTTGAGTTCGACGCCAAGGATCTCGTCTACGTCCGCATCGACCGTCGCCGCAAGCTGCCGGCCACCACGCTGCTGTTCGCTCTGGACGGCGCGGAGACCGAGGCGCTGCGCGCGGAGCGCAAGGCCAACCGCAAGGACCTGCTGCCCTACGAGGCGCAGGGCATGGCCAAGGAAGAGATCCTCAACTACTTCTACGACACCATCACCTACACGCGCTCGGCCGGCGGTTGGAAGACCCCGTTCAGCGCCGAACGGATGAAGGGCGTCAAGCTGATTTCGGACCTCGTGGACGCCTCCACCGGCGCCATCGTCGCCGAGGCCGGCACCAAGATGACCCCGCGCGTCATCAAGAAGCTGGTCGAGGCCGGCCTGACCGAGCAGCAGGTCTCCACCGAGGAGCTGACCGGCCGCTATCTCGCTGTCGACATCATCAACGAGCGCACGGGCGAAGTCCTGTTCGAAGCCGGTGACGAATTGTCGGCGAGCGACCTCGACAAGCTGGAGAAGACCGGCGTCGACGAGCTGCCGGTGCTGGCGATCGACCATCTGAACGTCGGCGCCTACATCCGCAACACCATGAATGCGGATCGCAACGCCAGCCGCGAAGACGCGCTGATCGACATCTACCGCGTCATGCGTCCGGGCGAGCCGCCGACCCTGGAATCCGCCGAGGCGCTGTTCTCGGGCCTGTTCTTCGACAGCGAGCGCTACGACCTGTCGGCCGTCGGCCGCGTCAAGATGAACGCGCGCCTGAACTTCCAGACCGACGACCAGATGCGCGTTCTCCGCAAGGAGGACATCCTGGAGATCCTGAAGGTTCTGGTGAACCTGAAGGACGGCCGCGGCGAGATCGACGACATCGACCATCTCGGCAACCGCCGCGTCCGCTCGGTCGGCGAGCTGATGGAGAACCAGTATCGCGTCGGCCTGTTGCGTATGGAGCGCGCTATCCGCGAGCGCATGAGCTCGATCGACATCGACACCGTGATGCCGCACGACCTGATCAACGCCAAGCCGGCGGCGGCGGCGGTGCGCGAGTTCTTCGGCTCGAGCCAGCTCAGCCAGTTCATGGACCAGACCAACCCGCTGTCGGAAGTGACGCACAAGCGTCGCCTCTCGGCGCTGGGACCGGGCGGCCTGACGCGCGAGCGCGCCGGCTTCGAGGTGCGCGACGTGCATCCGACGCACTACGGCCGGATCTGCCCGATCGAGACGCCGGAAGGCCCGAACATCGGCCTGATCAACTCGCTCGCGACCTACGCCCGCGTGAACCAGTACGGCTTCATCGAGAGCCCGTACCGCAAGGTCGCCGGCGGCCGTGTAACCGACGAGGTCGTCTACCTGTCGGCGATGGAGGAGGGCCGCTACACGGTGGCCCAGGCCAACGCCGAGATCGACGCCCGCGGCAAGTTCGTGTCCGAGCTGGTGCAGTGCCGCAAGGGCGGCGAGTACATCCTCGGCCGTCCCGACACGATCGACTTCGTCGACGTGTCGCCCAAGCAGATCGTGTCGGTCGCGGCGGCGCTGATCCCGTTCCTCGAGAATGACGACGCCAACCGCGCGCTGATGGGCTCGAACATGCAGCGCCAGGCGGTGCCGCTGATCCAGGCCGAGTCGCCGCTGGTCGGCACCGGCATGGAAGAGGTGGTGGCGCGCGACTCGGGCGTGGCGATCGCCGCGCGCCGCACCGGCATCGTCGACCAGGTCGACGCCATGCGCATCGTCGTGCGCGCCACGGAGGACGTGGGTCCGAACCGCCCGGCGGTCGACATCTACAACCTCTTGAAGTTCCAGCGCTCCAACCAGAGCACCTGCATCACCCAGAAGCCGCTCGTGAAGGTCGGCGACCAGGTGAACAAGGGCGACATCGTGGCCGACGGCCCGTCGACGCGCGACGGCGAGCTGGCGCTCGGCCGCAACGTGCTCGTCGCCTTCATGCCGTGGAACGGCTACAACTTCGAGGACTCGATCCTGCTCTCCGAGCGCATCGTGCGCGATGACGTCTTCACCTCGATCCACATCGAGGAGTTCGAGGTCATGGCGCGCGACACCAAGCTCGGCCAGGAGGAGATCTCCCGCGACATCCCCAATGTCGGCGAGGAGGCGCTGAAGAACCTCGACGAGGCGGGCATCGTCTACATCGGTGCCGAGGTGAAGGCGGGCGACATCCTGGTCGGCAAGGTGACGCCGAAGGGCGAGAGCCCGATGACCCCGGAAGAGAAGCTGCTGCGCGCCATCTTCGGCGAAAAGGCGGCCGACGTGCGCGACACCTCGCTGAAGGTGCCGCCGGGCGTCGAGGGCACGGTCGTCGAGGTCCGCGTTTTCAACCGCCGCGGCGTCGACAAGGACGAGCGCGCGCTCGCCATCGAGCGCGACGAGATCGAGCGTCTGGCCAAGGACCGCGACGACGAGAAGGCCATCCTGGAGCGCAGCTTCTACAGCCAGATCCAGGAAATGCTGATGAACCAGACGGTGGCCGGCGGGCTCAAGGGCCTGAAGCCGGGCACGCGCATCACCGACAAGGTGCTGGGCGAGTACACTCCCGGCCAGTGGCGCCAGATCGCCGTCAAGACCGACAAGCGCCAGGGCGAGATCGAGGCGTTGAACAAGCAGTTCGACGAATCGATGAAGCGCCTGCAGGACCGCTTCGACAGCAAGGTCGACAAGCTGCAGCGCGGCGACGAGCTGCCGCCGGGCGTGATGAAGATGGTCAAGGTCTTCGTCGCCACCAAGCGCAAGCTGCAGCCGGGCGACAAGATGGCCGGCCGCCACGGCAACAAGGGCGTGATCTCGCGCATCATGCCGCTCGAGGACATGCCGTATCTCGAGGAGGGCCAGCCCGTCGACATCGTGCTGAACCCGCTCGGCGTGCCGTCCCGCATGAACGTCGGCCAGATCCTGGAGACCCATCTCGGATGGGCCGCCGCCGGGCTCGGCAAGCGTATCGGCGAGATGGTGAACGGCGCCCGCGAGGCGTCGGTCGCCCAGGTCAAGAAGCACCTTCGCGAGGTCTACGGCGAGAAGGCCTACAAGGCCGAGATCCAGGACCTCGACGACGAGCAGACCATCGAGCTCGCCAGGAACCTGAGCCGCGGCGTTCCCTTCGCCTCGCCGGTGTTCGACGGCGCGCACGAGGGCGACATCGTCGGCATGCTGGAGATGGCGGGTCTCGACAAGTCGGGCCAGGTGACCCTGGTCGACGGCCGGACCGGCGAGCCCTTCGACCGCAAGGTCACCGTGGGCTACATCTACATGCTGAAGCTGCATCACCTGGTGGACGACAAGATCCACGCCCGGTCGATCGGCCCCTACAGCCTGGTCACCCAGCAGCCGCTGGGCGGCAAGGCCCAGTTCGGCGGCCAGCGCTTCGGCGAGATGGAGGTGTGGGCGCTCGAGGCCTATGGCGCGGCCTACACCCTGCAGGAGATCCTCACCGTCAAGTCGGACGACGTGGCCGGCCGCACCAAGGTCTACGAGGCCATCGTGCGCGGCGACGACACGTTCGAGGCGGGCATCCCCGAATCCTTCAACGTGCTGGTCAAGGAGCTGCGCTCGCTCGGCCTGAACGTCGAGCTCAACCAGCAGGCCAACTGACGTTGGCCTGCCTTCCCTCTTTCGCGAATTCGTCCAACGAACAGTAGGACACCAAGATGACCGACCTCATCAACGTACTGGGCCAGCCGCAGGGCACGCCGACCTTCGACGAGATCCGCATCTCGATCGCCAGCCCCGACCGCATCCGCGCCTGGAGCCACGGCGAGATCAAGAAGCCGGAGACCATCAACTACCGCACGTTCAAGCCGGAGCGTGACGGCCTGTTCTGCGCCCGCATCTTCGGGCCGATCAAGGACTACGAGTGCCTGTGCGGCAAGTACAAGCGCATGAAGTTCCGCGGCATCACCTGCGAGAAGTGCGGCGTCGAGGTGACGCTCACCAAGGTGCGCCGCGAGCGCATGGGCCACATCGAGCTCGCTTCGCCGGTGGCGCACATCTGGTTCCTGAAGTCGCTGCCCTCGCGCATCGGCCTGCTGCTCGACATGACGCTGCGCGACCTCGAGCGCATCCTGTACTTCGAGAACTACGTGGTGACCGAACCGGGCCTGACGCCGCTCAAGTACCGCGAGCTCCTGAACGAGGAGCAGTACCTCAACGCCCTCGACGAGTACGGCGACGACGCCTTCCGCGCCGACATCGGCGCCGAGGCGATCCGCGCCATGCTGTCGGCGATCGACCTCAACGAGGAGCGTCCGCGGCTGCGCGAGGAGCTGCGCGAGACCACCTCGGAGGCCAAGCGCAAGAAGCTGGTGAAGCGCCTGAAGCTCTGCGAGAACTTCATCGAATCCGGCGCCCGTCCGGAGTGGATGATCCTCGAGCTGGTGCCGGTGATCCCGCCCGAGCTGCGCCCGCTGGTGCCGCTCGACGGCGGCCGCTTCGCGACCTCCGACCTGAACGACCTCTATCGCCGCGTCATCAACCGCAACAACCGGCTGAAGCGCCTGATCGAGCTGCGCGCGCCCGACATCATCGTGCGCAACGAGAAGCGCATGCTGCAGGAGTCGGTCGACGCCCTGTTCGACAACGGCCGCCGCGGCCGCGTCATCACCGGCGCCAACAAGCGTCCGCTGAAGTCGCTTTCCGACATGCTGAAGGGCAAGCAAGGCCGCTTCCGCCAGAACCTGCTCGGCAAGCGCGTGGACTACTCGGGACGCTCGGTCATCGTGGTCGGTCCGGAGCTCAAGCTGCACCAGTGCGGCCTGCCGAAGACGATGGCGCTCGAGCTCTTCAAGCCGTTCATCTACTCGCGGCTCCAGGCCTACGGCATGGCCAACACCATCAAGGCCGCCAAGCGCATGGTCGAGAAGGAGCGGCCGGAGGTGTGGGACATCCTCGAAGAGGTGATCCGCGAGCATCCGGTGCTGCTCAACCGAGCGCCGACGCTGCATCGCCTGGGCATCCAGGCCTTCGAGCCGGTGCTGATCGAGGGCAAGGCGATCCAGCTCCATCCGCTGGTCTGCACGGCCTTCAACGCCGACTTCGACGGCGACCAGATGGCGGTGCACGTGCCGCTGTCGCTGGAAGCCCAGCTCGAGGCCCGCGTGCTCATGATGTCGACCAACAACATCCTCTCGCCCGCGAGCGGCAAGCCGATCATCGTGCCGTCGCAGGACATCGTACTCGGCATCTACTACATCACGCTCGAGCGCGAGGGCGAGGCGGGCGAGGGCTCGCTGTTCTCCGACATCGGCGAGCTCGAGCACGCGCTGCACGGCCGCACGCTCTCCATGCACGCCAAGATCAAGGCGCGTCTGGAGGCCTATGACGACAAGGGCGAGCTCGCCAGCCGCGTGGTCGAGACCACGCCGGGCCGCATCCTGCTGGCGCAGATCCTGCCCAAGCACCCGAACCTGCCGTTCTCGCTGATCAACCGGCTTCTGACCAAGAAGGACCTGCAGAACGTCATCGACGCCGTCTATCGCCACTGCGGCCAGAAGGAGACGGTGATCTTCGCCGATCGCTTGATGGGCCTGGGCTTCTACCACGCCTGCCGCGCCGGCATTTCCTTCGGCAAGGACGACCTCGTCATTCCGGCTGCGAAGGTCAAGCTGGTCAGCCAGACCCAGAAGGAGGTCAAGGAGTACGAGCAGCAGTACCAGGACGGCCTGATCACTTCGGGCGAGAAGTACAACAAGGTGGTCGACGCCTGGTCGCGCTGCTCGGATCGGGTCGCCGAGGAGATGATGAAGGGCATCTCGACGCCGATCGCCAACAAGCCGGTGAACTCGGTGTGGATGATGGCGCACTCCGGTGCGCGCGGCTCGACCACGCAGATGAAGCAGCTCGCCGGCATGCGTGGTCTGATGACCAAGCCCTCGGGCGAGATCATCGAGACGCCGATCATCTCCAACTTCAAGGAAGGCCTCTCGGTGCTGGAGTACTTCAACTCCACCCACGGCGCCCGCAAGGGCCTGGCCGACACCGCCCTCAAGACCGCCAACTCGGGCTACCTGACGCGGCGGCTGGTCGACGTCGCCCAGGACTGCATCATCTTCGAGGAGGATTGCGGCACCACCAACGGCCTCACCATGCGTGCGGTGGTCGATGGCGGCGACGTGATCGAGCCGCTCTCCGAGCGCGTGCTCGGCCGCACCGCGCTCGAGGACGTCGTCGACCCGCTGAACGGCACCGTCCTGTGCAAGGCCGGCGAGCTGATCGACGAGGTCGGCGTCGAGCTGATCGAGAAGGCGGGCATCGAGGAGATGCGCATCCGCTCGGTGCTGACCTGCGACACCAAGACCGGCGTCTGCGGCAAGTGCTACGGCCGCGACCTGGCCCGTGGCACCAAGGTCAACATCGGCGAGGCGGTGGGCGTCATCGCCGCCCAGTCGATCGGCGAGCCGGGCACCCAGCTCACCATGCGTACCTTCCACATCGGCGGCGCCGCCCAGCGCGGCGCCGAGCAGTCGAGCATCGAGGCGAGCCACGACGGCCGCGTCCAGGTGCGCAACCGCAACGTCGTCATCAACAGCCAGGGCGTGCCGGTCGTCATGGGCCGCAACACCGAGCTGGTGCTGATCGACGGCGCCGAGCGCGAGCGCGCCAAGCATCGCGTGCCTTACGGCGCGCGCCTGCTGGTCGACAACGACGCTCCCGTCGGCAAGGGCCAGAAGCTCGCCGAGTGGGATCCGTACACCCTGCCGATCATCACGGAGAAGGCCGGCAAGGCCGTCTACGTCGACCTGGTCGAGGGCGTGTCGATGCGCGAGGTGATCGACGAATCGACCGGCATCTCCAACCGCGTCGTCGTCGACTGGAAGGGCCAGCCGCGCGGCGGCGACCTGCGTCCGCGCATCGCCATCCACGATGCCGAGGGCAACCCGGTCATGCTGGCCAACGGCCAGGAGGCCCGCTACCTGCTGTCGGTCGATTCGGTGCTCTCGGTCGAGAACGGCCAGGAGGTCCATGCCGGCGACATCCTGGCGCGCATCCCGCGCGAGGGTGGCAAGAACCGCGACATCACCGGCGGTCTGCCGCGGGTGGCCGAGCTGTTCGAAGCGCGCAAGCCCAAGGACTTCGCGATCATCTGCGACATCGCCGGCCGCATCGAGTTCGGCAAGGACTACAAGAGCAAGCGCCGCATCCTGATCGTGCCGGAGGGCGAGGGTGCCGAGCCGGTCGAGTACCTGATCCCCAAGGGCAAGCGCATCGCCGTGCAGGAAGGCGACTACGTCGAGCGCGGCGATCTGCTGATCGACGGCAACCCGGTGCCGCACGACATCCTGCGCGTGCTGGGCATCGAGAAGCTGGCCGAGTACCTGGTGAACGAGATCCAGGAGGTCTATCGGCTGCAGGGCGTGAAGATCAACGACAAGCACATCGAGACGATCGCGCGTCAGATGCTGCAGAAGGTCGAGATCACCGATCCGGGCGAGTCGACCTTCCTGATCGGCGAGCAAGTCGACAAGCAGGAGTTCGACCACGAGAACGCCAAGCTCGTGTCCGAGAAGATGAAGCCTGCCAAGGCGGACCCGGTGCTGCTGGGCATCACCAAGGCGAGCCTGCAGACCAAGTCGTTCATCTCGGCGGCGTCCTTCCAGGAAACGACCCGCGTGCTCACCGAGGCGGCCGTCTCCGGCCGCGTCGACACCCTGCAGGGCCTGAAGGAGAACGTCATCGTCGGCCGCCTCATCCCGGCGGGCACCGGCGGAGTCGTGAACCGCCTGAAGGCGATCGCCGCGCAGCGCGACCGCGCCATCCTGGCAGCCGGCCAGGACGGCGAGGACGAGCCGCTGCCGACGCTGGAACAGGAACACGCCGCCGACGACTGATCGTCGGGATATCGAACGGACAAAGGCCGTCATCGCAAGGTGGCGGCCTTTTTCTTGCGGCACCTTCAGGACGGGACCGGGATGATCAAAGCCTCGCGCGCTGAAATGCACTTTCGGGTCGGGGGATGAGCACAGCGCGCATTTCCGTCCGGGAGGCCATCGACGACCTCGCGCGCGATCCGCTTCGCAACATCGTTCTGCTGAAGCAGTTGCTGGCCTATCCCGGTCACGTGAATGCCTATCGGGCGATCGACGCCGGCGGCACGGCCATTCTGGTTGCCCTGCAGACGCTGGCCAGTCGCTACGACCGCGACGCCTATCCCAGAGCTTCGGTCGCGGCCTTCATTAGTGGCGGTCGGCCCGCGCTCACGGCGTCGCTCATGGCGCATGTGCCGCGCGGCGTCGGGATCGTGTTCAAGCTCGCCTGCGAGGCCGACCTCGCCGGCGTGCAGGCCCACTTCACGGTGAGCCGCCGCACGGCGTTCGTGTCCTTCACATCCGCTCGTCGGAGCAGGCCCGATGCGGACGTCGCCATTACGACGGCTCCCGACGATGCCGCGCTCGCGCTGGTCGCCACGCAGGGTCACGACCGGGCCTGGCTCGAGCCGCTCCTGGCCGGAGGCAGGGCCTTCGCGTGCGTGCTGGCCTCTGAGGGCTCGCCTCGGGCCGCCTGCATCGCCTACGAGAACTACGGGCAGGTCTGGGAGGTGGGCGGTGTCGTGACCGCAGCCGCGCATCGTCGCCGCGGCCTCGGTGCCCGCGTGGTCGGCACGGCGCTCGCCGAGCTTGCCCGCCGCAGGCTCGCGCCGCGCTACCAGGTCGAGGAGCACAACGAAGCCTCGATTGGCCTCGCGCGATCCGTCGGCCTCGCGCCGTTTCTGACGATCACGCACTACGCTCACCGCTGTTGAGCGCGGCTGAGCCATGCCTCGCGCTCGATCAGCCAGACCATGCGCCGCCCTTCGCCTTCGATATAGCGGAACGGCTCGAAGCCAACCAATCGCGCACCCTTCCTTTCCTTGACGCGAGCAGAAACCGCCTTGGCCTCGGCGTTGCTGAGCCAGAGATGAGGCCAGGCGAGCTCGCGAAATGCATAGTCGGTCACGCAGTTGGCGGCCTCGGTCATCAGGCCGCGGCCCTGGAATTCGGGATCGAGCCAGAAGCCGCGCATGTCTCGGCCTTGGCCGTCGTCGGGCGAGAGGTTGATGCTGTCGATCAGCGCACGATCTCCCAGCGCGGAAAGCGGCGCTGAATGACCGGCGCATCCGCCGGCACCAGCGGGCGCAGGACGAGGCGCTTGCCTTGCTGCGGAAAAAGGTTACCGCGGGGTGTAACGCCTCGAGCACCCCCTCCGTCTGGTGGATATGGCGGCCATCTTGCCGCCGAATCGGGGAGACGATGCGGGGCCTGGTCTTGGGCGTTCTGATGCTTGCAATCGGCGGTTGTGCGACGGCGGCAGAGCAGGAGATCTCGCGCATGAGGGAAACCACCGAGCGGGCCAGTGTCGCCACCGACAGCTGTTGGTCCCGGGCACAGGCCCAGGAGGGCTATGCGGCGCTCAGCAGCAGGCTGTCGCTACGATACAGCCAGCCGCCGACGCTGGCGCAGCGCATCGACGCCAGCAAGGCCACCCCCGAAGATCGCCGGGCGCTGAGCGATCTCCATCGTGACTGGCTGACGCCCTGCCGCAAGGCCATGATCGACGGTGCAGTCGCGGTCCTGCCGGCCCTGCAGCGAACGATGCTGCGCTACGCCGAGCGTGAGGACGAGGTCTATGCAGGCCTCGTTGGGGGCCGGTTGACCTGGGGCGAGGCAAACACCCAGCTGGCGGCCATCCGCCTGGACATGACCAACGCGATGCATGAGATCGCCAGCCAGGCCGCCCAGGACCTGCGTCGCCAGCACACCTATGAACTGGAGCGTCGGGCGGCGGCAATGAGGGCCCTGGCCCAGGCTCTGAGCGACTTCGCTGACCAGCGGATCGAGGCCGAGCGCCAGAGACAGGCCTCGACGCCGCGGCAGACCATCTGCCAGAATGTCGGCGGAGTCCTGAGCTGCACCACCTACTAGTGGCTCCGGCTCTCGGGAGCTACTGGATGTAGTTGTTAGATTCTTGCGCAACCCGAAGAGCCGCCGACACGAACGAGTCCGACCGCCTAGGCCGGAAACGCCAACAATATCAAAGAGAAAAGCGTTTCACTGCGCTTGACGGCAATGCCATCGCGGCCATATAAGCGCGCACCTCGTTGGGGGGCTGGTAGTTAGGCGCAAGCCTAAGACGCAGCCTGACGTCGAGGACCGCTACAAGTCAGGCCTCCTGGCCGCAGAGTTATTGATCGCGCGGGCGCTGCGCTCTTGCCGCTAGCCCGTGTATTCGCTTTGCGCCGAAGCCTTTCCTGGGCGGACCCGAGATCTGCCCTGAGCAGGGGCGTTTTAGGAACCGGAAGTCGATGCCGACAATCAACCAGTTGATCCGCAAGCAGCGCCACGGCCTCACCTCGCGCAACAAGGTGCCGGCGCTGCAGGCCTGTCCGCAGAAGCGCGGCGTTTGCACGCGCGTCTACACGACGACCCCGAAGAAGCCGAACTCGGCGCTGCGCAAGGTCGCCAAGGTGCGCCTCACCAACGCCTACGAGGTGGTGAGCTACATCCCGGGCGAGGGCCACAATCTGCAGGAGCACTCGGTGGTCATGATCCGCGGCGGTCGCGTCAAGGACCTGCCGGGCGTGCGCTATCACATCATCCGCGGCACCCTCGACACCCAGGGCGTCAAGGACCGCAAACAACGCCGTTCGAAGTACGGCGCCAAGCGTCCGAAGTAAGGCGGGGAGGTAGCAATGTCCCGTCGTCGCGCAGCCGAGAAGCGTGAAGTCCTGCCGGACGCGAAGTTCGGCGATGTCGTTCTCTCGAAGTTCATGAACACGCTCATGGAGCGTGGCAAGAAGTCGGTCGCCGAGCGTGTCGTCTACGGCGCCCTCGACGAGATCGAGGCCAAGCTCAAGCAGGATCCGGTCCCCGCCTTCCACGAGGCGCTGGAAAACGTGAAGCCGGCCGTCGAGGTCCGCTCGCGCCGCGTCGGCGGCGCCACCTACCAGGTTCCGGTCGAGGTCCGCCCCGAGCGCCGCCAGGCGCTGGCCATCCGCTGGATCATCCAGGCCGCGCGCGACCGCTCGGGCCACAGCATGAAAGAGAAGCTCTCGGCCGAGCTGCTCGACGCTTTCAACCGCCGCGGCAACGCTGTGAAGAAGCGCGAGGACACCCACAAGATGGCCGACGCCAACAAGGCGTTCGCCCATTACCGCTGGTAACCGGCCGCACAAGAACCGAGAAAGCCCCCTCCATGGCCCGCACCACTCCCATCGCGCAGTACCGCAATATCGGTATCATGGCGCATATCGACGCCGGCAAGACGACCACGACCGAGCGCATCCTCTACTACACCGGCAAGTCGCATAAGATCGGCGAGGTCCACGACGGCGCCGCGACCATGGACTGGATGGAGCAGGAGCAGGAGCGCGGCATCACCATCACGTCGGCCGCGACGACCGCATTCTGGAAGACCGAGGCCGGCCCGTTCGCCGGCAACTCCTATCGCGTCAACATCATCGACACGCCGGGCCACGTCGACTTCACCATCGAGGTCGAGCGTTCGCTGCGCGTGCTCGACGGCGCTGTCTGCGTGTTCGATTCGGTGGCGGGCGTGGAGCCCCAGTCGGAGACGGTGTGGCGCCAGGCCGACAAGTACGGCGTGCCGCGCATCTGCTTCGTCAACAAGATGGACCGTACCGGCGCCAACTACTGGCGCACCGTGGACATGATCACCGACCGCCTGGGCAGCAAGCCCTTGGTCACGCAGATCCCGATCGGCTCGGAAGCCGACTACAAGGGCCTGGTCGATCTGGTCTCCAACAAGGCCATCATCTGGCTGGAAGAGACGCTGGGCGCCAAGTTCGAGATCAAGGACATCCCTGACGAGCTCAAGGAACAGGCCGCCGAGTGGCGCCACAAGATGATCGAGATGGCCGTCGAGCAGGACGACGCGGCCCTCGAGAAGTACCTGGGCGGCGAGGAGCCGGACTACGACACGCTGATCAAGTGCATCCGCAAGGGCACGATCTCGTATGCGTTCGTGCCGGTGCTGTGCGGCTCGGCGTTCAAGAACAAGGGCGTGCAGCCCATGCTCGATGCCGTCGTGAACTACCTGCCGGCGCCGACCGACGTGGCCGACGTCAAGGGCGTCAAGATGGGTTCCGACGAGGCGATCACGCTGCCGTCGAGCGACGATGCGCCGCTGTCGGCCCTCGCGTTCAAGATCATGACCGATCCGTTCGTGGGCTCGCTCACCTTCGCGCGCGTCTACTCGGGCGTGCTCGAATCGGCGACCGGCGTGCTGAACAGCACCAAGGACCGCAAGGAGCGCATCGGCCGCATGCTGCTGATGCACGCCAACAACCGTGAGGACGTGAAGGAAGCGCGCGCCGGCGACATCATTGCCCTGGCCGGCCTCAAGAGCGTCACCACCGGCGACACGCTGTGCGATCCGGACAATCCCGTGATCCTCGAGAAGATGGACTTCCCCGATCCGGTCATCGAGCTTGCCATCGAGCCGAAGTCGAAGGCCGACCAGGAGAAGATGGGCGCCGCCCTCGGTCGCCTCGTCCAGGAGGACCCGACCTTCCGCGTCTCGACCGACCAGGAGACGGGCCAGACCGTCATCAAGGGCATGGGCGAGCTCCATCTCGAGATCAAGGTCGACATCCTGAAGCGCACCTACAAGGTCGATGCCAATGTCGGCGCGCCGCAGGTCGCCTATCGCGAGACGCTCGGGCGCAAGGCCGAGATCGACTACACGCACAAGAAGCAGTCTGGCGGTTCGGGCCAGTTCGCCCGCATCAAGCTGGTGTTCGAGCCGGGCGAGCCGGGCTCGGGCTACAGCTTCGAGAGCAAGATCGTCGGCGGCTCGGTGCCGAAGGAGTTCATCCCGGGCGTCGAGAAGGGCCTCGAGGCCTCGCGCGAGACCGGCGTGCTGGCCGGCTTCCCGGTGATCGACTTCAAGGCGACGCTGATCGATGGCGCCTACCACGACGTCGATTCGAGCGTGCTAGCGTTCGAGATCGCCGCCCGTGCCGCCTTCAAGGAAGGCCTGCAGAAGGCGCAGTGCAAGCTGCTCGAGCCGATCATGAAGGTCGAGGTGGTGACGCCGGAAGACTACATGGGCGACTGCATCGGCGACCTCAACAGCCGGCGCGGCCAGATCCAGGGCATGGAGGCCCGCGGCAACGCGCAGGTCATCAACGCCATGGTGCCGCTGGCCAACATGTTCGGCTACGTCAACACGCTGCGGTCGATGACCCAGGGACGCGCCGCCTACACCATGACCTTCGATCACTACGCGCCTGTGCCGCAGGCGGTGGCGGACGAGGTCATCACCAAGCTGGCGGGCTAACCGCCGATCGAACCAGGACCGATTGAAGGAACAAGACCATGTCGAAGGCGAAGTTTGAGCGGAACAAGCCGCACTGCAACATCGGGACGATCGGGCACGTGGACCACGGCAAGACGTCGCTGACGGCGGCGATCACGAAGGTTCTGGCGAAGACCGGTGGTGCGACGTT
>JAEWIV010000086.1 GCA_023386865.1 Pseudomonadota bacterium
GGCGATGCCCGTTGGTGGCAGGACGCATCGCCGACGGCGCCGCCGTCGACGATGACGACGGCTGCGCGGCCATGCCGGTGCGGATGTCGCGCGCGATCTTCACCAGGCGCGGGCCCCAGTCGGCTTCGAGCCGGTCGCGGCTGATCTGGTAGATCGGTGCCGAGGCGTTGATGGCGTAGGCGGCCGTCCCGTCGGAGTTGCGCAGCGGCGCGCCGACGCCGCAGAGCTCGGGCAGCCACTCGCCCCAGGTGACGCAGAAGCCGCGGTCGGCCAGCTCCTTGAACGAGCGCTCGAGGCCGGTCTTCACCTTGGTCCAGTCGTCGCGCCAGCGGCGGCGGATGGCGTCGATCTGCTTGTTGCGGTCGACGTCGGGCAGCGAGAACAGATAGGCGCGGCCCATCGCGGGGCTGGCCAGCGGCACGCGCGGGCCGACATCGTGCGTGATCGCCACGACCGACGGGCCACGGCAGGCTTCGAGGTAGATCATCGAATGACGGTCGCGGCCGCCCAGCGCCGTCGAGGCGTTCAGCGAGTGCGCGAGCTGCTCGAGCGGCTGACGCGAGGCGCGACGCACGTCCATGCTGGAGATCGCCGCATAGCCGAGCGCCAGCACCGAGGCGCCGAGCTCGTACTTGCGGAAGCGGCGGATGTAGTTGAGGTAGCCCAGCTCGGTCAGCGTATGGGTGAGACGCGCCACGGTCGGCTTCGGCAGGCCGGTGCGATGGGCGATCTCCTGGTTGCCCAGCATGCCTTCGCCGGCATGGAAGGCGCGAAGGATGTCGAGGCCGCGGGCGAGGGCGGTGACGAACTGGCGGTCCTTGCCGCTTCCTCCCTCGGCGAGCCCGTTCTCCACCGAGCTCTCGAAGGCAGCGGTTCGCGTGACGAGATGGCTGACGTTGCCCATGGGCGTTCTGCTCCTAGTGAATGGCTGTTTATTTCGTTGCGGGGCGGAACGTGCCATTGCTGTGCAACTGTCGCAATGCGCGGGCGGGGGTTTTGTCCTGCGAACATGCAAGGCTACCATGTCACAGATGCGTGATTCGCTATCCTTAGTTGAGAAAGGCCGTAACATCGCGCGGAATGGGCATTTTTCACAGTGTCGCACTGGATGACGGGCCGGGCGCTGGCGGTTACGATCAACTTCACCCCCTGCGAGGCAAAATTGGCAAAAGAACCCGTACTCCCCAAGGATATTGCCGGCCTGTCGTTCGAGGACGCGCTCAAGGAGCTGGAAGGCATCGTCCAGCAGCTCGAGCGCGGCCAGGTCAAGCTCGACGAGGCGATCACCGCCTACGAGCGCGGCGCGCTGCTGAAGAAGCACTGCGAGCAGAAGCTGGCCGAGGCCAAGATGAAGGTCGAGAAGATCGTCTTCTCGGCCGACGGGACCGTCGGCAGCCAGCCCGCCGACGCGAGCTAGCCGTCGTTCCATGCCGCTTTCGTCGTATCGCGACTTCGACGCCGCGCTGGCGTTCGCCGCCTCGTCGGTCGAGCGCACCATGGACCGCCTGCTGCCGCACTCCCTTGGGAATGGGGGCGACACCGACGAGTCCCGCGTCTTCGAGGCGATGCGCTATTCGAGCCTGGGGGGCGGCAAGCGGCTGCGCGCGTTTTTCGTGCTGGCCGGTGCAACGTTGTTCAAGGTGTCTGCGTTGTCGGCATTCAGGACCGCGAGCGCCATCGAATTCGTGCACGCCTACTCGTTGATCCACGACGACCTGCCGGCCATGGACGACGACGACCTCCGGCGTGGCAAGCCCTCCTGTCACAAGCAGTTCGACGAAGCGACGGCCATCCTGGCGGGTGACGCGCTGCAGGCGCTGGCCTTCGAAGTGCTGGCGCACGAGGATACGCACGGCGACGCTGCGGTGCGTGCCCACCTGGTCGGCGATCTGGCCAAGGCGGCCGGAGCCCACGGCATGGTCGGCGGCCAGATGCTCGACCTTCTGGCCGAAAGCCGCCCCGACCTGTCGATCGGTGCGATCACGCGCCTGCAGCGGCTGAAGACCGGCGCGCTGATCTCCTTCTCCTGCACCGCCGGCGCGATCCTCGGCAAGGCGAGCGACCCCTTGCGCAATGCCTTGTCGGCTTATGCCCATGATCTGGGTCTGGCCTTTCAGATCGTCGACGACCTATTGGACATCGAGGGCAGCGCCGCCGACATCGGCAAGACGCCGGGCAAGGACGCCGCCTCAGGCAAGGCGACCTTCGTTTCGATCCTGGGCGGCGAGCGGGCGCGGGCGCAGGCCGACCTGCTGGCGCGACAGGCCGCCGCGCATCTGGAACCGTTCGGCCCGGCCGCGGATTTGCTAAGGCAGGCGGCGGATTTCGTTGTCGCACGGCGCGCGTAGGGCGCCGGCGGGAGTATGATGTAGCCATGACCGGCCCGACGCCGCTCCTCGATACCGTCGACGTACCAGCCGACATCCGTCGGCTGAAGTCCGACCAGCTGCGGCAGCTCGCCGACGAGCTGCGCCAGGAGACGATTTCCGCCGTCTCGGTCACCGGCGGCCATCTCGGCGCTGGCCTCGGCGTGGTCGAACTCACCGTGGCGCTGCACTACGTGTTCGAGACGCCGCGCGACCGGCTGATCTGGGACGTCGGCCACCAGGCCTATCCGCACAAGATCGTCACCGGTCGGCGCAGCCGCATCCGCACGCTGCGCCAGGAGGGCGGCCTGTCGGGCTTTACGCGCCGCGCCGAGAGCGAGTACGACCCGTTCGGCGCCGCCCATTCATCGACCTCGATCTCGGCGGGCCTCGGCATGGCGGTGGCCCGCGATCTCGCCGGCGCCAACAACCACGTCGTGGCCGTGATCGGCGACGGCGCCATGAGCGCCGGCATGGCCTACGAGGCGATGAACAACGCCGGGCATCTGCGCAGCCGGCTGATCGTGGTGCTTAACGACAACGACATGTCGATCGCCCCGCCGGTCGGCGCCATGTCGGCGCATCTCTCGCGCCTTCTGTCCGGCCGTCCCTATGTCAGCCTGCGCAATCTCGGCCGCTCGGTTGCCGAGGTGCTGCCCAAGCCGCTCGAGATGGCGGCGCGCCGCGCAGAGGAGTTCGCGCGCGGCTTCGTGGCGGGTGGCACGCTGTTCGACGAGCTCGGCTTCTACTACATCGGCCCGGTCGACGGTCACAATCTCGACCACCTGCTGCCGGTGCTGAAGAATGCGCGCGACAGCCGGCTCGACAAGCCGATCCTGGTCCACGTCGTCACCAAGAAGGGCAAGGGCTATCCGCCGGCCGAGAACAGCGCCGACAAGTACCACGGCGTGGTGAAGTTCGACGTCATCACCGGCAAGCAGTCCAAGCCGGTGGCGAACGCGCCGGCCTATCAGGCGGTGTTCGCCAAGTCGTTGATCGCCGAGGCCGAGGTCGACAAGAAGATCGTCGCCATCACCGCGGCGATGCCCTCGGGCACCAGCCTCGACAAGTTCGCCGAACGCTTCCCCGAGCGCTGCTTCGATGTCGGCATCGCCGAGCAGCATGGCGTCACCTTCGCCGCGGGATTGGCGACGGAAGGGTTCAGACCGTTTTGCGCGATCTACTCGACGTTCCTGCAGCGCGGCTACGACCAGGTCGTGCACGACGTCGCCATCCAGAAGCTGCCGGTGCGCTTCGCCATCGATCGCGCCGGCCTGGTCGGCGCCGACGGCGCCACGCACGCGGGCTCCTTCGACGTCGCCTATCTCGCCTGCCTGCCCGACTTCGTGGTGATGGCGCCGGCCGACGAGCTCGAGCTGATGCACATGGTGGCCACGGCGGCGCACATCGACGACCGGCCGTCGGCCTTCCGCTATCCGCGCGGCGAGGGCGTGGGCGTCGAATTGCCGGCGCGCGGCACGCCGTTGGAAATCGGCAAGGGTCGCGTGCTGCGCGAGGGCAGCAAGATCGCCATCCTGAACTTCGGCGCGCGCCTCGCCGAGTGCCTGGTCGCCGCCGAGGATCTCGCCGCCAAGGGGCTCAGCACCACCGTGGCCGATGCCCGCTTCGCCAAGCCCCTCGACACCGAGCTGGTGCGGCGCCTGGCGCGCGAGCACGAGGTCCTGATCACGATCGAAGAGGGTTCCGTCGGCGGCTTCGCCAGCCACGTCATGCAGTATCTGGCGATGGCCGGCCTGCTCGATCACGGTGTGAAGATACGGCCGATGATCCTGCCCGACCGCTTCATCGACCACGCCGCGCCGGCCCGCCAGTACGAGCAGGCCGGCCTCGACGCCAAGGGCATTGTCGCAATGGCGCTCGCCGCTCTGGGCCAGCCGGCCGAACGCGCGAGGGGTTGATTGAACAACGTTGAGCTGACGACAGCAGTGCTGGCATAAGATGACTGTTGTCAAATACATATACTGTAGTTATTGACATCGATCGCGCCGTTCCCTAAGATGGCCATGACTTCGATCCATCGGGACCGGCGCTCAGGAAAGAGCGCCCGCAATCTGCGAGGCGAACCATGTTCAGATTCTTGCCTGACTTTCCCTCCGCTGGTGTTGGCCGCGGCGACGATGTGCCCGGCTTTCGCGTTGGCCAGACCGACGATCTTCCTGGGTTTCGTGTCCGAGAGGTCAACGACGTCCCTGGCTTTCGCCTCAACCCAGATGGTTCGATACGCACCAACTCTTCTGACCAGTACACCCGGGTCAATAACGCTTCACCCAACGCTGGCCAGTCATTCTGGAGCGACCTTGTTGACGCTGCAGGGCGCGTTGGCACAAGGGCAAACGCCGTCGTAAACGGCGCTTACTCCGTCTTTCCCGGCGTGTACAACGCCGGGCGCTCCGTGGCTCGCGGAACGGGGCTTCTTGGGTGGGATGAGTTGCAGCGTTCTGGACAGGAATCGAACGCAATTGGGGAAGTGCTTACGCGGGCGGCGGAACATCCCGGAGCGGCTCTTCGCACGGTTGGGAAAGGCCTCTCCATCTTGGATTCCGATCCGCTGTTTCGATACTATATGGCAGGTCGAGCATTGATGGGTATTGCAACCGGCCTCGGTCCGGCCGCAATGGCGGGGGATGCTCTCCGTGCCGTTGAAAAGGGGCACAATGCGTTCGATGCCTTCATGCAGGGTATTCAGGGCACCCCGGAGCCCTGACCAGATCGGCCTCCGCTAATGAGAGCCCTTCTAAGCGAGCGCTGGCGGCCCTATGTCCTGGGGTGCGTGGCAAGTCTTCCTGTAATCGTGGCGATGCTGCAACTTTGGAGACACTGGGATTATTTGGCCTGGGCTTGGCTGTGTCTTTGGGCGTTTGTCGGCGGGCTCGATGTCTTCTGGAAGACTTATGCGCGCAAGGTGATTTCCACCGCGCTTGTCGTCGGGACAATTGTTCCGTTCATTGTCCGTTAAGGCGTCGTCGCATTTCCCTGGCCAAAGAAGAAGGCCCGCCGGAGGCGGGGCTTCCCGGTCGGTCATTCTGGTCTTACTTCGGG
>JAEWIV010000162.1 GCA_023386865.1 Pseudomonadota bacterium
CGCCGCCGCCTTGAATCCGGGATAAGTGAGACGATCGGTCAGCACCACGTCGCCCGGTCGCGTCGTCGCCAGCAGCATCGCCACCAGCGCGGTCTGCGTGCCCGGCGACACGACAAGGCGCTGCGCCTCGGCCGTTCGGACCCGGCGGCGCAGCCAGTCTGCGGCAACGCCACGATCGGAGTCGCTGCCGCCCGTCCGCTGATAGCTCAGGAAGTCGGAGATGCCGTAGTCGCGCTGCAGAGCCGCAAGGCCTCGCGACACGCGGCCTTCGAGATCGGCCTCGATCGGCTCGGGCGGCAGGTTCATCGACAGGTCGAAATCGATGCCGGCAGCCGCGGCGCGCGGCGCACGCACGCGGCTTTCGGCGACGAACGTCCCCTGACCCACGCGGGCCTCGGTGAGGCCGCGCCGCCGCGCTTCGTTGTAGGCGCGTGTCACGGTCGTGAGGTCGACACCGAGCGCCCTGGCAAGGGCACGATGCGTGGGAAGCCGATCGCCGCGATGCAGGCGGCCCGAGGCGATGTCGGCGGCAAGCGCACTCACGATGCCTTCGTAGACCGGCCCGACGCCGTCGCCAAGTGTAGGGACCCAATCCATACAATATACCTCGATTGCCATTGTATGTATGGCTAATTGTATGGATATAGACAAGAGAAAACAGGAGAAACGTGATGGAGCCCAAGGTCGGTGTCGCGCTGTTGAACGGCCTGCGGGGCCGCTGCCCTGCCTGCGGCAACGGCCCTCTGTTCCGGCGCTTCATGAAGGTGGCCGACTCCTGCGCGTCCTGCGGCGAGGCCTTTCACCATCATCGCGCCGACGACTTCCCCGCCTATCTGGTGATCGTGGTGGTAGGCCATGTGATCGTGCCCCTGACTCTTTATGTCGAGCTGGCGTGGGCGCCGTCCTATTGGGTGCACGCCGCGATCTGGCTGCCCCTGATCCTGATCCTGTCGATCGGCCTGCTGCAGCCCATCAAGGGCATGGTGGTGGCGCTGCAATGGCATGCCGGCATGCACGGCTTTGCCGCCGCCAAGCGCGCGCGAGCATCAGCCCCAGGCGTCGAACAAGTCGGCGATGGCCGGTCGCGCCAGGCCGGCCCTGAGGCAGGTCTCGAGCAGCACGCGTGCCTTCAGGGGATGTAGGCGGCCGCCCCAGATCAGCCCGGCCTTGCGCAGGCCGATTTCCGACGTGGGACCGCCGTAGGTCTGCCGAAGCATCGGTCCGCCGCCGGCGCGCGGCGCCACGACCGTAGGCATCGCGGCCGCCAGACGCGCGGCGACATCGGCCAGGCGCTCCGGGATATGGCCGCCGCCCATGGCGCCCACGACGGCCCCGCGATAGCCGAGATGATCGGAAGCGCCCAGCATCGCGTCGATCAGGCGGCCTGGCTCGTCGATCCCCATCCACAGCAGCGCCACTGGCTGGGCGGTTCCACCGACCTTGCCCAGCTGGCGGCGCGTCGCCTCGATCGCGTCGCGGACCGGCAGGCCGAGCGGCACGATGCGGTTCTCGACGAGTGCCGCGAGTGGTCCGGTCTGCGGCGAGGCGAAGGCGTTGAAGCGCGTGGGATGGGCCTTGATGACGTCGGCCGCGGCATAGACCTCGTCCAGCATCACCGCCATGACGCCGAGCGAGCGCGCGTGATCGCGTATCCACCGATCGCAGGCCACGCGCACGGCAGCCAGCAGGTTGCCCGGGCCGTCGGGCGACGTGAGCGAGGGATTGCGCATCGCCGCCGTCACGATCACCGGTATGTCGCGCGCGACCAGCAGGTCGAGCAGGAAAGCCGTCTCCTCGAGGGTGTCGGTGCCCTGGGTGACGATCACGCCGTCGGCTTTCGAAGCTGTGATCTTCGCCGCGAGTGCGTGGATCTGGTCGAAGGAGAGCGAATGACTACCCACGCGCGACACCGTCTCGGCCTCGATATCGGCCAGCGTGTCGAGCAACGGCACGGCCTTCACGAGATCGTCGGCGCCCGCGCCCATCTGCATGACGCCGCTGGGGTCGGGCCGCGTCGCGATGGTGCCGCCCAGCGCCATGATGTGGATACGCGGCTTGCTCATGCTCCCATCCTCAAGGACCCGAAGAAACGCTCGGCTTCCGGCGTACGCAGCGCATCGGCCGGCGCGAGATAGGCGAGCGACACATAGCGCCGGCCTTTCAGCAAAACGAGCTGGCGCAGCACGCTGCCACCCTGCACCGAGCCGACGGATTCGGCGGCCGGCACTCCCTGCATGTCGCGCCAGTTGACGCTTGTCCATTTGCCGCCGGCCAGGCGCTGCGCGCGGTCGTCGAGCACGGATTGCAGGTAGGCCCGCGGCTGGCGGAGATCGACATCGGCGGGCAACAGAGCGGTCTGCGCCACGAAGGACAGTCGGCGGTATTCCAGGCTGTAGGAATGATAGGCGAAGGCCGCGCCGCCGGGCGATTGCGTGTCGATCACCTTGTAGACGGGCTCGCCCGGCATATCGACGAAGAAGGCGTTGCCGGGCCCTCGCACGGCGTACCAGGTTGACTGCGCGGCAATGGGTCCGGCGGCAAACGCCATGGGGAACGCGAGAAGGAGGCTGCGTCTACCAGTTGTCGTCCTGAGCGAAGCGAAGGACCTCATGGCAGGTCGACGAGCACACTGCTGGCAATCGCCACGAGATCCTGCGCTGCGCTCACGACGACGGCGGGGTTGGCAATCATCGCGCGCCGAACTTCTCACGCGCTTCGGCTTGCGTGTAGTAGCCGCGCGCCACGTCGCGTGCGATCGCTGCCGGGTCGCGCCTGGCCGGATCGCCGAAGCCGCCACCGCCAGGCGTCGACACGCGCACGACGTCGCCGACGCCGATCTGGATATCCTGGTCCTTGGAGAGATGCCGCGGCCGGTAGGTCTTGCCGCCCTGCTTCACCTCGACGGTGTTGGTGCCGCCGTCCTTGCCGCCCAACACGCCCTGCGGGCCGGTGCGGCCGTGATCCATGACCATGGAGACGCGCGCCTCGCCGCGGCGCAGCCTGATCGCATAGTTGATGCCGAAGCCGCCGCGGAACTCGCCGGCGCCGCCCGAGCCCTCGCGCAGGGAGAACTCCTCGAACAGGACGGGATAGAACTGCTCCAGCACCTCGACCGGCGGCATCTTGGAGATGCCGATGGTCGAGCAGCCGTTGCTCAAGCCGTCGCCGCCCTGGAAGCCGCCGTAACCGCCCCCGGTGAAGAGGTACATTATGTAGTTGCGGTTGCGCTCGGGATCGTAGCCGCCGACCCCGAGGTTGCCGGAGGTTCCCGCCGGAGCTGCGAACAGCAGGTCGGGAATTGCCTTGGTCATGGCCGCGAACACCGCCTCGGCGATGCGCTGGCTCACTTCGGCGGCGCAGCCCGACACCGGCCGCGGATACCTAGCGTAGAGGAAGGTGCCGTCAGGGTCGACGATCTTCAGGGGCTCGAAGGTGCCGGCATTGATCGGCACCTCGGGAAAGATGTGCTTCATCGCCAGATAGATCGCCGACTTGGTCGTGGCGATGACGCTGTTCATCGGCCCGCGGCAGGGCGGGCTCGAGCCCGTCATGTCGAAGATGAGGTCCTCGCCCTTCTTGGTGATCTTCATCCTGATCGTCAGCGGCTCGTCGACCACGCCGTCGCTGTCCACCTGCGAGGTGCCCTCGTAGACGCCGTCGGGGATGGCGGCGATCTTGGCGCGCATCTGGCGCTCGGCCCGGTGGCGCATCTCGGCGATCGCCTGGCGCACGACGTCGGCGCCGTAGCGGTCGATCAGCGCCGCCAGCCGCTGCTCGCCGGTGGTGAGGGCGGCGGCCTGGGCCTTGATGTCGCCTATGCGCTGATCGGCGATGCGGATGTTGGACAGGATGATGGACAGGATCTCCTGATCCATCTCGCCCTTCTTGAAGAACTTCACCGGCGGCAGGCGCAGGCCTTCCTGCTCGACCTCGGTGGCGCTGGCCGAGAAGCCGCCCGGCACCATGCCGCCAACATCGGGCCAATGGCCGGTGTTGGCGAGCCAGGCGAACAGCTCGCCCTTGTAGAAGAACGGCTTCACGAAGCGCACGTCCATCAGATGCGTCCCGCCGAGATAGGGATCGTTGACGATGAACACGTCACCCGGATCGACCTTGCCGGCGTAGTGGCTCTTCACGCGCTCGATCACGGCCCGGGTCGAGAACTGCATGGTGCCAACGAACACCGGCAGGCCAAGCTCACCTTGGGCGATCAGGGCGCCGTCGGTCGCGTCGTAGATGCCATCCGAGCGGTCCATGCCCTCGGAGATCACCGGCGAGAAGGCCGAGCGCACGAAAGCCAGATCCATCTCGTTGCAGACCTGGATCAGGCCGTTCTGGATGACGGTCAGCGTGACAGGATCGAGGTTCGACATGGCCTATGACTAACACACGATTTACAGCTCGACATCGCCCTTGAGCAGCCGCTGCACGATGCCACGGTTGAGGATTTCGTTGGTGCCGTCGGCGACATTGACGATGCGCAAGGCGTGCCAGGCGTGATGCAGGCCGACCTCGTTGGTGAAACCCATGGCGCCGTGGGTCTGCATGGCGCGGTCGACGGCGCGATAGCCGACCTGCACCGAGTAGGCCTTGGCCATCGACAGTTCCTTGATGGCGGGCGCCCCCTGGTCGAGCAACAGGGCGGCGTTCAATCCCATCAGATGCGCGCCATGCAATTCGGTGGCGCTCTCGGCCAGCGGGAAGGTCACGCCCTGGTAGTCGGCGATCGGCCGGTCGAAAGCCTTGCGCGTCTTCGCGTATTCCAGCGCAAGTTCCAACGCCCAGCGGCCGTAGCCCACGGCGCGCGCCGAATTGTAGATGCGGCCCAACGACACGCCATAGAGCGCCGCAGCAAAGCCCTGGTGCAGCTCGCCAACGAGCTGCCAGGGCTCGACCCGCACATCCTCGAGCCGGAGCTCGGCTTCGTCGCCGCCGATGTGACCAAACAGCTTGATGACGCGCTGGACCTCGAAACCGGGCGACGCTGTCGGCACCAGGAACGCGCTGATGCCGCCACGACGTTGGGCGGCGCGCTCCGCGTCGGTGATCGCAAAGACGATGCAGTAGTCGGCGACCGGTGCGTTGGAGGTCCAGATCTTGCGGCCGCTCAGCCGCCAGCCATTGCCGTCGGGCCACGCCCGCGTCGCCAGGGCGGCGGCATCCGATCCAGCGCCCGGCTCCGACAGGCCGAAGCACATCGACGCCTCGCCCGCCATCATCGGCGCCAGCATGCGCTCGCGCGCCTCGTCCGTGACCTTTTCGAGCAGCCGGCTCGGCCCGAAGGCCCAGTGGCTGATGACGTAGAGCATCAGCCAGTTCTGTGGCCCGCACAGCCTGAACAGCGCCTCCCAGCCGACGTAATAGGCAAGATGACCCAGGCCGCCGCCGCCCAGCGCTTCGGGCACGCACATGTTGTAGTAGCCGGCCTTGGCCGAGACGCGCCGCACGTCGTCGATCAGCGCCTTCAGGGCATCTGAAAACCGTCCGTCCTCACGATAGAGTCGCCGCGGGTCCTCGAACAGGTCGCGGTGCGCGTCGTGGCGCGGCAGGATCTCCTTGCGCGCAAAATCGAGCAGGCCGTCGCGCACGGCGCGCACGTCCTCGGGCAGCTCCCAGGCGATGGCGGACACCGGACACCCTCCGTAACGACAGTGGGGTCATTGTTGGCATGGTCCGTGCGGGGTGCCAGTGCCGAGAGACCGGGCAAACCGCGATACGAGACCTGCGTTGCGCACTGGCGGCGGAGCCCGGTCGATACGATATGATGACGACCTCAACCTCCCAACCTTTTTCCGACGGATTGCCCATGAACGCGCCGATGGCCGCGAACGACCTCAATTTGATGAAATTCGGCATCGGCCAGCCCGTGCCTCGGCAGGAGGATCCCACCCTGCTGCGCGGCGAGGGCCGCTACACCGACGACATGAACCTGCCCAATCAGGCGTACTGCGTCATGGTGCGGAGCCAGGTGGCGCACGGCGTCATCAAAGGGATAGACACCGCGGAGGCCAGGACCATGCCCGGCGTGCTGGGCGTGTGGACCGGCGCGGACCTCGCGCATTACGGCCCGCTCAAGACCCTGATCCCGGTGCCCAACCGCGACGGCACGCCGATGAAGATGCCGACGCGTCCATCGCTCGCCACCGACAAGGTGCGCTTCGTCGGCGACCCGGTGGCCTTCGTCGTGGCCGAGACCCTGGCCCAGGCCAAGGATGCGGCCGAGGCGGTCATCATCGACATCGACCAGCTCCCCGCCGTCACCGATGCGCGCGAGGCGACCAAGCCCGGAGCGCCGCAGGTGTTCGACGATGCACCCGGCAACATCTGCGTCGACTATCTTTACGGCGACAGCGCCAAGGTCGCCGAGGCCTTCGCCCGCGCCGCCCACGTGACGCGCTTGCGCCTGGTCAGCAACCGCATCGTCGTCTGCGCCATGGAGCCGCGCTCCGCCGTCGCCGACTATGATGCCAAGACCGACCGTTACACCTTGCGTGCCGGCAACCAGGGCGCATTCGGCCTGAAGCATCAGATGGCCGACCTCCTGAAGATCAAGCCCAGCCAGATGCGCATCCTGACCGGGAATGTCGGCGGCTCGTTCGGCATGAAGGGCTCGCCCTATCCGGAATATGCCGGGCTGTTCCATGCTTCGAAGATCCTTGGCCGGCCGGTGAAGTGGACCGACGACCGCTCGGGCGCGTTCCTGAGCGACCAGCACGGCCGCGACCACGACTTCGACGCCGAGCTGGCCCTCGCCAAGGATGGCAAGTTCCTGGCGGTGCGCCTGGTCGGCTTCGCCAATGTCGGCGCCTATCTCGCCAATGTCGGTCCGCTGATGGGCTCGATGGGCGTGACGCGCAATCTGGCCGCCATCTATCGCACGCCGCTGATCGAGGTCGCGACCAAGGTCGCCTTCACCAACACCTCGCCGGTCGGCGCCTATCGCGGCGCCGGGCGCCCCGAGGCCAACTACTTCATGGAACGGCTGATCGACACCGCCGCGCGCGAGATGGGCATCGACAAGGTCGAGATGCGCAAGCTGAACCACATCAAGCCCGCCGAGATGCCCTTCAAGACCGCGTCGGGCACGACCTACGACAGTGGCGAGTTTACCGCGCTGCTCGACAAGGCGCTGGAGTTCGCCGACGTCGCGGGCTTTCCGGCGCGCAAGGCCGAGAGCAAGGCGCGCGGCAGGCTGCGCGGGCTCGGCATCGGCGACTATCTCGAGGTCACGGCGCCGCCGATGAAGGAAATGGGCGGCATCCGCTTCGAGCCCAACGGCGACGTCACCATCATCACCGGCACGCTCGACTACGGCCAGGGTCACTGGACGCCGTTCGCCCAGGTGCTGAGCGAGAAGCTCGGCATCCCCTTCCACAAGATCAAGCTGATCCAGGGCGACAGCGATCTGCTGATCGCGGGCGGCGGCACCGGCGGGTCCAAGTCGATCATGGCGAGTGGTGCCGCGATCGTCGAAGCCTCCGACAAGGTGATCGACAAGGGCAAGCAGATCGCCGGCGTGGCGCTCGAAGCCTCGGCGACAGACATCGAGTTCAAACTTGGCCGCTTCACCATCGTCGGCACCGATCGCGGTATCGGCATCATGGAACTGGCCGAGCGCCTGCGCGCCGGCATGAAGGTGCCCGAGGGCGTGCCTGACACGCTCGATGTCAGCCATATCCACGAGGCCGCTCCGTCGGCGTTCCCCAACGGCGCGCACGTCGCCGAGGTCGAGATCGATCCCGATACGGGCTGGGTCGAGGTCGTGAAGTACACCATGGTCAACGACTTCGGCACGGTCATCAATCCGCTGCTCGTCGAGGGCCAGAGCCATGGCGGCGTCGTGCAGGGCATCGGCCAGGCGCTGTTCGAGCATGTCGTCTACAGCGAGGATGGCCAGATCCTGACCGGCAGCTTCACCGACTACGCCCTGCCGCGCGCCTCGGACACACCCTCCTTCCAACTCGACTATCACTCGGTGCCGGCGAAGACCAATGTCCTGGGCGCCAAGGGCTGCGGCGAGGCGGGTTGCGCAGGCTCCCTGCCGTCGGTGATGAACGCGATCTCCGATGCACTTGGCGGCAAGCACATCAACATGCCGGCGACGCCCGAGCGGGTGTGGGCCGCCCTCAATTCATAGCAGAGGGCCCCTTCCCCAATTATGGCGCCGGGCGGGGGGGGCCCCCCCCCCCCCGCCCC
>JAEWIV010000171.1 GCA_023386865.1 Pseudomonadota bacterium
GCGGCGGCGATCGCGGGCGCATCACGCTTGGCCACCGCCCAGGCGCTGGGCGGATTCCAGATCAGCGCCGCCGCGCCGGCGACGAAGGCCTTGTTGTTGGACGCGTCATCGTAGGCGATCGTCTCGCGCGGCAGGTAGGCGACGAAGCGCTTCACGTAGTCGAGCACCTCGCGGACCGGATCGGAATCGACGGTGACGTTGCCCTTGGCGTCGACGAGATGGGCGCCGAAGGCGCCGAACGTGGCCCCCCAGGTCTGGTTGGCGTCGGTGCTGTTGGCGCCGCAGCCCAGGGCAAACAGGTGGCCCGCCTTGTGACACTGCTCGGCCATCTTCAGCTGCTTTTCGTAGGTCCAGTCGGCGGCCCCCTTGGTCTTAACGTCCTTGGCGGGATACCACTCGGTCACGTCCTCGCCCGTGTCGTTCTTGATCATGGAGATGCGCGCACACGGCGGCAGCGGCGCCGAACCCCAGGCGACCGGCACGGCGAGCCATTTGCCGTCCGCCGTGCCGAGATATTCGACGGCCTTGCTCACCGGCCCGTACTGCTTGATGAGCCCATCCATGACGTCGTTCACGGGTATCAGCTTGTCGCCGTACTGGTGGGCCGCCCATTGATCGAAGGCCAGGATGTCGTGCCCGCTGCGCGCCTGCGCCTCGGCCGCCTGCGTCAGGATCATCTTGTTGCCGGCTGAAGCGATGAAGTCGATCTGCACATCGACCTTGTTCCTGGCGGCCCATTCGTCGACCAGGCCCTTCAGCACCGGATTTGCCGCGGGCACCCAGTGATCCCAGATGCCCATCGTCAGCTTGCCGGCAGCGTGTGCTGACTGGACATGCACCAGAGGCAGGGTCGCGCCGGCAGCACCAGCCGCGACCTTCAACGCTCGGCGACGCGTAATCCGATGGACGCGTGTCATGGGCTCCTCCTGGTCTTGTGCGCTTGCTACCTCTACTCGTTGAGTTGATTGCGACGCCCGATCATACCGGCTTTGCGCGGCCCTTGTCCCATTCTCATGGGCTTTGGTAGACCGGTGCCCGAATGATAGACGCGCTCGACCACATCACCGTCGCGGGCTCTGCCCAGGTCTACGAGACATTGCTTGGCCGCCGCTCGACGGACGGCTGCGTGCGAACCGGCAACGTCGCAGTCGCGTTCGGCGGCAACGGCGGGCCGCTCTCGTCAATGACCTTCGCGACGGGCAATCTCGAGAAGGCAGCGAACCTTCTGGAACGGCGCGGCGTGCCGACAACCATGGCCCGGAGGCTCGAGCTCGCGAACGCCGCCACCCACGGGGTGGCCATCGCCCTGGTCGAGCGTCACGGCGCGCCAGCCCCCTCTCCCGCGACGGCCGATGAAGCCTCCGCCATCTCGTCTCTCGACCACGTCGTCATCCGCACGCCCAATCCCGAGCGCGCCGTCGCTCTCTATGCCGGCCGCCTCGGTCTCAGCCTGCGGCTCGATCGCAGCAATCCGGACTGGGGCTCGCGCCTTCTGTTCTTCCGCTGCGGCGATCTCGTCGTCGAGATCGCCCACGACTTGAAGAAGGGCGTGTCGGACGGCCCCGACCAGCTGTGGGGCCTGTCGTGGCGCGCGAGCGACATCACGCAGGCCAACCGCCGACTCAAGGCGGCCGGCGTCGATGTCTCGGACGTGCGCACCGGCCGCCGCCCGGGCACGCAGGTCTTCTCCGTGAACAGTCATACCGAAGGCGTGCCGACCATCGTGATCGGCGGCCTCGGACGCTGGTAGATGCGCTACGTCGCTTGCGCGCTTCTCGGGCTGGTCGCAGGCTGCTCGACCGCACCGCAGCCTCCGCCGCCAGTCGCCGTGAAGAGCGCCGCCGAGTTGCCGCCGCTCGGCCCCTGCCCGCCTTCGCCGTGGAAGCCCGAGGCGCCACCGCCGACGGCCAGCGCCAAGGTCTCGATGGTACTGCTGGCGGTCGGAGAGTGGGCCCGCTTCGGTCGCCAGACCGTCGTCTATTCCACCGACCAAGCGCCGCGCACCGAACAGCAGGGCCTCCGGGAGCGCGAGGCGCCCGAGCGCATCCGCGACTACTGGGCCAGCGTCGACCGTCCTGACCGCAGCGGGCTCGACAACGTGCCCTGGTCGGCCGCCTTCATCTCCTGGGACATCACCAGCGCCGGCGTGCCGCGCGATCGGTTCTGCCCGGATTCCCGCCACACCATCTACGTCGAGCGCATGGTCGAGCGGGCGCGCCGGCCGGGCGCCGCCTTCATTGCGCGCCGGCCGTCCGAGCGGGCGCCGCAGGTCGGCGACCTGGTATGCGCCTCGCGGGCGGGCAGCGGCACCACGCTCGACAATCTCAACCGCGGCGCCGGCCATTGCGATATCGTGGTCGAGGCGAAACCCGGATGGGTGGCGGCGATCGGCGGCAACGTCGACGATTCCGTGAGCCGCAGCGTCTTTCCACTGGACGGCAATGGGTTTTTGTCGCCCATATCCGGCCGGCCCGTCTTCACGGTCATCGAGAACAAGTTGCCTTAGGTGGAACGACAATGTCCTGGCCGTACGATTACATCATCATCGGCGCCGGCTCGGCCGGCTGCACCATCGCCAATCGCCTCGCCGAAGACTTGGCCTTGCGCATCCTGGTCATCGAGGCGGGGCCGCCGGACACTTCCTTCAAGCTCAAGATGCCCGCGGGCTTCGCCAGCCTGGGCGAGAACTCGCCCTACAACTGGCGCTACGAGACCGTGCCGCAGAAGCATTGCAACGACCGGCGCATGTACTGGCCGCGCGGCAAGACACTGGGCGGCTCCTCGTCGATCAACGCCATGCTCTACGTGCGCGGACATGCCTCCGACTACGACCACTGGCGCCAGCTCGGCAACGAGGGCTGGAGCTATCGCGAGGTGCTGCCGTTCTTCAAGAAGGCCGAGCACAACGAACGCTACAACGACGAGTATCACGGCACCGAAGGTCCGCTGAACGTCGCGGAGCAAAAGGATGCGCTGGAGATCAACGACGGCTTCATCCGCGCCTGCTCCGGCCTCGGCATCCCGCGCAACGACGACTTCAATGGCGCCGAGCAGTTCGGCGTCGGCTACTACCAGGTGACGCAGCGCGAGCAGGCGCGCTGGAGCACCGCCAGCGCCTATCTGCGGCCCGCGGTCGAGCGCAACCGCAACAACGTGCATGTCATCTCCAACGCCCTGGTCGAACGCATCATCCTCGACAAGGACCGCGCCATGGGCGTGCGCTACGTGGTCGACGGGCGCGACGAGGTGGCGCGCTGCAGCCGCGAGATCATCCTCTCAGGCGGCGCCGTCAACTCGCCGCAGCTGCTGATGGTGTCGGGCATCGGCCCTGCCGATCACCTGAAGTCGATCGGCATCCGTCCCCTGCACGACCTGCCGGGCGTCGGCGGCAACCTGCAGGACCATCTCGACGCGGCCATCCTGCAATACGCCAAGCCCGGCACGACCTACGGCCGCTCGAACAAGCTGTGGGCGCTCTACCAGTACGTGATGAACAAGAAGGGCCCCGGCACCTCGCCGATCGCCGAATCGGGCGGGTTCCTCTACACCCGCGAGGGTCTGAGCGCGCCCGACATCCAGCTCCATTTCCTGCCGGTCATGGTCGTCGACCATGGCCGGACGGTGACGCGCAAGGACGGCTACAGCCTGCATGTCTGCACGCTGCGTCCGGAGAGCCGCGGCACGATCCGGCTCAAGAGCCCGGATCCCAAGGAACATCCGCTGATCGACGCCAACTATCTCGCCGAACGGCGCGACCTCGACACGCTCATCGACGGCGTGAAGATGGGACGCGACATCTTCGCCCAGTCGGGCCTCGACCCCTACCGCGCCGAGGAGTTCGAGCCGGGTGCCGCGGTGAAGACCGATGCCGACATCGAGAAGTGGATCCGCGCCAAGTGCGAGACGATCTACCACCCGGTCGGCACCTGCAAGATGGGCCCCAGCAGCGATCGCATGGCGGTGGTCGACAATCGCTGCCGAGTGCACGGCATCACCGGCCTGCGCGTGGTCGACGCCTGGGTGATGCCGACGCTGGTCGGCGGCAACACCAACGCCCCCACCATCATGATCGCCGAGCGTGTCGCCGGCTTCATGCAGGAGCCGTAGTGCCGCAGATCGCGCCTTCCGAACAGGCGAAGGCCTTGAAACGCCTCGCGATGTTGATGGCGTGCACGGGATTGATGATCGGCGTTGGCCTGCCCGTGCTCTTCATGGCGTTTGAGATTCAGGCCTCAATGACACTGTGGGGCTTCGATGTCCTGTGGTTGGCTGCGCTGGCGATCATGGTCGTCGACTTTGGCCTGGCGCGAATGTTCTGGCGCCGCGCGACGGCGCTGGAACAGGGCCGATGAAGGAGTACGGCCGCGCGCTCAAACGCTGGCGACGCCTGCGCGGCGTCAAGCAGAGCCATGCGGCCGAATTTTTCGGAGTGACCCAGGCGACCCTGTCGCGCTGGGAACGCGGCCAGCACCGCTTGCCCGATCCGGCGCAGCACAAGCTCGAGCGCCTGCTGACGGCGCCGCTCGATTCGGCGGCCGACGCCGGCTTGCGCCGACTCGTCGAGGGTTCGACGCTGGCCACGCATCTGGTCTGCGACCTCACGCACCGGCTGCTGGCGGCGTCGCCGGCGCGGCTTGCCGAATGGTCCGCCGACATGGCCGAGCTGCGCGGCCGATCGTTGTGGCGCTTCGCCACCGAGGAGATCCGCGCCGCCGAGGCCCAGCTGGGCGACCTCGGCTGGTACGACGATGGCGCGGCCGAATTCCGCTTGTGGACCGGCGCCAACCACGATCCCGTCGTCGCCATCCAACCCGGCGTCCTTCTGTGGGAGCGGCTGCAGCTCAGCGACGGCACCCTGGCGCGCCTGGCGACGTCGGTCTCACGGTAGTCCGACGAATACTTTATTCGTGGGCCGACGCGGCCCCCGTCCCTATCGTGGACGGCATGCCCACCTCAAGGCCTCGCATTGCGCTGCTCTACGCCATCGGCGTTGTCGCGGCGGGCCAGCTCGGCATCGTGCCGCCGCTGGTGCCGGCCCTGCAGCGCGACCTCGGCCTGTCGCTGGCCGGCGCTGGCATGGCGGTGTCCATCGTCACGCTGGTCGGCGCCGCCCTCGGTCTGGCGGCCGGTCATTGGTGCGAGCAGATCGGTCATGCCCGCGCCCTCCAACTCGGGCTCCTGGTGATGGCGGCCGCGGCGGCGCTCTGTGCCATGGCCGACGATGCGCCACTGCTGCTGGCGGCGCGCGGCCTTGCCGGCATCGGCTACCTGCTGGTCGTGGTGGCCGCCCCCTCATTGATGGCGCTGCTGACCGAGCCGCGCCACCACGCCATGACCTTGTCGTTGTGGGGCACCTTCGTGCCGGCCGGCATTGCGCTCGCCGGCCTGCTGGCGGCGGACTTCGTCGACGGCGCCGCCTGGCGTGCCCTGTTCGGCATCGACGTCGCCGTGCTGGCGCTGATGGTCGTCGGCGCCCTGCTCGGCATCCCGGCCGTTCGCGCCTCGCCCGGCGAAGCCCCCGGCGGAGGATCGCCGCGTCTCGGTGCATCGCTACCGCTCGCCGTGGCCTTCTTCTGCTTTGCCCTCCTGTTCCTGGCATTGGCCGGCCTGCTGCCCGCCTATCTCGTTCAACAGAGGGGGCTTGCCGCCGCGGAAGCCGGACGCGTCATCGCAATCGCCACGGCGCTCGGCATACCGGGCAGCCTCGCCGCCGCCTGGCTGATGCGACGGGGAGCATCACCCGCCCACCTCACCGCGATCGGCCTCGTCGCCTCAACGGCGCTCGCGGCGCTCTCCTTCGCCGATGTGACGCTGTCCGTCGCCGTCACCGGATTTGCGATCGCCTTCGCCGTCGGCGGCCTGGTACCGGCTGCCGCCTTCGCCTCGGTGCCGCTCGTCGCGTCCGACGCGCGCGCGATCGGGCCGATCAACGGGCTGATTGCGCAGGCAGGCAGCCTGGGATCGCTGGCTGGTCCGCCGACGCTGGCGCTGTGGGTCGGCTGGACAGGCTGGTCGTGGGCGCCTCTGCTGCTGCTCGCCATCGCCCTGGTCGGCGCGGCCGCGGCGCTAGGGATCAGACGCGCTTCTCCACGACCATGAACCACGTCTTGCCGGCGAACGGCACCAGCCGGCCGCGCGAGTCGACGGGAAAGAGACTCATGGTCACGCTGTTCTTCACGTTGCCGCCGATCGCATGCACGTAGCCTCCGCGCACGTCGGTGACGATGTCGCAATGGCTGGCGGTGCTGTCGATGCGCCGCCGCGCGGTGCGCGAATCGGCATGGCGCCACGTCGAGCCCGAACTTCCGGTGCAGACGAGATCACCAGGCTTGGGCGAATATTCATTGGGCGCGTGCAGCACGAAAGCTGCGCGGCCGCCGCGCTGCTGCTGGCGGTCGTAGAGCGAGGCCAGATAGCCACCGTGGCGCCCGTCGCGCGGGAAATCCGACGCGCCGATTCCCGAATGCGCCATCGTCCAGGCGACGAACGCCCCCGACCACGGCTTGCTCGACCGGCCGTTCCACGATGGATGGCCGCAGCTTCCCCAGTAGTCGCCGATCTTGCTGCTGAGCGGCTCGCTGCGCTCGGTGACGCCGCTGCGGTTGACATAGCCGTTGGCTTGGCCGCCATAGACCACCGTCGAGCGGCCGAACCGGGTCCATTCCTGCCATGCCGTGTAGGCGACGCGGTCGGACGGCGGCCGATCGGCATAGCCGCCGCTGCTGCCGCCGCAGCCGCTGAGGAACCATGAGCCCACGACGATCAGGAAGATTGCTGGCAGCCAGCGACCGAGTGCGCGGGAAGAACGCAGGACGGGCGGCTGCCAGCAAGCACGAACGTCGACCAAGGGGATGTCGATATTCATGTATGACTTGCAGTAGTTAAAATAAATGATTGTTATTGCTTGGTTTTAACGTAGCACAATTCCTGCATGTTGTCATCGTCTTCCGAACTGTCTCAAGTGCGCCGCCTGGAGCATCTGGCCTTTGCCGGCTGGCCCGCCCTGGAGAGCCGCGACTGGGCCGGATGGCGCTTGCGCTTCTCTGGCGGCTATACGAAAAGAGCCAATTCAATCAATGCATTAGGTCGTGACGCTCAGACGGACGCGGCGACCGTCGACAGCCTCGAACTGGCCTATCGCCAGCGCGGGCAGCCACCGGTTTGGCGCCTGAGCCCGCTCGCGCCGCCCGCCATCGCGGGCGTTCTGGACGCCCGCGGCTATCGGGCCATCGAGCGCAGCCTGGTCCAGGTCTGCCCGCTCGGTCCGGCGTTCGCGCCGGCCCCGGAGGTGCAGATCCATGCCCAGCCGACGCCGGAATGGATCGAGGCCTTCGCCGTTCATAGCCCGGTCAGGCCCGAGCATCGCGACGCCATGCGCGGCATGCTGGCTGCGATCGCTGCACCCGTCGGTTTCGCCTTCGTCGAGGAGGCCGGCCAGCCGATGGCCATGGCCATCGGCGCGGTGAACGGTGACCACATGGGCCTGTTCGACGTGCTGGTGATGCCTCACGCCCGTCGTCGCGGGCTGGCCCGCAAGATCACCGAAAGCCTCTACGCCTGGGCATGGTCGCGTGGCGCGCGCTTCGCCTACCTGCAGGTCGTTGCCACCAACGCAGCGGCGACGCCGCTTTACGAGGCACAAGGCTTTCGCACGATGTACGCCTACGAGTATCGCGTGCCGTCGTCGCCTTGACCCTCCGGCGGCCTGCCTCAATAGTCGCGCGAGGGAGGAACATCTGATGGCACAATACCCGTGGGAGAAGAGCTATCCGCCTGGCGTGAAATGGGAGGTCGAGATCCCCAAGAAGGCGCTGCACCAGATTTTCGAGGAGAGCTGCGCGCAATACGGTGATCGCCCGTTCACCGACTTCCTCGACAAGGTGATGACATTCCGCGACTACAAGGAAGCGTCGGACAAAGCCGCTGCGGGTTTTCAGAAGCTCGGCGTCAAGCCCGGGGTCAATGTCGGACTCTACCTGCCCAACACGCCGCACTATCTCATCGCCTTCTTCGGCGTGCTGAAAGCCGGCGGCCGGGTGGTGAACTACAGCCCGCTCGATGCGGCGCGCGAGCTCGAATTCAAGATCGGCGATTCGGAGACCGACATCCTGGTGACGCTCGACGTCGCGGCGCTCTACCCGAAGATGGCGGCGATGAAGAGCAAGACCCGGCTCAAGAAGCTGATCGTCGGCTCGATCGCCGACTACCTGCCGTGGCCCAAGAACTGGCTCTACCCGATCGCAAAGAAGAAGGAGATCTCGACCTGGCCGCGCGACGACTGGCACATGTCGTTCAAGGATCTTCTGGCCAACGACGGCAAGCACGCGTCCCATCCGGTCGGCGAGGATCTGTGGGACGAGGTCGCGCTTCTGCAATATACCGGCGGCACGACCGGCTTGCCGAAGGCCGCCATGCTGACACACGGCTGCATCGTGTCGGCGATGGCCCAGGGCCAGTCGTGGACCGTGCCCTACACCACGCCCGGCACCGAGAAGGTCGTGTGCGTGCTGCCGCTGTTCCACATCTATGCGCTGTCGGGGATCATGCTGGGAGCGGTGCGCAGCGGCAACCAGCTGATCCTCTATCCGCGGCCCGACATCGACATGATCGTCAACGACCTGGCCAAGAAGAAGCCGACTTTCCTGCCCGGCGTGCCGACGCTCTACACCGCGATCAACAAGCATCCCAAGGCGCAGGGCCTCGACCTGAAGTCGCTCAAGATCTGCATGTCGGGCGGCGCGCCGCTGCCGGTCGAGGTTCAGCAGGCGTTCGAGAAGCTGACGGGGGCCACGTTGATCGAGGGCTACGGTCTCACCGAGACCTCGCCCACCGGAGCGATCTGCCCGGTCGACAAGAGCGTGCGGCGTGTCGGCTCTTGCGGCGTGCCGATGCCCGGTACCGTGATCGAGATCCGCGACATGGAGAACGGCGACAAGGTCCTGCCGCCCGGCAAGGAGAATGTCGGCGAGGTCTGCATCATCGGCCCGCAGGTCATGAAGGGATACTGGAGGAAGCCGGAGGAGACGGAGAAGGTCCTGTTCAGCCATCCCAACAGCAACTGGAAGGGCCTGCGCACCGGCGACATGGGCTACATGGACGCCGACGGCTGGCTTTACCTGGTCGATCGCTCCAAGGACCTCATCCTGTCGTCGGGCTACAACGTCTACCCGCGCATGATCGAGGAGGCGGTGTACGAGCACCCCGCCGTCGACGAGTGCATCGTCATCGGCATCCCCGATCCCTACCGCCAGGAAGCGCCCAAGGTGTTCGCCAAGCTCAAGCCCGGCACGTCGCTCACCTTCGAGGAGCTGAAGAAGCACCTCGACGGCAAGATCGGCAAACACGAGATGCCGGTAGCGCTCGAGATCCGGCCGGAGCTCCCCAAGACTCCGGTCGGCAAGCTCTCAAAGAAGGAACTCAAGGAAGAGGAGCGCGCCAAGGCCCAGGCCAAGGCGGCTGCCTGATCACCTCCCCCGTCTTGCGGGGGAGCCGGGAGGGGAAGGCCTCAGTCGTGGTATCTCTTAAGATGAGATCATGACTTTCAAAGATCGCCTTTTGGGCTCGGCCCCGCCCCACCCACCCC
>JAEWIV010000292.1 GCA_023386865.1 Pseudomonadota bacterium
GACTTCCGCCGCATCTTCACTCGTTACGACAGGTTAGCTCGAAACTTCCTCGCCTCGGTCTGCCTCGTGGCTGCTATCGTATGGTGGATTTAATGAGTCTCGACCCTAGTACATGACGTCGCCGCCGTTGGGCGACAGCGTCGCGCCGACATAGAAGCCGCCGTCTGGCCCGGCCAGCAGCAGGGCGGTCGCGGCGATCTCCTCCGGCCGGCCGAAGCGGCCGACCGGCAGCGCATCGATGAAGGCCTGGCGATCGTGCGGCGTCATGGTCGCGGTGAGATCGGTGACGACCGGGCCGGGCGCGATGGCATTGACGCGCACGCCCTTCGGCGTCGCCTCCCAGGCGAGTGCGCGCGTGAACCCCATGATGGCGGCCTTGGCGGCGGAGTAGGGCGCCGAGTTCACCGCGCCCTTCAGTCCGCGCTGTGAGGCGACGTTGATGATGCAGCCCTGGCCGCGCGCCACCATCGCCGGGTAGATCGCCTGGGCCATGAAGAACATGCCTTTCACGTGCACGGCGAAGATGCGGTCGAACTCCTCCTCGGTATAGGCTTCGAACGGCTTGCGGATGTTGATGCCGGCATTGTTGAACAGGATGTCGATCGGTCCCAGCTCGCGCGCCGCCTGGGCGGCGAACGCCTTGCCGGCGGCGATGTCGGAGACGTCGACCGAGCGGTGAAGGGCGCGCCTGCCCAATGCGCGGATCTCGCCGGCGGTTTCGTCGGCCTTGACCTCATCGTTCAGGTGGCAAAAGGCGATGTCCGCGCCCTCGGCCGCGAAGGCCAGTGCCGTGGCGCGGCCGATGCCGCGCGAGCCGCCGGTGACCAGAGCGATTTTTCCCGCGAGCTTCATGGTTGTCCTCTCGCAGCCCGCGTGCTGCGGACCGATCGTTGCGCCCAGGCGATCTAGGGCTTGAACTCCGGATTCCTCCCGACGAGCCTGTACAGGCAGCTCGTCGACCGGTTGAGGAGCATGAATTCCCCGGTGAGCGTATTCCCAGAGAACTCCATGTTCCCTCCGGCAGGTGACTTGTAGGTAGTGCGCACCTGGCCGTTCGCCGGCACGGGAATTGTGAACATGGCTCCGCCGGCTCCAGGCCGGTAGAGCGACAGCCTTCCCGAGGCCAGTTCGACCGAATAGGCCTGACCGCCCCTGTCCTGGCAGATCGGAGACTTTTCCGGTACGAGCTCGATATAGTAGTGCGCCACCTGGGAATGCGCCGAAGGCGTCCAGGATCCGAAGCAGGCGACTAGCGAGACCATCGCGACGAGACGTCCGACACCTGGTCGATCTTCAAGGCTCCTCGAGACGCGGCCCATCTAAACCCCCACTCGCAAAAAACATGGCACTGCCCGGTTGGCCCGGCAAGGACGGCGTCGCCGGGGACGGTTCGGCGGCGCAACGTCGAGGGCGCCAGCGCTCCAACTTTCATGTAGCTTCGTCGGGTCGACCGGGTCGACGGCGCTGACAGGAAAGAGGTGAGTGATGCCGACCCCTGCGGAATTCATGAGACAGTATCGCAACCTGCAGGTGGCCGCGTCCGTCGACGATCCGGTCACGCGGACATGCCGCGTGAGCAATCATGCAGTCCAGCTCAGGAAGTATTTCCTCATGGACTGGGACGCCGGCACCGAGGAGCGTCGGGACTATGACGAGGTAAGTCGTGGCTCCAGCGACAATGCGTGGTTCCAGTCGAACAAGGAACGCATCCGCACGGCAGCGATGGGCAAGGGCGCCCCGCAGGACTATCAATTTGCCCTGGAGTGGGCGGTACGATCCCGCAAGATCGCCAACGTAAGCACGGCGACGTTGCAAACCTACTGCGACGATCATCTCGGCATCGATTGCTCGGGCTTCGTCACCAACTACCTTGTCGCCTGTGGCAAGAGGACCTACTCGAGCCACCTTCTGCGCAATACCAGCGCGGCGTCCTACTTCAATGCCGGTGTTCCCATCAACGACCCCCTTCAGGTCCGGCAGGGCGACGTGCTCGTCTGGATGGATGGCAATGCCGTCAAGTCGAACCCGGGGCACGTCGCGGTCGTGGAATCGTTCGTGGCGCAGAGCAGGGTCGATGGGAACATGCGTGTCGTGGAGGCGACTGGCGCTCCCGCTGCCAATCCGAAGCTCCTGGACTCCCTGTATTCGGTCGAGCAGGTCGTTCCGAAAGGCGGGTCCGTTTCCTCGATGATCCTCGTCGTCAGACGCCACGGCACGTCGGGAAACCGCGTCGTCGTCAGACGGCTCTGACGTCGGCCAGAAGGTGGGAGGTTCGTCATGCTGATCGATCTCTACGGCCTTGTCCTGACGACGGCATCGGCGGCGGCGCGGGATGCCTATGTCGAGGGCTGCCGCCTGGCTCTGACCTTCTATCCCGGTGCGGCCGAGGCCTACGACCGGGCCATCGCCGCCGATGCCGGGTTTGCGCTCGCCCATGCCGGCAAGGCGCAGGTCCTGCTGAGGCAGGGCGATGTCGCGGCGGCGCGGGCGGCCCTGGGGGCAGCCAAGGCCGTGGCCTCGGCGGTGTCGGAGCGCGAAGCGAGCCACATCGGCTTCCTCGATCGCGTGCTCGCGGGCGAGACCGAGGCGGCGATCGCGGCCATGTATGCCCACCTGGCGGCGTGGCCGCGCGATGCCCTGGTGGTGGCCAGTGCGGCCAATCCCAACGGCCTGATCGGCGGCTCCGGCCGCATCGGACAGAAGCACCAGATCGCGGTCCTGATGGATCGCCTGGCCCCGCACTACGGCGACGATTTCTGGTTCGTCTCCTACCAGGCCATGGCCCTGTCCGAGGACGGGCAGGTCGGCCGGGCCCGCGTCCTGATCGAGCGATCCGTGGCCGCCAATCCGGACAACGCACACGGCGCCCATGGCTTCGCTCATATCTGCTACGAGACCGGCGACCTCGAGACGGCACGCCGCTTCCTCTCGTCGTGGCTCGCCACCTATCCGCGGCAGGGCTTTTTCCACGGCCATCTCAGCTGGCATCTCTCGCTTTGCGAGATCCAGGCCGGCAATTGGAGCGAGGCGTTGCGCCTCTATCGCGACGCGATCGCGCTCGACCGGCACAGCGGCGGCCCCCAGCAGAAAGTCTCGGATGGCGCGGCATTCCTGTGGCGGTCCGAGCTCGCGGGCCATCCGCGCGACGCGGCGGCGTGGCGCGCCTTGCACGACTACGCGCTGGGGTCTCTGCCGCGTCCGGGCAACGGGCTCGCCGACCTGCATATGGTCCTGGCCGACGCCGTCATGCGCCATGAGACCGGGCCCGACACGCGCGCCTGCCAGATCGCGGCGCTGGCGCAAACCGGGCGGTACCCGTCGGGCTCCTACTTGCCGGCGCTGGCTGTCGGGTTCGCGGCCTTCGAGCGCGGCGACTTTGCCACGGCTATCGAGACGCTTGGCGCCGTCGCCGGAAAAAGCGAACGCATCGGCGGGAGCCGCGCGCAGCACGACCTGATCGAGTTCACCCTGTTGAGCGCCTGTCTGCGCGCCAACCGCCTGGACGAAGCGCGGCACCTGCTCGATGCGAGGAGGCCCGGGGCATCCGGCGTCCCTGTCGCGGGTGTCGCCGCGCTGCGGTGAAGGTCCGTGCTCCGTGAGCCCGGCCGTGTCGCTCCAGCAGTCGTCAGCTGGTCTGGGCCATCGCCTCGCTGGCCGGGGCCATCGACGTGACGACGTCCTTGTAGCCGCTCATGCGCAGTTCGGCGGCCTTTGCGTGCGCCATCGCAAAACCGACGCACGAATAGACCACCTGCTCGCTGTTCCTGGGGTCGGTCGCTCGGACGTGAAAGAGGAGCGTCTCGCCATGAACTGTCATGCCGCCATTGTAGACAAGCGCCGTCGAGGGCAAAGCGGGCGAGGGACAAAGAGGCGAACGAACACGAATAGGCCACCGCTCGGGTGTGGACGCCGCGCGCTCGCCTCACCCTCCGCCCCGCCACCCACGCCTCGGCATGGTGAGCGCCATCGCCATTCCGGCGACATTGGCGCCCGCGGCGATCATCACCGCCGTATCGTAGGCGCGGGTCAGGTCGAACAGGTAGCCGGCCAGCACCGGCAGGCTGATGGCGGCGAGGCACCAGGCGATATAGGTGCGGCCGGCGACGCGGCCGTAGTCGGCGGGCCGCCAGTAGATGCCGATGCCGCCGGCCGTCGCGCCGGAGACGAAGCCGTAACCCAGCCCGATCATGCCGAGCCCGGCGACCGCGGTGAGGGGCGCGGGCAGCAGCGTCATCAACAGCCCGCCGCAGAGCGCCAACGCGTGCGCCGCGCAGGTGACATACGGCACGGCGAAGCGATCGACCAGCCATCCGCCGCTGATGCGGGCCAGTGCAATCGCGCCGGTGAGGCCGGTCGTCGCCGCCACCGCCAGCGTTGCCGCGCCGCCATAGGTCGCCACGATCTCCCGTGCCTGGCTCAGCACCATCAGCCCTGCCGACGCGGCGAGGAAGAACGTCGCCGAGAGCTTGAAGAAGGTCGGACCGAGGATCGCTGGTGCTTTTTCCGCGGCCGTAGCCGTGCCGCTCGCGGGCGCGGCGAGCCGTGCTCCGCTCAGGCGTCCGAGCAGCGCCGCCGCCACGCCGCAGAGCACCAGCACGGTCGCCAGGCCGCCGAGCGTGGTGCGCCAGCCGAAGGCCTCGTTGCAGGCATGGAAGGCGGGCGTCGCGATCATGGCGCCCATGGGATAGAGGCTGACGATGTAGCCATTGACCAGCCCCTGGCGCCGCCGCACCAGCATGTTCACGCCCTGCTGCAGAAGGATGTAGGTGACGCCGCCACCGGTGCCGAACACGACGCCGTACCCCAGCAGCAGCTGCACGAGCCCGCTCGCCGTCGCCGCCGTCAGAAGGCCGCCCGCGGCTATGAACGCGCTCGCCAGCACCAGGATTGGCGCCGGCGCGACGCGATAGAGGAAGGCGGCACCCACCGAGCCCACCGTGAACCCCACCGTCGCCAGGCCGAACACCAGCGACAGCGCGGAGCGCGGAATCCCGAGCTCCTGCTCGATCGGGCGCAGCAGCACGCTGAAGGCGTAGACCGAGCCCAGCGGAAGGTTCATCAGCGTCGCCGCCAGCAGCGCCGCCCAGAAGCGCTCGGTTCGGGCGGGGAGGGCCGGCGACGCGACGGACATGGCCCAGCCTCGGCTGTCGCTTTTGGCCGGTCAAGACTTCAGACCCACCTGCGTTCGCGGTATGATGGGTTGTTCGTGCGCGTTTTATCGAACGTAGAGTGCTGGCCTTAGGGACCCGTGCGGGGAGGCGTCCATGGCTCATGTGTCGCTCGAGGACATCGTCGGGCCGCTGCTCGCGGTCCTGCTGCTGGTCATCGGCGCTGCGCCGGCGGCAGCGCAGATCACCATCCCCCTGCCGGGAAGCGGCGGCGGCATCCAGATCGGCCCGCAGGACCAGCAGCAGCGCACACCCGATCAGAACCGCTACTACGGCAGCGGCGTCTCGATCCGCGTCCTGGGCGCCGCCTACGGCCGCAACTGTGCCGGCAACGTCAGCACCAACGTCACCGACGACCTGGCGCGGCAGTGCCAGGGGCGCGACTATTGCGTCTACCGCATCGACGCCCGCCAGATCGGCGACCCCCGGCCCGGCTGCGCCAAGGAATACCAGGCGCGCTACATGTGTCGCGACGGCGGCAACGAGCGCTACGCCTCGGCCAACCCCGAGGCCTCCGGCCAGTCGATCGTGCTGGACTGCCGCCGCCAGTAGCGGCGGACGATGACCGACCACGAGACGGCAGACGCGCTACAGCTGGCCGGCGACGTCGACGCGGCAGTGCCCATCTATCGTCGCCTGCTGGCCGCCGACCAGGGCAACGCCGCGGCGTGGCATGGCCTTGGCGCCGCACGGCTGCGGGCCCGCGCCTACGGCGAGGCCGGCGATGCCTTGCTGCGCGCCGTGCGCCTGCGGCCGGAGGAGATCGGCGCCTGGGGCCTGCTGGCCGAGGCGCTGTTCAACCTCGGGGACGTCGAGCGAGCGATCGATGCCTATCGCCGCGCCGCCGCGGCGGCGTCGATGCGCGCGGCGGCGGAAGAGAACATCGCCATCATCATTCCGGGCAGCGCTTCGGCGGGAAACGCTGCGGTGTTCGCCGCGCGATGCGCCTTCGCGCGGCAGATCGCCGCCGGCGTCGGCCCGGTCGAACGTCCACCGCGCCCGCCGTCGGGCGGCAAATTGCGGATCGGCTATGTGTCGGCCTTCTTCGACAAGGCAAACTGGATGAAGCCGGTCTACGGCGTGATCAATCGCCATGATCGCGACCGTTTCGAAGTGCATCTGGTCTCGCTCGGCGGCGACCCCTCGCCAGCGGCCGGCTACAGGGAACGCGACCACGACGTGATCTGGCAGGTGGGCTCGTGCGATGACGAAAAGATCGCCCGCCTGCTCGCCGCGGCGGGTATCGACGTGCTTGTCGACCTCAACGCCTACAGCGCCCCGAAATGGCTGCGATTGTTCCTGCGCCGTCCGGCGCCGGTGCAACTCGGCTGGTTCAACAGCTTCGCGACGTCGGGTCTCGATTGCTTCGACGGCATCGTCGGCGACGGCACGGTGATCCCGCGGGCCGAGGAAGGTTTTTATGCCGAGCGCGTGTTGCGTGTGCCCGGCACCTATCTCGCGTTCGAGGTCTTTCATGCCGTGCCGGATGTCGCACCGCCGCCTTGCAACGCCAACCAGGGCCGGCTCACCTTCGGTGCGCTTGCCTCGGCGTACAAACTCAGCGACCTCACCCTCGACATCTGGGCACGCATATTGCGGGCCGCGCCGACGTCGCGCCTGCTGATCCGCGCCTTCGCGCTTGCCGAGCCCTCCAGCCGCGACCACCTGCGGGCTCGCTTGGCTGAGCGCGGCATCGCCGGCGAGCGCGTCGATCTCGAAGGTGGCGCGGCGCATCTCGACTTCCTGCGCAGCTACGACCGCATCGACGTCGCCCTCGATACCTTCCCCTACAACGGCGGCACCACGACGACCGAAGCGCTGTGGCAGGGCGTTCCCGTGCTCACCTATGCCGGCGACCGTTGGGTCGCGCGCACGAGCGCGTCCCTTCTTCGCGCGGCCGGCCTCGACGCCTGGGTCGCCGGCGATGAAGGCGACCTGGTGGCCAAGGCAAGTGCGTTGGCTTGCGACCCGTCTACGCCAGCCGACCTCGCTGCCTTGCGCGCCGGCATGCGCGCCCGTCTCGCGGCATCCGCAGCCTGCGATACGGCCGGGCTCTGCCGGGCGCTGGAGCGGATTTTCAGGCAACTTGCGGCTTGGCCATCGTAGAGCGACCGTGTGTTACGGG
>JAEWIV010000324.1 GCA_023386865.1 Pseudomonadota bacterium
ATGGTGCAGTACGTCGATTTCGGCCTGCCCCTGCAGCAGGCGATCGAAGCGCCCCGCGCGCGTCTGACCGACGGTCGTGCGGTGCTCCTGGAATCGCGCGTCGATGCCCAGGTGCGCGACGAGCTGCGCAGCCGCGGCCACGATCTCACCTCGGGACCGGACTGGACGATGAAGGTCGGCGGCATGCAGGGCGTTGCGCTGAAGGACGGCACCTTCACCGGCGGCTGCGACCCGCGGCGCGACGGCTACGTCGTGCCGGCGTAACCGGAGCGCGGACCCGGAGGTCCCCGCTCCAGGACTACTTCTGTGGCCGAGACGGCTCTGAAATCGCCGCGATCGCCTCGCCGACCTCCTTGAGGTTGGCGGCACGCGGCTCGGTGGCGATGTCGCCCAGGGAGACGATCCCGACCAGGTTCTTGTCCTTGTCGAGCACCGCGAGCCGTCGCACCTGGAGCGTCTTCATGCGCGCCAGCACCTCCTCGGCATCCTCTTCCTCGAACGCCCAGGAAATGTCTTCGGTCATGCACTCGCGCACTTGCATGTCGACCGGCGAGCGGCCGGTGGCGACCCCACGCACGACGATGTCGCGGTCGGTCAGAGTCCCGACCAGCCGGCGGCCCTGGCAGACGGGCAACGAGCCGACGCCCATCGCCTCCATCGCCATCGCCGCCTGCTGCAGCGAGGCGTCCGGCGCCACCGTCTCGACCTGACGGGTCATCACGTCGCAAACCTGCATGCGACCACAATGTGCGGATGCCATCCAGGTTGCGCGCCGGCCGTACGGCGAGAAGATCGGCGGCCGGAGAGTCCCTGACGCGCCGCCTCCCAGGCCATGAGACAAAATCTTGCTGGCTAGAATTTGCCTCAGCCTTGCACCGGCACCACCACCCGGGTCTGCGATCGGACATGGGGCGCGAACTGCGCCCAGCCGCGCATGGCGTTGAACTCCTTGGTCTCGACCGCGGCCGGCGACGCGAGCTCGTACACCGTGGTGTAGAGCCTGGTCCGTATCCGCCGGCCCTTGCCGCGCTCGCTTTCCGAGACGTCGCCCGAGGTTACGTAGCGGCGCCCGGCCAGCACGCCCGGGCAGGCGAGCGCGTCGGGCAGGTGCACGTCGTCGTACCAGCGGTTCCAGTCGGCCTCGACCGCGGCGTCGACCTCGGCGGAGACGATGAGAAGGCAATTCGGCAGGGCTGTCATCTTCGGCATTCCTCTTGCACGCGGGCCTCAGGCACGATGGAATGCGCGCCAACGGGAGAATTCAAGAGGGGATGTCCATGCGCAAACTTTTCGGGCTGGCCGCCATCGCAGTGATCGCTGGCGCCAGCGTGGCGTCGGCACAGGAGACGCCGCGCAAAGGCGGCACGATCCGCATGACGGCGCCCTATGCCGCGAGCTTCGGCAGCCTGGATCCGCACACCACGCCACGCGCCCAGGACGACATCGTCAACAAGGCGCTGCAGCGCACGCTCTACAACTGGGATTCGAAGGACGGCAAGCTGGTGCTGGAGCTCGCCAAGTCGGTGACGCCGTCGGAGGACGGGCTGACCTACACCTATAAGCTGCGCGACGACGCCTATTTCCACAACGGCCGCAAGATGACGGCCGACGATATCATTTGGTCCTACACGCGCATCATGGACGGCAGCAAGGGCTACCCCGCGGCGCGCTACGTGCGCGTCATCAAGGGCGCAGTCGACGTCGAAAAGGGCCAGGCCAAGGAGATCTCGGGGCTGAAGAAGATCGATGACTTCACCCTCGAGATGACGCTCGCCGACCGGGTCGACCCCGGCTACTACTTCTTCGTCGGCTCGACGGCGATCCTGCCCAAGGAAGAGGTCGAGAAGGGCAACTTCGCCGCCAATCCCGTCGGTCTCGGTCCCTACAAGTTCAAGGAGCACATCCCCGGATCGCGCGTCGTCGCCGAGCGCTTCGACAAGTTCTACAAGCCGGGCAAGCCCTATGCCGACAGGGTCGAGGTGCTGATCATGGCCGAGGCGGCCGCGCGCGACGTCGCCTTCCGCAACAAGGAGATCGACACCTCGATCCTGGGTCCGGCCCAGTACGTCGCCTATCGCGAGGATCCCCAGCTCAAGAACGGCATCCTCGAAGTGGCCGAGATGTTCACCCGCGCAATCACCTTCAATCACGACGACAAGCTGTTCAAGGACAAGCGGGTGCGCCAGGCGTTCAACCATGCCATCGACGCCGACCTGATCATCAAGCGGCTGGTGAAGGACAAGGCCTATCGTGCGGTGAGCTGGCTGCCGCTGTCGTCGCCGGCGTTCGACAAGAGCTTCAAGCCCTATGCCTACGACCCCGAAAAGGCCAAGAAGCTGCTGGCCGAGGCGGGCTATCCCAACGGCATCGAGTTCGAGCTGACGACCAGCCAGAACGAGAGCTGGGGCCTGCCGATCGTCGAGGCGATCATCCCGATGCTGGCCAAGGCCGGCATCAAGGTGAAGCCCAAGCTGGTCGAGGTCACGGTGCTGACCGACGTCCTGATGAAGGGCGAGCATCAGGCCCTGATCAGCTCCAACCTGACCGGCCCCGATTCGCTGGCGACGCTGCGTTGCTTCTATTCCACGACGCCGCGCACGGCCTGTCATTACACCAACTACAAGAACCCGGCGTTCGACAAGCTGCTCGACGAGGCCGGCACCACGGTGGACGCGACCAAGCGCAACGACCTGCTGCGCCAGGCCAACAACCTGCTCTACGAGGACGCGCCGGTGTGGTTCTTCAACTACAACAAGGC
>JAEWIV010000399.1 GCA_023386865.1 Pseudomonadota bacterium
CCGCAGTTCCAGGTCGACCCGTTCTGGCCCAAGCCGCTGCCGAACAACTGGCTGCTTGGCCAGGTGGCGAGTGTGGCCGTCGGGCCCGACGACCATGTCTGGATCCTGCAGCGGCCACGCTCGCTGACCGACGATGAGAAAGGCGCGACCCTGACGCCGCCGCGCAACAAGTGCTGCTCGCCCGCGCCTTCGGTCATGGAATTCGATGCCGACGGCACCTTCATCCAGGGCTGGGGGTTCCCGCAGGCGACGCCATGGGTCGCCAACGAGCATGGCATCCACGTCGACAAGGCGGGCTTCGTGTGGATCGCGGGCAACGCGGCCAACGACAGCGCGATCTTCAAGTACACCAAGGACGGCAAGCCGGTGCTGACCATCGGCAAGCTCGGACCGACCGGCGGCAGCAACGACACCGCCCTGCTCGGCCGGCCGGCCGATGTCCAGGTCGACGCCGATGCCAAGGAAGTGTTCGTCGCCGACGGCTACGGCAATCGCCGCGTCATCGTGTTCGATTCCGAGACCGGTGCCTTCAAGCGCTACTGGGGCGCCTACGGCAACAAGCCCAACGACGAAAAGCAGGCGGCCTACGATCCGGCTGCCATGCCGTCGCAGCAATTCGCGAATCCCGTGCACTGCGCCAAGCCGTCGAAGGACGGCATGGTCTATGTCTGCGACCGCACCAACAACCGCATCCAGGTGTTCAAGAAGGACGGCACCTTCGTGACCGAATGGTTCTACGAGAAGTCGACGCTCGGCGCTGGCGCAGTCTGGGACCTGAACTTCTGGCCCGACGCCAACCAGACCTGGCTGTTCAACATCGACGGCGAGAACAACCTCTTGCGCATCCTGCAGCGCAGCGACGGCAAGGTGGTGGGCGGCTTCGGCCGCTCGGGCCGCCAGGCCGGTAACTTCCACTGGGTGCACAGCATCGCCGTCGACTCCAAGGGCAACATCTACACCGGCGAAGTCGACAACGGAAAGCGCGTGCAGAAGTTCAAGCCCGACCGGGCGCCGTGACGAACGACCTATCCTTCGCTGCGCTCGGGATGACAATCTTGTCGATCTAACCGTGCATCACCCCGGCCGCCGCCAGGGCCTTCGCCTTGGCGTCGGCCATCGGGTAGGTCCGGTGCATCATGATGCGCTGGGCGTTGAGACCCCCGCCGGCCTGCAGGGCGACGACGAACTGCCAGCCGCCGTAGGCGTCGGCGGTGAGGTCGCGGATAAGGTTGTAGACGCGCATGCGCGTCTCCGGCTCGGCACCCGGCACGCTCTTCAGGTACTTGCGAAGGTACTTGCCGGACTCCTCGTTGCGGAGATCGGCCTCCAACGGCACCGTGATCACCAGGCCGCCGCTCACGTCGTGCAGGTGGCGCACCATGGCGTGGTAGTTCGACGCCCAGTGGAACTTGGCGACATTGATGGCGAGCGTATTGGGATGGATCATGCCCGACGGCGTGCGCTCGTAGTGCCGGCAGGCATAGTCCAGGCTCATCCGCATCATCTCCGCGAAGTTTATGAGTTCGGAGACGGCATTCTGCGCCACCGGGTCGCGTTCCTTGCCCTGGTGCTCGAGGACGAGCTGCGCCAAGCCGACATAGAGCTGCGACACCCGGGCCGCATCGACCACGCCGCCGGTGCGTTCCCAAAGCCCCAGCGATTGGGCAAAGAGGCTTGCCAACTGGACCTCGCCGGCCAGGAACACGCGATCCCAGGGCACGAACACGTCGTCGAACACCACGAAGCCCTCGGGAATGCTGTGGTGGGCGCTCGCCGGATAGTCGAAGGCATTGAGCTCGGCCGGTGCGAAGCTGCGATTGATGATCTTCACGCCGCTGGTGTTGACCGGGATCGAGAACGACACCGCATAGTCGGTCTCGTCTTGCCGCATGCCCTTGGTCGGCATCACCACCAGCTCATGGCAGAGCGAGGCGCCGGTGATGTGCAGCTTGGCGCCGCGCACCACGATACCGTCGTTGCGCCGCTCGACGATGCGCAGATAGAGGTCGGGATCGTCCTGCTCGTGCGCCTTGCGCTTGCGGTCGCCCTTGGCGTCGGTGATGACCTCGGCCGCGCGCAGGTCGTTGTCGCGAGCGTGGCGGTACATCGCCTCGATGTTGGCGGCGTACTGCGGGTTCACCTTGGCGACGGCGTCCTTGACGCTCATCAGCGCCATGTAGACACCGCTCACCAGGCCGACGATCGAGGTGTGGTTCATCAAGTCGACACGCTTGGCGAGCTGGGCCTCGTCGCGTGGCACCTCGAAGATGCGATGGGCGTGCCCACCCTCCTCCGTCGTGTACCGGCGAAGCTCGCCGTGCACAGGGTCGGCATAGTCGTAGTCGCGGGACGCGACCTCGATCGGTACCCGGAAGCGCGGATGGGCGGTGACGTCGTCGATGCGTGCGCCGTCCCAGTAGGTGACGCGGCCGTCGCGCAGGCTCTCGACGTACTCGGCTGCGGTCTTGAGGCCCATGACGTCCCCCTAGCCCAGGTTCCGGCGATAGAGCGCAATCAGGCGCTCCCAGTGCCGCTCGGCAGCGGGCTTGTCGTAGCACCAGCGTTGCGGAAAGGCGAAACCGTGGTGGACGCCAGGATGTATCTCCAGCTCGCCCTTGGCGCCCGAGGCGTCGAACAGCTTCTTGAGTTCCTTGACCATGTCGGGCGGCGCCAGATCGTCGTGCTCAGCGCAGGAGATGTAGAGTTCGCCCTTGGCCTTGCCGAGGGTTAGATGCGGGCTCTCGACGGCATCGCTCACCAGCCAGGTGCCGTAGAACGACGCGGCCGCTGCGATGCGCTCAGGGAAGCGCGCGGCGGCCGCCAGCGAATAGGGCCCGCTCATGCAGTAGCCGTGGGTCCCGACCGGCCCCTTCTTCGATTCCTTCTGCTGGTCGGCGAAGGCCATCAGGGCGGCGACGTCGTCCATCACCGGCGGGATCGTCATCTTGGTGCGTACCGCCCGCATCCGTGCCTGCTCGGCGCTGCCCTTCTCCAGGACGTCGGGGCCGTACTTGGTGTCCCGGCCGGCCCGGTAATAGAGGTTGGGCAGCAACACGTAGTAGCCGACCGACGCCAGCCGGCGGCTCATGTCGTAGAGCTCTTCGCGGATCCCGGGCGCGTCCATCAGGAACAGGACGGGCGGGTACGGTCCGCCCCGCTCCGGATGGCAAACGAATGTTTCCATGGCCCCGTCCCTGGTCGGGACATCCAGTATTTTCTCGATCATCCGCCTTGTTCCCCTCCTCGCGCTTGCTGCCCAAGCCAGCACCTTGCCGGAGCGTTTGCAACCGAACAGAGCCGCAAGGCGGTTCGGCTCGGTTGCAACCGCGCGAGGGCACTTTCGCTCCGGCTGTTCCAGCCGGAGCGAAAGTGCTTTAGGCTTTGCTCAACAACAAAGCCCTGGGAGGGGACATCTGATGAAGCGTGCCTTGTGTGGTGCAGTGCTGGCCGTCGCGGCCATGGCCGGGGGGGCCTCGGCTCAGCAATTGAGTGACGATACGGTGAAGCTGGGCGTGCTCACCGACATGTCGAGCCTCTATTCCGACATCAACGGCCCCGGCGCCGTGATCGCAGT
>JAEWIV010000188.1 GCA_023386865.1 Pseudomonadota bacterium
GCCAACTTGCAAAAACCCCATGTGCCTCAAGTTGCCCATGTTGGCCCCCAAGTTGCGCAGGCCTTGGGAAAGTTGGGCGGACCCTTATTCTATAAGGCTTTTAGCCTCCTCAATTCCCCATGTTGCCCATCCCCCGCGGTATAGTAAGCCCCCGGCGCTCCGCAGGTAGGCACTCGTCCTGGTCGCACTCCAGGGACGACTCCAGGGACGACGCCGCGACCTGGGGAGGACTTACAACCGCCATGGTGGAAAGGCCGACACGCCGATATTCTCAAATCCCGAAGTGCGAGGGCGTTGAGGTCTGACCATCGTTCCGAACAAGCCCGACCAAAGCGACCTTCCATTGGCAGGGTCGCACTCGCATCCTTGTCACGAGGCAGTCGCCCAGAATAATTCGACCTATGAGGGTCGTGTACACGCCAAGTTTAATGGCAAATGAATAATCCGGCGCGGCCGCTGATATTCTGCAAGTGACGTTTCGTGGTACACGGCAGAGCAGTCTAAAACCCAGTAGCCGCAGCGTTTTGGCTCTATTGCATACAAAGCCTAACCGCAGGTAAACTAAAGCTTCGCCATTCAGGTGTGCCGCCTCCCCGTATTTTCGGAGGCCTACAGCATCGTCCCGGCCCCCGGCGAGGGCAGCTGGTGATGTATGCGTGGAACGCTCTCCGTTCCCGCCGGGCGCCAGCGTGAAACTAAGGGCGATGCTATGTCTTCCAAAAGGAACTTTGATTTGGGTCTGCTCCCCGACCCAGAAGTGGCGCGGCTTTTTCGCGTAACCCTAATGACTTTGTGGCGGTGGACGCACCACAAGGACTACGCGCATCTACACTTCCCAAAACCCGTCAAGATCGGTACGCGCAACTACCGTTCAGAAAAAGCGCTCGCCGAATGGCACGATCGCATGGTGCAGCAAGCGGTTGTTCCCCAGAAGCCGTTCGGGATCCACGCGAACCGGAACGAGGAAGCCGCCCCGACACCGAAGGCGCACGCACGACAGAAGACTCCCCGCAAGAAGGTGGCCGCGTGATGCAAGCCAAAACGCGTAAGGCCCGCGCGCGCGCCTTTATCGAGGAAGCCGGAGAGTACGGCGCGGCGGGGGACGTCTTCCTGGTGGCGATGCTACGCGAAGTCGCCGAGGCCTACCGAAAGGCCACCATCGCCTTTCCCGACATCACAACGGCCGGGTTCGACAGGACGCGCACGCCCTTCGAGCCCGACACGCAGACGCTTGTTGGTATCTCGACGGCGCTCGTGTTCTTGAAGCAACTCGAACCGAGCAAGGTGCCAAACATGGGCAGCTACGGGCTCAAGCACCTCGTGGAAGACTGGAGTGATGTAAATGAGATGTCCGCGTACATCGCTAACGGCGCATTGATCGTAGCGGCTGTCGGACTCAATTTTCCGATACGCCGACGACGGGGTGGACTGAACGCGAGCATCGCGATCAGCCGCAAGTCGCTCAAGAAACTTATCGAGCTGTCTCATATGCGCGGGTGGATGTAACCACCGCAAAAATTAGGCCCCGCTCGCAGCAACGAGACAGGGCCCAGGAGGCATACAAGTGTCTAATAATACTACCATTAGTAGAGCTGCGCGGCAACCGGGCAGTTGCCCCCCGTTTGCAACGGAATTTACCGTCACGATCTTCAAGGATGTCTACGCCGCGACGAAGCAACAGATGCGCGTGACCTTTGCGCGCTTGCACCAGGGTATCAAGAAACCTTCGGCGCGTAGCAAGGAAAAGCTGCCCTGGATTAAGCTGGCGACATTCGGCGACAGCCTAACCGACAACGGCTCGTTGCGGCATGACGCCAACGTCAAGTCCATCTCTGGCGTGGAAGTTGACTACGACGGCGGCGCGATTCGGATTCCATTCAAAAAGGCCGTTGCCACCATCAGGGAAAATAAACTCAACGCGATTCTCTACACATCGCCCAGCCATCTGCGCGTCACGGAAAGTAACCCGACCGGCGGGCCGCGTTGGCGCATCTTGCTCCCCACGTCCAAAGAGCTGCCACCCAATCAACGAGCGAAGCTCGTGGCGCGCGTGAACGGTCTGTTTCATGGTCAGTTGGGAAGCGAAAGCTTCACCCTGTCGCAAGCCTATTATTTCGGCCACGCGAGGGATAACCCGATCTATCAGGTCGTCGCCGTCGACACTGGCGATTACATCGATCAGCGCCATGATCTGGATGCGACCGCAATTGGCGCAGAAAAGGCAGCAAGCCCTACCGCCGACCCGAAGCCGAATGGGGCACTACGCGGCGATCGGGCGGAGATTGAAGATGCCTGCGAGTTCATCAAGAACGATGGGAAAGTACCGGATTGGAATAAATGGGTTAGGAGATTCATGATGCCGCTGTACGGCGCCAGCGGGGGTGCCCCTTGGGGCCTTGCGTTAGCGCATCAACTCAGCGCGCAGCACGACAGCTACGATCCCGAAGAGGTAGAGGAAAAATGGAAACGCATGAAGAAGAGCCCGCCGAATCGCATCGGCGCGGGAGCGATCCGGCATCTGGCGCGGCTAAACGGCTGGCATGACGGAATCGACGTCCTCCGCTGCTTTGATGCTCACAGCCCCAAGCCACCGCGAGAAGAGGTCGGCGAGGAGCTTGACGAAAAGCTCGAGATGATCAGTGCCGACAGCCTGAAACCGAAGAAGACCGATTGGCTCTGGCTGGACTGGCTGGCGCGCGGCGAACTGAACCTGATGGCCGGCGACAGCGGCATGGCAAAAAGTACGATCTGCATGAATCTGGCCGCGCGGATTACGACCGGTGGCAGAAAGCCCGACCGCACGGGCAGCTTTGACGCTGGCAAGGTGGTGATGTGGACCGGCGAAGATTCTCTAGAAAAGACGCTTCTGCCGCGATTCTCGGCGGCAGGCGGCAATTCAAGGAACATGTTTTTCGTAGGGCCCATGGAGAAAGAAGGGGCGAAAAGAGCTTTCGACCCCGCGACAGATATCCCTTTGCTCGTCAACGCCGTGCGCAAGCTGGGTAACGTTCAGCTGATCATTCTCGACCCGATCATCAACGCCATCACCGGCGATAGCCACAAGGCCGCGGAAGTCCGCCGGGACTTACAGGCGGTGGTCGACATGGCACACGAGACGGGTGCCGCCGTGTTGGGGGTCACGCATTTCGGCAAGGACTCCAATCGCGGGTCCAAGCTGAGGGTCCTAGGATCTTCCGCCTTCACGCAGTTGCCGCGACACGTGCTCGTCGCCTTGAGGAACCATGAGGTCGGCGGCTATCACTGGCTGGCGCGGGTGAAGTCGAACCTCGGAAAGGACTATGGCGGACTGCAATACAAGTCGATTGATGCGTCGGTGCCCGGTCAGAATTTCAAAGCCAGGACTATCAAGTGGGGCAGCTACGAACCGAACATGTCGGTCAGGGAGATGGAGGAGATCGAACAGATGCCCGTCGAGGATACTCGATTGGAGGACGCCAAATTGTTCTTGCGGATGAATCTGCCGATGAGTTCAAAGAAATTGAGGGAAGAGGCGGAGGCGAGCGGTCATGCATGGGCGACCATGAGGCGCGCCAAGGATGAGATGGGCGTTATCTCTGAGCCGCCGAAAAAGGTCGGGATAAAAGGCGGCGGGTGGACGTGGCGGCTGCCCGAGCTTGCCTAACCGCGCGGCCACCTGGGGCGGGCCAGCGCTCAGCCTCCACCGCCAAGCGGTTACCCGTTGGTAACTACCCCTAAAACGGCCCGCCCAAGGCAGCGGGGCCGGCCCGCCCCGCCCGCAGGGCCGCCGACCCGCCAAACCCCTCTCGAGGCCAAATTTACCGGGCTGCTGGACGTTTGGCGGGCGGGGGCTATCCCCGCAAATGCGGCCTGTTTTGCATACTGTGTGCAAATGGCCCTTTGGCCCACCCCAGCCAGCGCCGCGCCAAGGCCCGGCATGCAGGCCGCCATGGCCCGCGTTTGGCGCAATGGAATGCTGGCGGTTGGGCTGCACAAGGGCAGCCGGCACCTTGAGCACTCTACTTGACGCTGACGTAACCGCGATTGATCAGATCGCCCACATCCCGCCGAGGTTGTCGCCCAGCTTGGCGCGCTTCCGCGCTGCACGGTAGGCAGCGATCGTCTTGGACTTGCTCAACAGTCCCCACACCACGGCACGCTTGCTGCCCGCGCGCGCTTCGTAAGGCTTAAGAACGGTGATCTTCGCGTTGTCGGCGAATGCGGTAACGCGGGTACGCTTAGTCTGCTTCGTAGCCATGATGCTCTCCTGTTGTTGATCTAACGCCGCTTCGCTCTTCGCAATTCAATGACCTTGGCGCTCTTGCCCTCGACGATGTTGTCGATGTGGCGCGCCCACTTATCTAGCGCCGCACGCTTCTCGTCCGCATAGGCGTGATGTTCGTAGACGGCTCTGACGCCCGGTATGGTGTGGTTAACCACTGCTTCGCGGACGTCGCGGTCGATCTTTAGTTTCTGCAGGCCTGTCGATACCGTTCGCCGTATGTCGTGCAGGGTCCAACGCTCGGGCTCTTCGCCCAGGTCCTTGGCCATCGCCGCAGCCACGCGTGCCTTGATCTTCGACAGGCCTGAGATGGGTGTCCTGCCTGTCGTGGTGAACAGCAGCTTGGCCTCGCCCCGTATGTGAGGCAGCTTCTTGACCAACGCCACGGCGCTGTCGCTCAGTGGCACAAGATGGGCGCGACCGTTCTTTGTGCGCTGGCCCGGTATCAGCCACTCGCGCTTTTCAAGATCAAACTCCGACCAGACTGCGTCGCGGACTTCGTCGCGGCGGCAGCCGGTCAGAATTAGTAATTGGACCATGCGGCCGAAAACAGAGCCGCCCTTGCGCTCAGCCTCCGCGCCCGCCGCGCGCCACAGCGCTGCCAGCTCGGGATCGGTCAGTACGCGGTCGCGCCCTTCGCCCTCGGGAGCCGGTGGATCGACAATGTCGCACGGTGATTTCTCGAGTGCTTCGCGCCGCACATGCCATGTAAAGCAAGTCTTCAGCGCGGCCAGCGTGCGGTTGGCCATTACCGGCCCGCGGTCTACAAGTCCGTCGAGCAGGTCGCGCACGTCTGCGGGCTTGATGGCGTCGAGCCGCCGCCCCTCCCACTCCGCCAGCACTCCGCGGCCACTCTTGATCCAAACATCTGGCTTGGCCGGATCGCGTTTGAATCCCAGTAGCCTCCCAGTCTCGACTCTGGTGGACTCCCGGATCGCTCGCCCCTTCCGGGTGCGAACGTACTTGTTCATGAAGTTCAGGAACGCGTCGTCTACGAGGTCGGTGCGCGGCAGGCTGGCAGCGCGCCTCGCCTCCTGCTTGTCGGCGGCGGGGTCGCCGCCTTCAGCCGCCTTGTTCAACGCTTCGCGCGCCAGCTTGCGGGCGATAGCCAGCGATGGAAAGCCATGCAACGTTAGCTTGCGTCGCTTGTGGTCGCTCTGACGCCGGTACATCACCACCCATGTCTTCTTTGTCGGATGCAGGAGCAGATACAGACCAGGACAGAGACTGTCGGTGATGGTGCGAACCTCGCCTTTCGGGGGCAGTTTGTACTTGTCGATAGTAGGTTGGGTCAGCTTGGGCATTGGTACTTAGGCCTCCTTCTAGGTACCAAAAAGCCCTGTTATGGTCTGGTACCTCAAGAACCTTACACTACCTAACAGTTCTACAAATGCCCAGTGAAATAAGGATTATCGACCCTATCGACCCCCTGTTTTACCAGGGTAATTTGACGCGTGCCCAAAACTGGGGGACTGGGGGTCGCAGGTTCAAATCCTGTCGCCCCGACCAATTTCCTCCCCACCCATCGACGACGTCGCCATGAACACCCGGCGAGCGCTGGCCTTCATCTTTTGCACGGTGACGCTCGACTGCCTGGCGCTGGGGATCATGCTCCCGGTCCTGCCGACCATCGTGCTCGACTTCATGGGCGGCGACACCGCGGGCGCGGCCGAGGCGTTCGGCGTGTTCGCCACGACCTGGGGGCTGATGCAGTTCCTTTGCTCGCCGCTTCTTGGCGCATTGTCGGATCGCTACGGTCGCCGGCCCGTCATCCTGATCTCATGCCTCGGCATGGGGCTCGACTACATCTTCATGGCGCTCGCGCCCTCGCTCGCATTGTTGCTGGTGGGCCGCATCATCTCCGGGATCACGGCCGCCACCATCGCCACCTCCTTCGCGTACATCGCCGACGTCACGGGGCCTGATGAGCGTGCCAAGTCTTTCGGCATCGTCGGCATGGGGTTCGGCGTGGGCTTCGTGCTGGGACCCGCGCTCGGCGGTCTGCTCGGCGGCTTCGACCCGCGCCTGCCGTTCTGGGTATCGGCCGCCGCCTCCCTGCTCAACGCCGCCTTCGGCTGGTTCGTGCTGCCCGAGTCGCTGCCGCCGGAGCGCCGCATGGCGTTCGCCTGGAAGCGCGCCAATCCCGTGGGATCGCTGAAGCTCCTGCTGTCGCACCGCCAGCTCATCGGGCTCGCGGCCATCGACTTCATCGTCAACGTCGCCCATCAGGTGCTGCCGTCGATCTTCGTGCTCTATGCCGGCTACCGCTACGGCTGGAACGAGACGACGGTCGGTCTCACGCTGGCCTTTGTCGGCGTCAGCACCGGCGTCGTCTCCGGCTTCGTCGTCGGCCCCGCCGTGAAGTGGCTCGGCACGCGACGCGCCCTGCTGGTCGGCTTGGCGTTCGGCTGCCTCGGCATGGCGATCTACGGTCTGGCGCCGACCGGCCCTTGGTTCTGGGTCGGCGTGCCCGTCATGTCGTTGTGGGGCCTCGTCGGACCATCGCTGCTCGACTTGATGAGCCGCCGGGTGAGCGAATCCGAGCAGGGCCAGTTGCAAGGCGCCAGCAGTTCGGCGCGCAGCATCACCGGCCTGATCGGCCCTGCGATCTTCACCGCGACGTTCGCCTGGCTGCTCGACTGGCTGCCCGGCGCGCCGTTCCTGCTCGCCGCCCTTCTGCTCGTCGTGGCCGCCTGGGTCACCTGGGTCGTCATTAAGCCGACGAGCGCACAAGCTCCGTAGACGTCGGGGAGCGCCGCATGCCATCTTGTCACAAAAGCGTAATAGTCGGGGGACGCATGAAGACGGCAACGGCGGGCATCACATTCCTTCTCGCCTTGGGGGCAACGACGTTGGCGGCGCCGGCCTCGGCGCAGGGCGTGCTCAATGTCTACTGCTCGGTCCAGGTCGAGTGGTGCACGCTGATCGCCAACGAGTTCCAGAAGGCGACGGGCGTCAAGGTGTCGGTGACCCAGAAGGGCTCCGGCGAAACCATCGCGCAACTCAAGGCCGAGGCGCAGAACCCCAAGGGCGACGTCTGGTTCGGCGGCACGGGCGATCCGCATCTGCAGGCCGCCGAGGAAGGCCTGACCGAGGTCTACAAGTCGCCCAAGATGAGCGAGCTGCATCCCTGGGCGGTCAAGCAGCACACCGATTCGGGCGGCAAGACCGTCGGCATCTATGCCGGCGCGCTGGGTTTCGGCTTCAACACCGAGCTTCTCGCGAAAAAGAACACGAAAGCGCCGGCCTGCTGGGCCGACCTGTTGAAGCCCGAGTTCAAGGCCGAGATCCAGATGGCCAATCCGAACTCGTCGGGCACGGCCTATGTCGCCATCGCCACGCTGGTCCAGCTCATGGGCGAGGACAAGGCATTCGACTACCTGAAGAAGATGCACGCCAACATCAACGCCTATACCCGCTCGGGCACGGCGCCGATGAAGGCGGTGGCGCGCGGCGAGACCATGGTGTCGATCAGCTTCGTGCATGACGGCGTCACCGAGGCGCTCGCCGGCTTTCCGGTGAAGACCGCGACGCCGTGCGAGGGCACGGGCTACGAAATCGGCTCGATGAGCATCGTCAAGGGCGCCCGCAACATGGCGAACGCCAAGAAATTCTACGACTGGGCGCTGACGCCCGAGGCGCAGAAGCTCGAGGCGCAGGCCAAGCAGTTCCAGGTGCCCTCGAACAAGGCGACACCGCTGCCGCCCGAGGCGCCAAAATTCGCCGACATGAAGCTGATCGACTACGATCAGGCCAAGTACGGCAAGTCGGCCGAGCGCAAGCGCCTGATCGCGCGCTGGGACAGCGAAGTGGGCGCGCTGCCGAAGCCCTAAGCGATGTCTCGCGCGCCGTTGGCATGGTCGGTCGCAGGCCTGCTCGCGGCCGCGCTAGTGCCTTGGTACGCGCTGCAGGAAGGTCTGGAGTCGGGCGTCTGGCTGTCGGGCCTGTGGTCATCGGAAGACCATGCCTCGGGTCTCGGTCAGCTCGTGGCACATGGCAAGTGGTGGCTGGCGCCCGTACTGCTCGCCCTCGTCGCCTGCCTTGCCGGCGCGTTGGGGCCGTTGCGACGCGAGCGGCAAGGCACCCTGCTCCTGCTGGCAAGCGGCATCGGCCTCGTCCTGTTCGTCGCCCAGGCACTGGGCATCGGCCTCCGCGGGTGGACGACGGAGTGGCTCAACACCCTGTTCGGCGAGCTGGAGACGCGCCAGATCGGCTTGGGGGCCGGCGGAGCCCTGGTGCTGATCGCCCTGCTGTCGTTGCTGTCGATCGGGCTGGCGCTGCGCGGCGGCTTCGGCGGCGATGCCTTCGTTGCCGGCGCCGTGACCACGGTCGCCGCCTTGATCGTGCTGTTCACCGCCTGGCCGATCCTGCGCATCCTGCTGCAAGCCTTCCAGGACGGCGACGGCGCCTTCATGCCGGCGCTGCTGATCGATCGGCTGGCGGCGGAAAAGATCTGGAGCCTGCGCTGCGTCAGCGGTGGCGGCCGCTGCGGCGTGGCGTGGAACACGCTGTTCCTGGCGCTGGCCTGCGGCGCCGGAACGACGGCGCTTGGTCTCGCCTTCGCGCTGATCGTCACGCGCACCTCCTTCGCCTTCAAGAAGACGCTGCGCGTCCTCACGGTGCTGCCGATCATCACACCGCCGTTCGTGATCGGGCTGGCACTGATCCTGGTGTTCGGCCGGTCCGGCCTGGTCAACCAGTTCCTCGACTGGTCGATGGGAGTGCCGCCGACCCGCTGGATCTACGGCTTCCAGGGCGTGTTCCTGGCGCAGCTCTTCGCCTTCACGCCTGTCGCCTTCCTGGTCCTGATCGGCGTCGTCGAGGGCGTGAGCCCGACCCTCGAGGAAGCCTCGCAGACCCTCCGCGCCGACCGGTGGGCGACCTTCTCCACCGTGTCGCTGCCGCTGATGCGGCCCGGCCTCGCCAACGCCTTCCTGGTCGGCTTCATCGAGAGCATCGCCGATTTCGGCAATCCCATCGTGCTGGGCGGCGACTACGGCGTCCTGTCGACGGAGATCTATTTCGCCGTGGTCGGCGCGCAGCTCGACTATGGGCGTGCCGCCGCGCTTGCCTTGCTGCTGCTTGCCTTTGCTCTCGGCGCCTTCTTCCTGCAGCGCCACGTCGTCGGCACGCGCTCCTACGCCACCATCTCGGGCAAGGGCGACGCCGGACTGCCGACGCCCCTGCCCGACCGCGCGCGTCGTGCCGCGCAGTGGATCGCGCTGCCGTGGGCCGGCTTCACGCTGCTGCTTTATGGCTTCGCCTTCGTCGGCGGCCTGGTGAAGGTGTGGGGCCGCGACTACACCCCGACGCTCGATCACTACGCCAAGGCTTTCGCCATCGAGCGCACGGCCGATGGACTGATCTGGTCCGGCGCGGCCTGGAACTCGTTCTGGACGACGGTAAAGCTCGCGGCCATTGCCGCGCCGCTCACGGCAGCGCTCGGCCTGCTGGCGGCGTGGCTGCTCGTGCGCCAGCGCTTCGCAGGCCGGGCCGCGCTCGAATTCGCCACCATGCTCTCCTTCGCCGTGCCCGGCACGGTGATCGGCGTGGCCTATGTCTTCGCCTTCAACGTGCCGCCGATCGAGATCACCGGCACCGCGCTGATCATCGTGCTCTGCTTCATCTTCCGCAACATGCCGGTCGGCGTGCGCGCCGGCATGGCGGCGATGAGCCAGATCGACCGCAGCCTCGACGAGGCCTCGCTCACCTTGCGCGGCCGCGCGCCGCAGACGCTGGTCTATGTCGTGCTGCCCCTGCTCCGGCCCGCCATCGTCGGCGCCCTGGTCTACGGTTTCGTGCGCGCCGTCACGACGGTGAGCGCCGTCGTGTTCCTGGTCACGGCCGAGTACGAGCTCGCCACGACCTACATCATCCTGCGCGTGATCAACGGCGACTACGGCCTCGCCATCGCCTACAGCTGCGCCCTGATCGTGCTGATGCTGGCCGCGATCCTGCTGATCCAGCTGGTGGTCGGCGAGCGCCCCCTGGGCCCGCGCCACAGGTCCAGGGAGGCCGCGCATGAGCGTCGAGTTCCGCGGCGTCGTGAAACGCTACGGCACGGCCACCGCGGTGGCGGGCGTGAGCTTCACCGTCGAGGCCGGCACGCTGGTCACGCTGCTCGGCCCCTCGGGCTGCGGCAAGACCACGACCCTGCGCATGATCGCGGGGCTGGAGCTGCCGAGCGAAGGTCGCATCCTGATCGCCGGCCGCGACGTCACCGGTCTCAGCGCGACGCAGCGCGATGTCAGCATGGTCTTCCAGTCCTACGCCCTGTTCCCGCACATGAACGTCCTGGAGAACGTCTGCTACGGCCTGCGCCGCTCCGGCCTCGCCAAGGCCGAGGCGGAGGCCCGCGCGCGCGAGGGCCTGAGGCAGGTCGGCCTGCAGGGCTTCGAGATCCGCCAGCCGTCCGAACTGTCCGGCGGCCAGCAACAGCGCGTCGCCGTGGCGCGCGCCCTGGTGCTGAAACCCTCGGTGCTGCTGTTCGACGAGCCGCTCAGCAATCTCGACGCCCGCCTGCGCCGCCAGATGCGCGAGGAGATCCGCGAGCTGCAGCACGGGCTCGGCCTCACCGTGGTCTACGTCACGCACGACCAGCAGGAGGCAATGGCGGTATCGGACCGCATCATCGTCATGAATGCCGGCCGCATCGAGCAGCAGGGCGGACCACGCGACCTCTATGAACGGCCGGCGACGCCGTTCCTGGCTCGCTTCATGGGTGAATCGACCCCGGCGCGCGGCCGCGTACGCCGGTTGGCGCCGGGCAGGGTCAGCGTGCAGCTGGGCGAGGCGGTGATCGAGATCGCCGACACCGATACCGCCGATGGCGAGGCCACGGTCGCGGTTCGCCCGGAGGCGATCACCGTCGAGCCCGCGCCCGGCCCGGCCGGCACGCTGTCAGGCAAGATCGCCAAGGCAAGCTATCTCGGCACCCACATGGAGTATTCCATCGACACGGCGGCCGGGACGCTGTTCGCCACGTGCCCCAAGGTCGACCGGCCGCTGTCCCCGGGATCGCCCGTTGCCGTCGCACTGGCGCCGCGCGGCGTGATCATCGTCGGCTGACGGCGATGAGCCGGTGACCCGAATCGAGGTGGCCTTGCGGCCCTCCCGGACGAGATAGATCAGGGCGCCGTCGCGAGCCGGCGGCCGACCTCGGTGAGCTTGCAGACCAGCCAGTCGGGCTTCAGCGGGTTGGTGAACCAGGGCTCGGCCCAGCCGCGGACAAGGCAGCGCCGGACGATCGCGCCGGCGACGGCTTGGCCGTCGAGGTCGAACAGCGGCAGCTTGCCACCCGGCTGGGTGACGCCGCGCCGTAGGTACAACAACTCCGGAAGTGTCGGAAGATCGACTTCCAACTGGTTGTCGTTCAACGCAAAAACGTCAAACGACTGCGCGCCGCCAGGCGCGATGGTACGATCGGCAAACACGGCGGCGTCCCCCTTTGACGATGCCGGTTGATAGGCCCCTCGCCGAACAGCTTACGCGTGTTCGGTGAAAAACAAAGCTGAAGCAGGTGGTTGCGGCCATTTGTTGGCACAACTACCCGATCTGGTGGTTACTCGAATGCCGATCCCAAAGTCTGGACTGCCGCCCCCCGGCGACAATCCTGACATTGGCTAGTTGCTGGCCTTCAAGGTGGTGCGGAGCTGCGTGAGGGCCTGTTCGAGGTCCTCCAGCACCGATTCGATCTCGCGACGCTTGTGCAGGTCGAGCACGGCCGCGCGCGGCGTCGTGGTCGATGGCTGCGGCCCTGTCCTGGGCAACGGGCGATTGGAGCCGGCCGCCATCGCCTCGGCGCGGGCCGACACGATGCGCAGGCTCTCTAGCGCGCTCTCGGCGGCAATGTCGAGACGCTGCTGCGGCAGTCGGCCCCGACCCTCCTTCAGAAGGCGCTGGACGCCTTTGATGGTGTAGCCGTCCTCATAGAGGAGCGTGCGGATACGGCGCAGGAGGTCGACGTCCTCCGGCCGGTAATAGCGTCTTCCGCCGCCGCGCTTGAGCGGGCGAACTTGACTGAATTTGCTCTCCCAGAACCGCAGCACGTGCTGCGGCACATCGAGCTCGATAGCGACTTCGCTGATCGTGCGAAACGCCTGCGCGGACTTTTCAACCCTTCGGTCTACGCTCTGTAGCGATACGGCCATGTCTAGACCCCCACATTTCCCCAATTACCCCTTGGTCTCGTCGGGCGCCCCGTTGATCAACGACTTCAGGACGTTCGACGCTCGAAAGACGAGTACACGCCGCGGCAGGATCGGAACTTCCTGCCCCGTCTTCGGATTTCGGCCCACGCGCTGGCCCTTGTCGCGGACCGTGAAGCTCCCGAACGACGAGATCTTCACCGATTCGCCACGCGCCAATGCCTCAACGACCTCGGCGAGAATAGTCTCGACAAGATCGCTCGATTCGTTGCGAGACAGTCCCACCTCCTGGAACACTGACTCGCTCAGATCGGCACGCGTAATAGTCCGGCCTTCCATCCGGTACCCTTCCTTACCCCGAGTTAATCCATACTCTAAGGACGGAAAGCGGTCAATATCAGTAGGATAGAGGCTGGCCTTGAATCGTCGTCTGTTCCCGTTCCGTTGCGGACGGGCAGCAGGCGATATTGTTTCAATCGTGGGCTGTTACCAGCGGACCAGGGACGCTCCCCAGGCCAAGCCGCCGCCAATGCCCTCCAGCAGCAGCAAATCCCCTTTCTTGATGCGGCCGTCCTTCACGGCCGTATCGAGCGCCAGAGGAATGGATGCAGCGGACGTGTTGGCATGTTTATCCACAGTCACCACGACTCGCTCCGGCGGCAGGCCGAGCTTGCGGCCGGTGCCGTCGATGATGCGCTTGTTGGCCTGGTGCGGCACCAGCCAGTCGATGTCCTTGGCCTCGAGGCCCGCCTTCTCCAGGACCTCGCCCACCACGGCCGCCATGTTGATCACGGCATGCTTGAAGACTTCCTTGCCCTCCATGCGCAGGAAGCCGGTCGACTTGGTCGACGATGGGCCGCCGTCGACATAGAGGATGTCGTGCTGGCGGCCGTCGGAGTGCAATGCGTTGGCCAGGATGCCGCGATCGGTCGAGTTGCCCTTGCCCTGCTCCGCCTTGAGGACGATGGCGCCGGCGCCGTCGCCGAACAGCACGCAGGTGCCGCGGTCGTTCCAGTCGAGGATGCGCGAGAAGGTCTCCGCGCCGATCACCAGCGCCGTCGAGGCCATGCCGCCCTTGATCAGGTTGTCGGCCACCGCAACGGCATAGACGAAGCCGGCGCATACCGCCTGTACGTCGAAGGCCGCGCCCTTGGTCATGCCGAGAGCGGCCTGCACGCGCGTCGCCGTGGCTGGAAATGTCTCGTCGGGCGTGGCCGTCGCCAGCACGATCAGGTCGAGGTCGGAGGCCTTGACGGCGGCATGATCGAGCGCGCGCTGCGAGGCCTTGATGGCGAGATGCGAGGTGAATTCACCGTCGGCCGCGATGTGGCGCTGCCTGATGCCGGTACGTTGCTGGATCCATTCGTCGGACGTGTCGACTCTCTTGGCCAGTTCCTCGTTGGTGACGCATCTTTCCGGCAGGTAGGCACCGCACCCCTGAACGACCGACCTTATCACTCGCCCCCTCCACTTGCCTGCAGCGCCGGCGTCGTCGGCGCCTCGGCGGCCGAGATCACCTGGTGCAGCCTGCCCAGGCCCTCGACGAGCTTGTTCTTGTACTCGTAGCGCACCAGATCGACCGCCACTCCGATGGCGTAGGCGAAGCCCAGTGCATCGGTGCCGCCGTGGCTCTTCACGCACACACCGTCCAGTCCCAGGAACACGCCACCATTGTAGCGCCGCGGATCGACGCGCTTGCGCATCTTGACCAGGGCGCCCGCAGCGAACAAGTAGCCGATCTTGGCAAAGCTCGAGGTCCGGAAGGCATCGCGCACGAACTGGGTATAGAGCTTGGCCGTGCCCTCGATCGCCTTCAGGGCGACGTTTCCCGTGAAGCCGTCGGTCACGACGACGTCGACGTTGCCGGTGCCGATGTCATTGCCCTCGACGAAGCCCTGGAA
>JAEWIV010000430.1 GCA_023386865.1 Pseudomonadota bacterium
AAGCCCCCGCGACCTGCGGGCGCGATGGGTAGCCGAGCAGCTCGGCAACAGCCTCGACCGCGCGGTCATCGTCGACAACAAGCCGGGCGCCGGAGGAAACATCGGCATGGAAGCGGCGGCTAAGAGCGCGCCGGATGGTCGAACGCTCGTCATCGTCGATGTCGGTACGCTGGCCCAGAACCCGCACATCTACGAGCGGCCGGGCTACAACGCGGTGGCCGATTTCGTGCCGGTGATCGGCCTGATGGAGGCGGCCCTGGTGCTGGCTGTCCCCGCGGCATCGCCGGCGCGCTCGGTCTCCGATCTGGTGGCGTTCGCGCAAGCATCTCCAGGGAAGCTCAGCTATGGCTCGCCTGGAATCGCGACGCCACCGCATCTGGCAGGAGAGCTGTTCCAACGGGCCGCGCGTATCGATGTCGTGCACGTCCCCTACAAGGGGGCGCCGCCCGCCATTCAGGACCTCGTCGCCGGGCGGCTGGACTATGTCATCGATAGCGCCGCCCTGCTGCAGCCGCTGGTCGCGGTGGGCAGGCTGCGCGCCCTCGCGGTGACCGGCGTCACACGCCTCGAAGCCATGCGCGACGTTCCCACGTTCGCCGAAGCGGCGCTTCCCGGCGTGACCTATCTCAGCTGGATGGGCGTGGCCGCACCCGCGGGGACGCCGGCGGCACTGGTCGAACGGCTGAACCGGGACCTTGCCCGCGCGCTCGCGACCGACGCGGCCAGGGAGTGGTTCCGCAGCCAGGGCGGAACAGTGCTGGCCGGCACGCCAGCCGACTTCGACAAGCGCATCAAGACCGACTATGCCCGCTGGGGCGAGGTCATCAGCGCCGCTCGTCTCAAGGTGCAGTGACCACAGTTTGGAGCACTAAGCCGTCTCGCCGGCTTCCTGCTTATGAAACACGCTCGATGAGCGGCGACAGCAGAATGGCGGCTGCGCGAACGGGCACATCGAGGCCTCGTTCGCTACCTTTGTAAGCGGCTGCTCCGCCGCTAACCCTCTGAGGTAACAGTCGTAAGCATCCAGGTTTGCTGGTGGTCTGCGGTTTGAGCGCACTCCGGGTCACCTGACAAGTTCTGGAACGGCAGCACGGCGATCGATGGCTTATCGGGTCGCGCCAGCGGCACCTCCGCCGCAGTCGGGTCTCCGTCGACGATCAGGTCGCCAAGGTGCAGACCCATGCGGAACACGAGACCGATGTCAGCGGGCTCGTTGACCTCGGCCATGGCCTGCTGGAACTCAATGGCAGCTGACAGCGCATCCAGGGCGCTGCCAAACTCGACCAGCGCCCCGCCAGTCAGCTTGACCAACCTACCGCCGTACTTGGCCAGGACGGGCTCAAGATGTTCGGTGCGGTTCTTCCGCAGGCGCGCCAGGGTGCCGCTCTCATCGCGCGCCCCATCAAGCGCGAGTAGCCCACGACGTCAGCCGCGACTATTGCCGCCAGTTTGCGCTGCTCACGCGCCAACGGCACCCGCTAGTTAGCTACCGAAAGCGTAGGGCTACCAGGCCAGCTGGGCAACGACCTACTGTCGCGACGCTACGTTTCGGCTTGGTGACCATGCCATCGTCAGCACGGTCGGCAGGCCTCCTGGCAGCTCGTGGATCCTTAGTGCCGGACCTGGGTCTGAGATGCTCGGGTGGCGACCAGTCCTCGGGAAGACCCAGCATATTTGCCAGGGCTTCCTTCATCTCATCCGGCTCGAAGGGCTTGGCAATCAAAGGAGCGCCCCGACATTCGATCGGAGTTACCGCGTGCGGATAGCCAGTGAGGAACATGAAGGGAATTCGGCGCGCCGACAGGATGGCGCAGATCGGAAAACAAGGGCGACCGTTGAGACTGAGGTCCAGAATCGCGCCGTCGAGAGCCCGCTCGCGAGCCATGTGCATGGCGCTTTCCAACCGGCCCGCAGGGCCAATTGGCGTCAGTCCGCACCCGCGCAGAAACTCGGCCACGAGGTCGGCAATCAGGAGGTTGTCGTCGCAGACGAGTACGCGGCCCCCGTGCCAAGGGCGACCGTCGCTTCGCATTGGCTCACCCCACACCTTCCAGGCCAGAGGATAGCACAAACGCATTAATTGCGCCTTCCAGGGCCTGCACTGCACCGTGGGAAGAACCGTTCGGCCTCCAAAAATGGATCAAGCCGCAGCTGACGCGCCTCGTCGATGAGCGCCATCAGGCGACGGCTGGTTGCACGAGATCAAGTACGACGGCTACCGCATGCACGCCCGCATCGACGGCGGCAAAGCCACGCTGCTGACGCGCACCGGCCTGGACTGGTCGCACCGATACCGGCGCATGATCGAGGCCCTGCAGAGGCTCCCGGTCAAATCCGGTTATGTCGACGGCGAGCTCTGCGCCGTCAAAGGCGACGGCCTGCCGGTGTTCAGCCGGCTCCAGGCAGCGATGGATGAAGGGCGCACCGACCAACTCGTCTTCTTGGCCTTCGATCTCCTGTTCCTTGATGGCGTTGGCACCGCGAAGCTGCCGATAGTCGAGCGCAAGGAGAAGCTGAAAAGGCTGTTCCGGAAGAAGATCGACGGCCTCTTCTACAGCGAGCACGTCGCCGACGACGGCCCGCGCTTTCGCGCAAGCCTGCAAGCTCGGCCTCGAGGGCGCGATCTTGAAGCGGGCCGATCGCCCCTATGCGCCCGGCGACCGCGGGATTTGAGTCAAATCCAAGTGCCTCAACCGCGAAGAGTTCGTGGTTGTCGGTTGGACGGATCCGGAAGGCAGCCGGTCGCACATCGGCGCCCTGCTGCTCGGCTACTACACGGAGGACGGCGAGCTACGCTCGCCGGGCGCGCCGGCGCCGGCATGACCGGCAGGGAGCGCTGTGGGAAGTAATGGCACGGTCCACCAGAGGGGAGCGCTGAGAAGATTAATTATGCCACGCGTTCCTAGACCGCTCAATGAGGCGCCGCGCGAGCCGCCGTCAGGGTCCAAACCAAGACCGCTGCCGCCGATGCCTCCGCCTCGGGAGCCGCCGCCGGGCCCTCCGCCGCCAGGCTGAGCTCGTCCAATCCGTCTACCAAGGGTCGCGCGTTGGCAGGCCGGCGCCGCAGGTGCCGTCGATACCCCCGCTTCTCCCACGGGATGACCAGTACGACGAAGCAGGACCCGATTGTCGTTTTGTGCCAAGCTTAAGATGAAGAATTGGCGGGGGAGAGCGTGGCGTCGGACAGTTATTTCGACCTTCTAGGGTCGAGACTCATTAAATCCACCATACGATAGCAGCCACGAGGCAGACCGAGGCGAGGAAGTTTCGAGCTAACCTGTCGTAACGAGTGAAGATGCGGCGGAAGTCGTTGAGGCGGCCGAAAGCGTTCTCGATGCGGTGTCGTTGCTTGTAGGATTTTCTGTCGAAGCTGAAGAGCTGCTTTCGGTTCGACCTGTTCGGCACAACCGGCTCGGTGCCGCGCTGTTGCAGCCACTGCCGCAGTTCGGCGCTGTCGTAGGCCTTGTCGCCGAGCAGCTTGGCGGCTGCCTTGGTACGACGGATCAGACGCTGAGCCGGCGGACAATCGTGGGCCTGGCCACCGGTCAGGAGGATG
>JAEWIV010000471.1 GCA_023386865.1 Pseudomonadota bacterium
GGGCAGCTTGGTCGGCCTCGCCGGCGCCGGCCTGGGCTTCGCCGGCAGCGTCGCACTGGGCCTGAAGCTCGCCATGCCCGACCGCGTCATCGTGCCGATCATGGGCGACGGCACCTTCTATTTCTCCAATCCGCAATCGGTGCTGGCGGTGTCGCAGAATTACGGCCTGCCGGTGTTCGCCGTCGTGCTCGACAATTCGGGCTGGGGCGCGGTGAAGGAGGCGACGCTGCGCGTCTATCCCGCCGGCGAGGCCAAGGCCGCCAGCGACTACGGCGCCAACTTCGGCATGAACATGGACTTCGGCAAGATCGCCGAAGCCGCCAGCGCGCACGGCGAGTTCCTGTCCGAGCCGAAGGACATCGACAGTGCAATCGCACGCTGCCTGGCGGCCGTACGCTCCGGCCGCTCGGCGGTGCTGCATGCAAAGGTGACCAGGATCTAGATTTCGCAGGCCGAAGGCGGCGGACTGACGCGTTGATCCCGATCAATGAAGCCGGTCGAATCGAGCCGAGATTGGCCGCTGACGGACGATGTCCGCAAACGAGAAAGCCCGAAAGCCGATGCCCGACACAGCCACGCAGCTTGCAGCCTCGTCTGCTCAGACCGCCGAGCATTTCGACGTCCTGATCGTCGGCGCCGGCATCTCCGGCGTGGGCGGCGCCTATCACCTCACCAAGCAGTGTCCGGGCACGAGCTTCGTGGTGCTGGAGAACCAGGAGAGCTTCGGCGGGACCTGGATCACCCACCGCTATCCCGGCATCCGCTCGGACAGCGACCTCTACACTTTCGGCTATCGCTTCAAGCCGTGGACCGGCAAGCCGATCGCCACGGCCAAGGAGATCCTCGACTACATGGGCGAGGTGATCGAGGAGAACGACCTCGCGCGCCACATCCGCTATCGCCACCGCATCGACCGCGCGGCGTGGTCGAGCGCGGACAATCGCTGGACCATCGAGGGCGTGCGTCTCGACAGCGGCGAGCCGTTCCGCATCACCGCAGGGTTCCTGTGGATGTGCCAGGGCTACTACCGCCACTCCGAGGGCTACACGCCGGAATGGCCGGGCATGGCCGACTTCAAGGGCCGCATCGTGCACCCGCAGACCTGGCCCGACGATCTCGAGGTCAAGGGCAAGAAGGTCGTCGTCATCGGGTCGGGCGCCACGGCCGCGACGTTGGTGCCCAACATCGCGGACGACGTCGAGCACGTCACCATGCTGCAGCGCTCGCCGACCTATTTCATCCCGGCGCGCAACGCCAACGACCTCGCCGATCAGCTGCGCAAGCTCGAGGTCGACGAATCTTGGATCCACGAGATCGTCCGCCGGCGCATCCTGCACGACCAGTCGGAGTTCACCCGCCGGTCGTTCGAGGAGCCCGAGAAGGTGAAGGCCGAGCTGCTGGCCGGCGTGCGCGCCTATCTCGGCCCCGACTACGACATCGACACGCATTTCACGCCCACCTACCGGCCGTGGCGCCAGCGCATCGCCTTCGTGCCGGACGGCGACCTGTTCCGCGGCATCCGCAGCGGCAAGGCGTCGGTCGTCACCGACGAAATCGAGCGCTTCACCGAGAAGGGCATTCTCCTCAAGTCGGGCAAGGAGCTCGTGGCCGACATCATCGTCACGGCGACCGGTTTCCATCTCAACGTGCTGGGCGACGTCGCCTTCGAGATCGACGGCAAGCCGCTCGATTTCTCGCAGTCGGTGACCTATCGCGGCATGATGTTCACCGGCATCCCCAACATGGCCTGGGTGTTCGGCTACTTCCGCGCCAGCTGGACCCTGCGTTCGGACCTGGTCGCGGACTTCGTCTGCCGGCTGCTCGGCCACATGAAGGACAAGCAGGCGCGCCGCGTCGAGGTGGCGCTCAGGCCCGAGGACAAGGACATGCCGCTGCTGCCGTGGATCGACACGGAGAACTTCAATCCGGGCTACGTCCTGCGCGGCATGCACCTTTTGCCCAAGCGCGGCGACAAGCGCGAATGGCAGCACACCCAGGACTACTGGCGCGAGAAGAACGAGATCCCCAAGATCGATCTCGACGACAAGGCGTTCGTCTACAAGTAGCCGGGGCTCACACGTTTCCCGCCATCGCGTTGGCGATGTCCATGCGCACGCCCGGCGAGCGGCGGTAGTACTGGTGCGAGCTCGCGAGATCGACCTTGTAGTCGGTGAAGCCGCCGCACATCACGGTACGATACTTGGCGGCCGGAAAGCGCTGCAGGTTGGAGCGGTCGTGCGCGCCGTCCTGCCCCAGGCGCTTGGCGAAGTTGATCTTCATGCTGATGTCGAGGACGACGTCCTTGTCGCTGGCATAGGTCGAGACCCGGCGGGCGAGCCTGCCGAGGCCGCTCAACCGGCCGCTCGGGAGGAAGTCGAAGCTGCTGTGGATCTCGTCGGCTGCCGCGAGGAAGACCTCGTCGAACAGGTCGATGTCGCCGTTGCCGTGGGCGAACCAGCTTTCCACCGCGGCCTGCAGGGCCCAGTTGCCCATGCTGTGCGCCAGCAGGAAGACGCGGTTGCCCTTGGCGCGCGCGCTGGCGATGATCGGCTCGAGGTTGGCGAAGAAGGTCATGATGTGCTGGCCCGACTGGCCGGCCTTGGTCTGGTCGCGCCGATAGGCGGCCGACGGGAAGGGCAGGGCGATCAGCTTGCCGGCCGACGGCCAGCTGAAGGCCACCACGCTGGTCTCCGCCGCCGGCAGGCCCGACTTCATGAACCATTGCTGGTTGAAGGCGGCGCGGGTGATGGCGTTCTCGAAGCTGTTGTCGAAGCCGTGGATGAACACCAGCAAATTGCGGCCGGGATCGCTGAGGTCGTCGATGGCGCTCTGGGAGAACTGGCCCTTGCCGATGCTCTGCAGCGAGGTGATGGCGCCGATCGTATCGGCGTCGAGGTCGGCGTCGTTGACGAAGGCCGTGCCGTAGGTGACCTCGTTGGCGTTCGACGGCGCCACGACACTCTCGCTGTAGCTGCCCAGCTGGTCCGGCGGACCGTCCAGCACACGATTTGTCGCGAAATGAACGGTTACCGGCATGTCGGCCTCCTGCCCCCGAGCGATCCTGCCACTGATACGGTCAATGCCACCGCGTGTCTGTGCGGAATGTCACCGTCTCATGCTCCTTTCCCCTAGCGGGCAGGGCGGTCGCATATGGCCAATTTTTCCGGCTCCGGTCGGGATGACGGAACTTTAGAGGCCTGCCGACCGGCAAGATGATCAGAACGGAATCGCGACCAGCGTGTCGAAACGGCGGCCGTCGCAGATCACGATGCGCTCGGCGAAGCGCAGCGCGCCCGCAGCGTCGGGCTTGACCTTGTCGCGGTAGCAGCCGGTGGCGAACACGTCCATGTCGCCCTCGCGCATGATGCGCACGATCAGGAACGGCGTCTCGACGTCGGCGGCGCCGTTCTCCCGGCCGAGCACGACGGGCAGGCCGACGATGTGGCGATAGCGCTGGCGCTCGTAGATGTTCACCTTGCGCAGCGAGGCGATGCGATCCTCCAGCATGCCGCGCGTGTCGGCGTAGATCAGGCCACCTTCCAGGCCGCGCGCCACGTTCTCCGCCGTCGTCAGCTTGTAGAGGCAGGGATCGTGGAACAGCTTCGGCCATTCCTCGAACTGCTCGGTGTCGATGACGCGCGCGTAGAGGGCGTTGAGTTCGACGAGGCGGGCGATGTCCATTACGTCGTTCCTGTCATCCCGAGCGAAGCGAGGGACCTTTCCTGTTGCCTTGAAGGCCCCTCGCTGCGCTCGGGGTGACAGGGGGTGCGTCGCACGAACTCTCGTTAGTATCCCATGTACCGCCGATAGGCCTTCCAGAAGCCGCGCACCGACGCCTCCGTCGCGCGCGTCGCCTGGCTTTCGGTGGTGCTGCCGCCCATCTCGATCACCGAGACCTCGTCGGCCGCCGAGGCGGTGCCGCGCTGCACGAAGCCGCCGATGCAGCCGTCCTCCATCGATATGAAGCCGGCCGGGCCGACCAGGTTCTGCTGCTTGAGCCGCCGGCGGTTCATCTCCGGCGTGTCGTCCGCGAAGCCGAAATAGGTCCACACCAGGTCCATCTTGCCGACGCCGCGCGGCACGACGTGGCGCACCGCCAGGCAATTGTGGATCTGCTGCAGGATGAAGCCCGGGAACACCGACAGGATCTGCAGCTGGATGTGGTCGCCGAACTCCTCGACCGAATCGAGCACGCTGGGATCGGCCAGGGCGAACTTGCCATCCTGGTCGGAGCGGATCTGCTGCTCCTTGTAGGCGTTGGCGTTGGCGCCCTCGGGCATGGCGATGGTGTAACTCGAATGGCTGCCGCCGTCGGCGCTCACCAGCACGCCGCCGCCCTGGGTCAGGCGCGAGATGCGGTAGGTCGTGAGGAAGGTGTGCAGGATCGAGGCGTGATAGGTGTCCTTCACGTTCTCGACATAGAGCTTCCAGTTGTTGGGCAGCGGCTGCACGAAACGGCCCATGACCCGGATCGGCCGGTTGAGCACGCGCTTCAGCCGCGGCAGCACCTCGGCGCCGATGTAGTCCTCGATCGGCGGCGTGTCGGGCGACAGCGTGGCGAACACCAGGCCGCACAGCGTCGTGGTGCGCAGCTTGCGGGGGCTGAAGTCGTCGCGGCAGAAGTCCTTCGGCATGCCGCCCACGCCGTTGATGCCGCGCTCGAAGGCGATGCCACGCAGGTTGCCCGAGAGATCGTAGCTCCAGGAATGGTAGACGCAGCGGAACTGGTTGCCGACATTGCCGCCGTCGTCGAAGGCGATCAGCGCACCACGATGCGAGCAGCGGTTCTCGAAGCAGTTGATCGAGCCGTCGGCCGCGCGCACCACGATCACCGGCATGATGCCGACATGGTTGGTGCGGTAGTCGCCCTTGTCGGGGATGTCCGCTTCCAGGCAGACGAAGTTCCAGGTGGCGGCCTCGAACAGGCGCTCCATCTCGCGCTTGTAGTTGGCCTCGTCCTGGTAGACCCAGTAGGGCACGCGGGCGAGCGAGTCTTCCGGCCAGATGCCGCTCGAGACCGGCTCCTCGAGGCCTTCGTCGTGTCGGATGTCCATGCGAACCTCCTGTCACTCCAACGTTACATTGGCCGACTTGATGACGCCGCGCCAGCGCGCTTCCTCGTCCTTGATGAAGGCAACGGTCGCGGCCGTCGTGCCGCCTTGCGGCTCCGCCCCCAGCTCGAGGAACCGGGCGTGGAGCTCGGGCGACTTGAGGGCGGTGACGAGGTCGGCATTCACTTTCTGTGCGATGGCGTCGGGCGTGCCGGGCGGCGCCACCAAGGCGAACCAGGCGCTGGCCACAAGGTCGGGCAGCCCGAGCTCGGCCGTAGTTGGGACGTCCGGTGCGACGGGGCTGCGCGTGCGGCTGGCGAGCCCCAGGAACTTCACCTGTTTCTGTTTCTCGAAGCGCAGCGACGCCGAGATGTTGCCGATGAAGATGTCGACCCGTCCGGCGCCGATGTCGACCAGGGCGGGGCCCTCGCCTTTGTAAGGCACGTGCACCAGCTCGATGCCGGCCAGGGTCGCGAGGTTGCTGGCCGACAGGTGCGAGGTCGAGCCGTTGCCCTGCGAGGCGTAGGTCGCCTTGCCGGGATTGGCCTTGGCCCAGGCGATGAACTCCTGCAGCGAGTTGGCCGGCAGGTCGGCGCGCGCCGTGATGACGTTGGGCACCAAGGCCAGCACGCCGATGGGCACGAACTTCCTCCAGTCGTAGGGCAGCGTCTTGTAGAGGTTGTGGTTGATCGACAAGGGGCCGGGCGGGCTGCACAGCAGCGTGTAGCCGTCGGGCTCGGCACGCCAGACGACCTCGGCGCCGACATTGCCGCCCGCGCCGGCGCGGTTGTCGATGATCACCGTCTGCCCCCAGGCGGCGGAAAACTTCTCAGCCACCAGGCGGCACAAGATGTCGGCCGAGCCGCCGGCCGGGAAGGGCACGACGATGCGCACCTGTCTGGTGGGCCAGGTCTGGGCGAAAGCGGGCGCGGCCAGCAGCAACAACGCGGCGACGGCACGCAACAGCAGCATCATCGGCGTCACCTTCCCCAGGTGGCTTGTCTTTCCGACCATGTTACCTCATCTGAGGGGCAACCACATGTCTGGGCCGTTTCACGCTTTTGCACAGTCGATCCAGCCGCAAACGCCCTTGCGGGCCGCGATCACCGCCGCGTCGCGGCGCCCCGAGCCGGAATGCGTGCCGCCGCTGATCGAACAGGCGAAGCTGACGCCGGCACGCACGATCCGCGCCCGCACCTTGGCGACACGACTGGTCGAGGCGCTGCGCGAGAAGACGCCGTCGGGCGGCGTCGAAGGCCTGATCCACGAATACGCGCTGTCGAGCCAGGAGGGCGTGGCGCTGATGTGCCTTGCCGAGGCGCTGCTGCGCGTTCCCGACGACGACACGCGCGATGCGCTGATCCGCGACAAGATCGGCGGCGGCGACTGGCGCGCCCATCTCGGCCACAGCCCGTCGTTGTTCGTGAACGCCGCCACCTGGGGCCTGCTTATGACGGGCCGGCTGACGGCGACCAGCAGCGAGCGCGGCCTGTCGTCGGCGCTCGTCCGGCTGATCGCGCGCGGCGGCGAGCCGATCATCCGCACCGGCGTCAACATCGCCATGCGCCTGATGGGCGAGCAGTTCGTCGCCGGCCAGACGATCGGCGAGGCGCTCGACAACGGCCGCGACCGCGAGGAGCTGGGGTTCAGGCATTCCTACGACATGCTGGGCGAAGCCGCCGTCACCGCCGAGCAGGCCAACCACTACATGGCGGCGTACGAGGCGGCGATCCATGCGATCGGCAAGGCCGCTCGCGGCCGCGGCATCTATGAGGGGCCGGGTATCTCGATAAAGCTGTCGGCATTGCATCCGCGCTACAGCCGCGCCCAGATCGAGCGCGTGCAGGCCGAGCTCTATCCGCGGCTGAAAGACTTGGCCGTGCTGGCTCGCCACTACGACATCGGATTGAACATCGATGCCGAGGAGGCTGACCGGCTGGAGATCTCGCTCGATCTCCTGGAGCGGCTTTGCTTCGAGCCCGAGCTCGAGGGCTGGAACGGCGTCGGCTTCGTGGTGCAGGCCTATCAGAAGCGCGCGGTGTTCACGATCGACTGGTTGATCGACCTGGCGCGGCGTTCCCATCGCCGATTGATGGTGCGGCTGGTCAAGGGCGCCTACTGGGACGGCGAGATCAAGCGCGCCCAGCTCGATGGCCCCTCTGACTATCCGGTGTTCACGCGGCGCATCCACACCGATGTGTCCTATCTCGCCTGTGCGCGCCGGCTGCTGGCGGCGCCCGATGCGGCGTTCCCTCAGTTCGCCACCCACAATGCGCTGACCCTCGCCACCATCCACGCCATGGCCGGCGAGAATTTCTATGCCGGGCAGTACGAGTTCCAGTGCCTGCATGGCATGGGCGAGCCGCTGTACGAGGAAGTGGTCGGGCGCGACAAGCTCGATCGACCGTGTCGCATCTATGCGCCAGTCGGCACGCACGAGACCCTGCTGGCCTATCTGGTGCGACGACTGCTGGAGAACGGCGCAAACACCTCTTTCGTCAACCAGATCGCCAATCCCGAGGTGACGCTCGATACGCTTGTCGCCGACCCGGTCGAGCGAGCGCTGGCCGTGCGACCCGTCGGCGCGCCGCATCCCCGCATCATGCTGCCACGCGATCTCTTCGGCGCCTCACGCAGAAATTCGCGGGGACTCGATCTTGCCAACGAGCAGGTGCTGGCAGGACTTGCTGCGACGTTGCAGGAGGGACAGGCGATCGCCGCCGTGCCGCTGTTGGCGGACGGCGCGCGGGCTGGCGAGGCGCAGCCGGTCACAAATCCGGCCGATCGCCGCGATGTGGTCGGCACGGTCGTCGAGGCCGCGCCCGAGATGGTCGACGCGGCGTGCCTCCAGGCGAGACCTTGGCAGGAAATGCCGGCGATACGCGCCGCGATCTTGCGGCGGGCTGCCGACCTGATGGAGGCGCGGCTGGAGCCGCTGCTGGGGCCGATCGTGCGCGAAGCCGGCAAGACCCTCGGCAACGCCGTGGGCGAGGTGAGGGAAGCAGTCGACTTCCTGCGCTACTACGCCGGCTGCGTCGAAGGCTTCTCGAACGAAACCCACAAGCCGCTGGGCGTCGTCGCCTGCATCAGCCCGTGGAACTTCCCCTTGTCGATCTTCACCGGCCAGGTCGCGGGCGCGCTGGCGGCGGGCAATGCGGTGATCGCCAAGCCGGCCGAGGAGACGCCGCTGATCGCCGCTCTCGCCGTGACGATGCTGCACGAGGCGGGCGTGCCGCGTATGGCGCTGCAACTGCTGCCCGGCGACGGCAAGGTCGGCGGCCGGCTGGTCGCCAATGCCACGGTGGCGGGCGTGGTGTTCACCGGCTCGACCGAGGTGGCGCAGTCGATCAACCGCGAGCTGGCGAAGCGGCTCAACGCCGACGGCCGGCCGCCGGTGCTGATCGCCGAGACCGGCGGACAGAACGCGATGGTTGCCGATTCGTCGGCCCTGCCCGAGCAGCTCGTGCTCGATGCGCTGACCTCTGCCTTCGATTCGGCGGGCCAGCGCTGCTCGGCCCTGCGCGTGCTCTGCCTACAGGACGACATCGCCGACCGCGTCGTGCCCCTGCTCAAGGGGGCGATGGCCGAGCTCGGTCTCGGCAATCCCGATCGGCTTCCGGTCGATGTCGGGCCGGTGATCTCCGCCGGTGCGCAGAAGGGCCTCGACGCGCACATCGAGCGCATGCGCGCCGCCGGACATGCCGTGCACCAGATGGCGCTGCCGGAAGAGACGCGGCACGGCACCTTCGTGCCGCCGACCTTGATCGAGATCGATTCCGTCGCCGACCTGCCGGGCGAGGTGTTCGGGCCGGTGCTGCACGTGCTGCGCTACCGCCGCGAGGACATGGAGGCCGTCGTGCGGGCGGTGAACGCCACCGGTTTCGGCCTGACCTTCGGCGTGCACAGCCGCATCGACGAGACGATTGACCGCGCGACGACGGCCAGCGCCGCCGGCAACCAGTACGTCAACCGCAACATGATCGGCGCCGTGGTCGGCGTGCAGCCGTTCGGCGGCCATGGCCTGTCGGGCACCGGCCCCAAGGCCGGCGGGCCGCTCTATGTCCTTCGCCTGCTGGCCACGCGTCCTCTGGCGGCGTCGCCGGGCGGCGAGCTGGCGGGACCGGTCGGCGAACGCAACAGCTATGGCCAGCGGCCGAAGGGCACGATCCTCTGCGTTGCGCGTGATGCGGCCAAGCGGGCGGTGCAGGTCGACCTCGTGAAGGCGAGCGGCAATCGAGCCACGGAAGATCCAGCCGATCCCAGCGTCGTCGCGGCGCTGTTCGCCGGCACCGCCGACGAGCTCTTGGCGCTGAGCCAACGCCTGGCGGCGCGCGATGGACCGATCGTCCCGGTCTATGTCGAGCCCTATCCCTTGGAGTTCCTGGGCAACGAAGTCTCGCTCAGCGTCAACACGGCGGCAGCCGGCGGCAATGCGAGCCTGATGACCATCGGGTAGAGCCTTCCTCCCCAGCGAAGCTGGAAAGGTGCCGCGCAGCGGGCGGAGGGGTCATGAGCAACCGGGGTGATGCCTATGACCCTCCGTGGGCGTAAGACGCCGACACCCCCATTGATGACGATGGGGAGGCAGCCTTCCCGTCACGGATAGACGATCTTCGCCAACGGCTTCCATTTGTCGTAGTCGGCGACAACGCGGGCCCGGAATTGCTCGGGCGTGCTGGCCCGGGCCTCGTTGCCCATGTCGCGCAGGCGGGTCTGCAGCTCGGGCGCGGCGACGGCGACCTTCACCGCGGCGGAAAGCTTGTCGGCGATGTCGGCCGGCAGGCCCGCGGGCGCGGCGAGGCCCAGCCACGACACGACCTCGTAGCCCGGCACGTCCTCGGCCACCGTGCGGACGTCGGGGTTGAGCGGCCAGCGCTGCTCCGAGGTCACGCACAACGCGCGTGCCTGACCTGAACTGAGCGCGCTGTGGAAGTTGGTGAAGGTGCTGATCGAGGCGTCGAGGCGGCCCACGATCACGTCGCTGATGAGCTGTGCCTGGTCCTTGTAGGCCACCGGCTCGATCTGGATGCCGGTGCGCGCCTTCAGCAGCTCGACCGCGAGATGCAGGGTGTTGCCGGTGCCGGCATGGCCGTAGTTGAGCTTGCCGGGCCGCTCGCGCGCCGCGGCGATGAAATCGGTCAGCGTCTTGTACGGCGCGTTCGCGGCGACGAACAGCGCGAAGGGAAACAGCGTGATGGTCGAGATGTAGGAGAAGTCCTTCAAGGTGCTGAACGTCACCTGCGGATCGGTCGCGCTGATGACGTTTGCGCCGCCGGTGATGAGGTAGAGCGTGTAGCCGTCGGGCGGCTGGGTGGTGAGGTATTGCGCGGCGATGCGCTCGCCGGCGCCGGGCTTGGGCTCGACGATCACGCTCTGGCCCAGCGTGCCGATCAGGCTGGGCGAGATCACGCGGGCGATGATGTCGGGGTTCGATCCCGGCCCGTAGCCATGGACGATGCGGATCGGCTTGGACGGCCAGGCCTGGGCATGGCCGGCCGCCGGCCACGCAGCCGTCACGGCAAGGGACCCCAACAGGCTCCGGCGTCGCGTGAGCATTGTCGTTCCTCCCATCGGTCCGCGGCCTTGCGCGGTGTTTTTGCTTGTTGCCGACGATGTCCGCCGGAAGACTGCCTTTCAAGCAGGAATTGGCGCCGGGACCATGGAAACCTACGAAGTCTTCGCCATCCGATACGCCACGCGCGATGCCAGGCGCGCCTCGCACTTCATCGGTGGCGACCCGCACGATGTCCCCATGCCGATGGACTATTTCGTCTGGCTGGTGCGCAACGCCAACCGGACCGTGGTCGTCGATACCGGCTTCACCGAGGCCATGGCCAGGAAGCGCAAGCGCACCTTCCTGCGCACGCCGACCGAAGGGCTGGCGCTGCTGGGCGTCGATGCGAAGACGGTGAAGGACGTCGTCGTCACCCACATGCACTACGACCATGTCGGCACGTTCCTCGACTTCCCGGCGGCCGAGTTCCATCTGCAGGACCTCGAGATGAACTTCGCCACCGGCCGCTACATGCGCCATGCCCGCTTCAACCACGGCTACGAGGTCGAGGACGTCGTCGGCATGGTGCGCCTGGTGTTCGGCGATCGTGTGCGCTTCCACGCAGGTTCGGCCGAGCTGGCGCCCGGGCTCAGCGTGCATCACATCGGCGGCCACACGATGGGCTTGCAGTGCGTGCGCGTGGCGACGGCGCGCGGCTGGCTCGTGCTGGCGTCCGATTGCAGCCACTACTATGAGCACATGGAGACGGGCCGCGTCTTTCCGACGACCTTCCATGTCGGCGACACGATCGAGGGCTACGACAGGCTGCGGGCGCTGGCCGAGTCGCCGCAGCACGTCATTCCGGGGCATGATCCGCTGGTGATGAAACGCTATCCGCCGCCGTCGAAGGCGCTGGACGGAATCGTGGTCAGGCTGGATGTAGCGCCTCAGTCATCCTGAGCGCAGCGAAGGATCTCATGCCGGTCGCAAGCGACGATGAGGTCCTTCGCTTGGCTCAGGACGGCAGGTTGGCCGCTACGACCGCCCGAAGACGTCCGGCTTGCGGTTCTCGCGGACGCACAGCAGCTGGGTCGCCGTCTCCGGCGGCAGCTTGGCGCGCTCCTCCTCGCATTTGTCGTAGGTCCATGGACCGCCGAAGTACGAGTTGCCGGAGAGCTGGATGAGATTGTTCTTCTGCAGGTACCAGCCCGGCCCGTTCCAGGCCGTCGCGACGCTGGGCGTGGGCGCGCAGGCCGCAGCTGAAAGTCCGGCAAGGCCGAAGACCGCAATGCAGATCGCGGAGCGGCGAATCGACGAAATCGGCATCTCTCTGGCAACTCCCCCCAAGGCTGACCACGTAAAATTACAGCGGCTTTTGCGTCGCAACAATTGCTTTCGTCGGGCGTAGCCACCGCGCTAATAATGCCCGATAACGACACGTTCCCGGGGGGACTGCGCCGGGGGGCAGCAGGACACAGTTCGATGGATTTGCCTGAGAAACAGGGCCTTTACGACCCGCGCAACGAGCATGACTCCTGCGGCGTCGGCTTCGTGGCCGACATCAAGGGCCGCAGGAGCCACGCCATCGTGCGCGAGGGGCTCTCCATCCTGGTCAATCTCGACCACCGGGGCGCCGTCGGGGCCGACCCGCTGGTGGGCGACGGCGCCGGCTGCCTGATCCAGATCCCCGACGCCCTGCTGCGCGACTGGGCCGGGAAGGAAGGCGTCGACCTGCCGCAGCCCGGCCACTACGCCGTGGCCATGTGCTTCCTTCCCCAGGACGAGAAGGCGCGCAACTTCGCGATCAAGCGCTTCGAGCATTTCATCAAGGTCGAGAAGCAGAAGCTCGTGGGCTGGCGCGACGTGCCGACCGACGTCACGGGTCTCGGCAAGGCGGTGATCGAGCGCATGCCGGTGATCCGGATGGCGATCGTCGGACGCGGCCCCAAGCTCGCCGACCAGGACGCCTTCGAGCGCAAGCTCCTGGCGATCCGCAAGCAGACACAGAACCCGCTGGTCGATCTCGAGAGGAAGCACAAGCTGCCGGGCCTGTCGCAGCTCTACGTGCCGTCCTTCTCCTCGCGCACCGTCGTCTACAAGGGCCTGCTGCTGGCGCCGCAGGTCGAGAGTTTCTACGAGGACCTGCGCAATCCGCTGACCGAGTCGGCGCTCTGCCTGGTGCACCAGCGCTTCTCGACCAACACCTTCCCGTCGTGGCGGCTGGCGCACCCCTATCGGTTCATCGCCCACAACGGCGAGATCTACACCGTGCGCGGCAACGTCAACTGGATGTACGCCCGCCGGCGCACCATGGAATCCGACCTGATCGGCGCCGACCTCGACAAGATGTGGCCGATCATCCCGCACGGCCAGTCGGACACCGCCTGCGTAGACAACGCGCTCGAGCTGCTGCTCGCCGGCGGCTACTCGCTGTCACACGCCATGATGATGCTGATCCCCGAGGCGTGGGCCGGCAATCCGCTGATGGATGCCAAGCGCAAGGCCTTCTACGAGTATCACGCGGCGCTGATGGAGCCGTGGGACGGCCCCGCCTGCATCGCCTTCACCGACGGCCGCCAGATCGGCGCCACGCTCGACCGCAACGGGCTCCGTCCGGCGCGCTTCCTGGTGACCGACGACGACAAGGTCGTGATGGCCTCGGAAGCGGGCGTGTTGCCGATCCCCGACGAGAAGATCGTGCGCAAGTGGCGGCTGCAGCCCGGCAAGATGCTGCTGATCGACCTCGAGCAGGGCCGCATCGTCGAGGACGAAGAGCTGAAGCGCACGCTGGCCGAGGCCGAGCCCTACGAGGAGTGGCTGAAGGAGACGCAGCACAAGCTCGAGGAGCTGTCGGATATCCCCGAGGCGCCGACGCCTGCGCCGTCGAACGATCCCTCGACGTTGCTCGATCGCCAGCAGGCCTTCGGCTACACGCAGGAGGACCTGAGCTTCTTCCTCGAGCCGATGAGCCGCGAGCCCGACGATCCGGTGGGATCGATGGGGACCGACACGCCGATCGCCGTGCTCTCGAAGAAGCCCAAGCTGCTCTACAACTACTTCAAGCAGAACTTCGCGCAGGTCACCAATCCGCCGATCGATCCGATCCGCGAGGAGCTGGTGATGTCGCTGGTGTCGATGATCGGCCCCAGGCCCAACCTGCTGGGGCTGCACGCCGGCACCCACAAGCGCCTGGAAGTGTCGCAGCCGGTGCTGACCAACGCCGAGCTGGAGAAGATCCGCTCGATCGAGGACCTGCTGGATGGCTCGTTCCGCACCGCCACGATCGACACGACGTGGCCCGCCTCGGAGGGCGCGGCGGGACTGGAGAAGGCGCTCGACCGGATCTGCGCCGAGGCCACCGACTGCGTGCTGGCCGACCGCAACATCCTGATCCTGTCGGATCGGGCGGTATCGGCCGAGCGCGTGCCGATCCCGGCGCTGCTGGCCACGGCGGCGGTGCACCATCACCTGATCCGCAGGGGCTTGCGCACCCAGACCGGCCTGGTGATCGAATCGGGCGAGGTGCGCGAGGTCCACCACTTCTGCTGCCTGGCGGGCTACGGCGCCGAGGCGGTGAACCCCTATCTCGCCTTCGAGACCCTCGAGCAGCTGCGCGTGCAGAACGGCCTGCCGCTCGAGGCCTACGAGGTGCAGAAGAACTACATCAAGGCGATCGGCAAGGGGCTGCTGAAGGTCATGTCCAAGATGGGCATCTCGACTTATCAGTCCTATTGCGGCGCGCAGATCTTCGATGCCGTCGGGCTGCACTCCGGCTTCGTCGAGAAGTACTTCACCGGGACGGCGACCACCATCGAAGGCGCGGGCTGGCACGAGGTCGCCGAGGAGACGGTGCGCCGCCATTCCGACGCCTATGGCGACAAGGCGATCTACCGCCACATGCTCGACCCGGGCGGTGACTATGCCTTCCGCCTGCGCGGCGAGGACCATGCCTGGACGCCCGAAAGCGTCGCCAAGCTTCAGCATGCGGTGCGCGGCAACCTGCCCGGCGAGTACAAGGCCTTCGCCGCCTCGATCAACGAGCAGAGCGAACGGCTGCTGACCATTCGCGGCCTCATGCAGTTCAAATGGGCCGAGCAACCGATCCCCGTCGAGGAGGTTGAGCCCGCGGCAAACATCGTGCGCCGTTTCGCCACCGGCGCCATGAGCTTCGGCTCGATCAGCCGCGAGGCCCACACCACGCTCGCCATCGCCATGAACCGCATCGGCGGCAAGTCGAACACCGGCGAGGGCGGCGAGGAGGCCGATCGCTTCACGCCGTTGCCCAACGGCGATTCGATGCGCTCGGCGATCAAGCAGGTGGCGTCGGGCCGCTTCGGCGTGTCGGCCGAGTATCTGGTCAATGCCGACGACCTGCAGATCAAGATGGCGCAGGGCGCCAAGCCCGGCGAGGGCGGCCAGCTCCCCGGCCACAAGGTCGACGAGAACATCGCGCGCGTGCGCCGCTCGACGCCGGGCGTCGGCCTGATCTCGCCGCCGCCGCATCACGACATCTACTCGATCGAGGATCTGGCGCAGCTCATCCACGACCTGAAGAACGTGAACCCGCGCGCGCGGGTGTCCGTGAAGCTGGTGTCGGAAGTGGGCGTCGGCACCGTCGCGGCCGGCGTGAGCAAGGCGCGCGCCGACCATGTGACGATCTCGGGCTTCGAGGGCGGCACCGGCGCCTCGCCGCTGACCTCGCTGACGCATGCCGGCTCGCCGTGGGAGATCGGCCTGGCCGAGACCCAGCAGACGCTGGTGCTGAACGGGCTGCGCGGCCGCATCGCCGTGCAGGTCGACGGCGGCCTGCGCACCGGCCGCGACGTCGCGATCGGCGCCCTGCTGGGGGCCGACGAGTTCGGCTTCGCGACGGCGCCGCTGATCGCCGCGGGCTGCATCATGATGCGCAAGTGCCATCTCAACACCTGCCCGGTCGGGGTGGCGACCCAGGACCCGGTGCTGCGCAAGCGCTTCACCGGCCAGCCCGAACACGTCATCAACTACTTCTTCTTCGTCGCCGAGGAGCTGCGCGAGATCATGGCGCAGCTGGGCTTCCGCACCCTGAACGAGATGATCGGGCGGGTCGACCGGCTCGACATGCGCCGCGCGGTGGATCACTGGAAGGCGGGCGGCGTCGATCTTTCCAAGCTGCTCCATGTCGCGCCGGCCAAGGAGGGCGTGGCGATCTGGAACCGCGAGACGCAGAACCACGGTCTCGACAAGGCGCTCGACCACAAGCTGATCGAGGCGGCCCAGCCGGCGCTGGAGAAGCGGGAGCCGGTGCTGATCGAGCAGCCCATCGGCAACGTCAACCGCACCGTCGGCGCCATGCTGTCGGGCGCGGTCGCCAAGCGTTACGGCCATGGCGGCCTGCCGGAGGACACGATCTCGGTCCGGCTCGCCGGCACCGCCGGCCAGAGCTTCGGCGCCTTCCTGGCGCACGGCGTGTCGCTGGAGCTGACGGGCGATGCCAACGACTATGTCGGCAAGGGCCTGTCGGGCGGACGGGTCGTGGTGCGCCAGCCCAAGGGCAGCAGGCGCGATCCGCTGCAGAACATCATCGTCGGCAACACCGTCCTGTACGGCGCGATCGGCGGCGAGGCCTACTTCGAGGGCGTGGCGGGCGAGCGTTTTGCCGTTCGCAACTCGGGCGCCGTTTCGGTCGTCGAGGGCACCGGCGATCACGGCTGCGAGTACATGACCGGCGGCGTCGTGGTCGTGCTGGGCGACACCGGGCGCAACTTCGCGGCCGGCATGTCGGGCGGCATCGCCTATGTCTACGACCCCAGGGCACGCTTCGGCGAGCTCTGCAACATGTCGATGGTCGAGCTCGAGGCCGTCGGTCCGCCGTCGGCCGACAAGGACGCAGCCGGCCGGCCGCACCAGCGCGCACTCAGCGCCGACGACAATGGCATGGGCGACGTGCTGCGCTTCGACGCCGAGCGCCTGCGCATCCTGGTCGAGCGCCATCACCTGCACACCGGCAGCGCGCGCGCCCGCGCCCTGCTCGAGGACTGGGACAACGCGCTCAAGAGCTTCATCAAGGTGATGCCCAAGGACTACAAGCGCGCGCTGGTGCAGGCGCGCGAACGGGCGGCCGCGAAGGCGGTGGCGGCGGAATGAAGGAACAGCAAGCGTGACCGTGATGAACAGAGCCGTCGCCCCGAGCGAAGCGAAGCGAAGCCAAGGGGCCTTGCCTGCGGCAGAGAAGGTCTCTCCGCTCCGCGCTTCGCGCTCCGGTCGAGACGACGGGGGCCGCTGATGGGTCTGCCCACCGGCTTCCTGGAGATCGAGCGCAAGGAGCGGCCGTACGAGAAGGTCGAGGCGCGTCTCAAGCATTGGCACGAGTTCGTGCTGCCGATGCCGCCGGCCGAAGTGTCGAGGCAGGGCGCGCGCTGCATGGATTGCGGCATCCCGTTCTGTCACAACGGCTGCCCGGTCAACAACATCATCCCCGAGTGGAACGAGCTGGTGCGGCGCGACCGCTGGCAGGACGCGCTCGAGGTCCTGCACTCGACCAACAACTTCCCGGAATTCACCGGGCGCATCTGCCCGGCGCCCTGCGAGGCCGCCTGCACGCTGAACATCGACGACAACCCGGTGGCGATCAAATCGATCGAATGCTCGATCGTCGATCGCGGCTGGCAGGAAGGTTGGATCGGCCCGCAGGTCGCGGCGCACAAGACCGGCAAGCGCGTCGCCGTCGTCGGCTCGGGGCCGGCGGGCCTCGCCTGCGCCCAGCAGCTCGCGCGCGCCGGCCATGCGGTGACGCTGTTCGAGAAGGCCGATCGCATCGGCGGCCTGCTGCGCTACGGCATCCCCGACTTCAAGATGGAGAAGCGCCTGATCGACCGGCGCATGCGCCAGATGGAGGCCGAGGGCGTGGAGTTCCGCACCGGCGTCGAGGTCGGCGCCACGCTTTCCATGAAGTCGCTGCTCGAAGGCTACGACGCCGTGGCGCTGACCGGCGGCGCCGAATGGCCGCGCGACCTCGAGGTGCCGGGTCGCGAGCTCCCGGGCATCCACTTCGCCATGGATTTCCTGACCCAGCAGAACAAGCGCGTGGCCGGCGACGACGAGGCGCGCGCCGCCCCGCGCGGCACGCTCACGGCCAAGGGCAAGCACGTCGTGGTGATCGGCGGCGGCGACACCGGCTCGGACTGCGTCGGCACCTCGAATCGTCAGGGCGCGGCCTCGGTCACCCAGCTCGAGGTCATGCCGCGGCCGCCGGAGCACGAGGACAAGGCGCTGACCTGGCCCGACTGGCCGCTCAAGATGCGCACGTCGTCGTCGCACGAGGAGGGTGCCGACCGCGATTTCTCGGTGCTGACCAAGCGGGCCATCGGCAAGGACGGCAGGATCGAGGCGCTGGAATGCGTGCGCATCGATTGGGTCAAGGGCGGCGATGGCCGCATGGCCGTTAGGGAGATCGAAGGCAGCCGGTTCGAGCTCAGGGCTGACCTGGTGCTGCTGGCCATGGGCTTCCTGGGGCCGCGCCGGCCGGGCATGGTCGAGCAGTCGGGCGTGGCGCTCGATCCGCGAGGCAACGTGCTGGCCAACGTCCAGGACTACAAGACGAGCGTGCCCAAGCTGTTTGCTGCAGGCGACATGCGCCGTGGCCAATCGCTCGTCGTCTGGGCGATCCGCGAAGGCCGCCAGTGCGCGCGGTCGATCGACGAGAGCCTGATGGGGACGACCACCCTGCCACGCTGAAGCAGCCCGCCCGGCCGAAGTCGCGCGGGCTTTCGGAACGCGCTTTCGCGGCTGCCCCTCGACACATCCAGTAGCGGCGCGTATTGCTCTACAGTTCATCCAGCGTCGGTGGCAGGCTCATGGGAAGGAGCCTGCGTGTGTCATTGGGGTGTCGATGAAGCTGCTGCTGATCCAGGGCGCCAACATGGAGTATCTGGGCCGCCGCCAGCCTGAGCTCTATGGGACCACTTCGGCCAAGGAGCTCGACGCGGCGTTGCGGCGACGGGCGCGTGAGCTCGATGTCGGGCTGGACATCCTCTACACCAACACCGAGGGCGAGGCGGTGTCGGCGATCTACAAGGCCGATCGGGCAAGCATCGACGGCGTCCTGTTCAACCCGGCAGGCTTCCTTCATGCCGGCCATGCCTTGCGCGACTGCCTGAAGTCGATCGATGCGCCGGCGATCGAGATCCACATGACCAACATCGAGAAGCGCGGCTACGGCTCGGTTACGGCCGAAGCCGCCATCGGCGTGATTGCGGGCTTCGGTGTCGATTCCTACCTGCTGGCGCTCGAGGCGATGACGGCGCGGCTGCGCAGGGTGAGGAACTGACGCTCACCAGGCGCCGGTCGCCAGCGTCGTCGGCGCGTAGTCGCCGAAGCGCCAGGCGAAGGGAAAGGCGCCGCGGCGCCGCCAGGCGCGCGCGATCTCGACCCGCCACACCCGTTCGGCGCCGGCGGGCCTGATCCCATCGGGATGCCAGTCGACGGCGGCCCGGCCCTGGACCTGCAGAATGTCGCCCGACGCAAAATCGATGAACAACAGCCCGGCGCGCGGGTCGCCGAGAAGGTTGCCGAGCGTGTTGTAGAAGCGGTTGCCGCGAAAATCGGGGATGGCCAGCGTATCGCCCGCCAGCGCGACGAAGCCCGGCCTGCCGCCGCGGTGCGACATGTCGAGGCCGCCGTCGCCGAGGCCGGCGCGGGAGCGGCTGGCGACGAAGAACGTGTCGGACGCCGCGATCAGAGCGCGCGCCGCGGCGTCGAGATGGTCGAGGCGCTCGACCGGGGCGCCGCCCGCGAG
>JAEWIV010000026.1 GCA_023386865.1 Pseudomonadota bacterium
CGACAGCGCCCCCCCCCCCCCGGCCGCCCCGCCGCGGCCGCGGGATGCGGCGGGCGTAGTCGGGCCGCACGTCGAGCTTCAGCTCGATCTCGATCGTGCCGCCCATGCCTTCGATCGCCCGCAGCACCTCGCGCATCGGCCTCAGCGTGCTGGCGCCGTCGTCGATCGGCATGAGGTCGAGCAGGCGGGCGCTGCCGCTCGCCGTCGTGAAATCTGTCTCGAGCACGGCCGTGCGCTCGACGTAGCGCCGCTCGGCGGTGAAGAAGGGATCGCGCGGCCTCAGCGAGCAACAGCCGCCACGCGCGGCATCGAGCAGTCCGGCGAAGATCGAGGGGCTGGAGAAGTCGGGCAGGCACAGCCAGTCGATCGAGCCCGCGCGCGAAACGAGGGTCGCCGTTCGGCAGTCGCCGATAAGGGCATAGTCCGCGATCGTGCTCAGTGGGTGCGACCGGAGCGCGGATCGGTCATGGCAGCCTCCAGGTCATCTGAACCAGAACGGAACTGCCGGCGAGAGGTTCCCTCAGCCGTGGCGCGCCAAGGTCGCCCAGCGGCCGGGCGTGAGGCCGAAGCGGGCCGAGAAGTGCCGGGTGAGATGGCTCTGGTCGGCGAAGCCGGTCGCCGCTGCGGCGTCGGAGAGGGACGCGCCGTCGACGATCATCTTCTGGGCCCGCGCCAGCCGGCGGCCGATCTGGTAGCGATGCGGCGAGGTTCCGGTGGCGGCGCGAAACTGCCGGGACAGTGTGAAGCGATCGAGCCCCGTCACCTTCTCCAGCTCTTCAGACGCCACGGTGCGGTGAGCCTCCGCCGCCAGAAAGTCGCGGGCACGGGTTACCGCGCGATGGGCGATGGCGGTCCGGCGCGGGCCGGGCCGGTCGTCGCTGCGTGCCGCCAGCCGGCCGGCCACGCGCTCGACCACTGCGTCGATCGCCAGCGGCTCGAGCGATCGCGGGAAATCGGCAAAGGCCTCGCGCAGCAGGTCGGCCAGCACGGGGTCGTCGGCCACGACCTCGGGCACGAAGGGCGGGTTGCCGCCGATCGCCGCCGCTACCGCAGCCGGGTCGACATAGAGCATGCGGTAGGCGAAGCCCGCGTCGCCCTTTTCCTGATCGTTGGCGGCGTGGCCGTCGTGCGCCTCGTCGGGGTGCAGCACCATGACCTGGCCGCCGCGGCTGGTGCGGAGCGCCCCGCGATAATGGAAGGACTGGGCGCCCCACAATGTCAGGCCGACGCCATAGGTCTCGTGCCGATGGCTATCGTAGGCATGGCCGCCAAAGCGCGCCGCCAGGCGCTGCACGCCTGAGCGCGGCTCGTCGAAGCGGATGTGGTCGTTCACCATGCACGAACGTTCAAGACGCCTCCCGGGAGCATGCCCGATATGGGGCGCATGATCTACGACACCAAGACCGCTCTGGTCCTGCGCACCGACCTCGCTGCCTGGCAGGTGGCCAACGTCGCGGCCTTTCTCGCCGGCGGATTGATGGCCGGCAATCCGGCGATGGCCGGCGAGCCCTACCGCGACGCCGGCGGCCGTCTCTACTGCGCACTCGTGCGCGAGCCGGTGTTCGTCTATGGCGGCTCGCTCGACGAGCTGCGCCGCACCCACCAGCGCGCCCTGTCACGCGCGCTGCGGCCCGCCATCTACATCGAGGCCATGTTCCGGACCACCAACGATGCCGACAACCGCACCGCCGTCGCGGCGGCCGATGCCGAGGCGCTCGATTTCGTCGGCATCGGCGTGCATGGTCCGCGCAAGGTCATCGACAAGGTCGTCAACAAGCTCAAGTTCCTGGGCTGAGATGGCGCGGCCGCATCAGGATCACGGCGGACGCCGCGAGGTTCAGGCCCAGGCAGACCGCCAGCGGCACGCCATAGCCGCCGAAGGCATCGCGCAGGATGCCGAGCAGGCCGGGCCCGAAGGCGTAGAGGACCTGCACCACCGCCGTCGACAGGGCGACGATGGCGGGGAAGTCGGCGGCGGCATACTCGCGCTGGATGATCAGCGGCGACAGCGTGATGTTGTTGCCGACCGAAAAACCGTAGACCGCGCACGCGCCGTAGATCACCGCCGCGCCTTCGGCGCGCGCCCGCACGACGATGGCTGCGACTTGGACCAGGAAGGAGAGCGCGGAGGCGCGGCGCGGCTCGAGCCGGTCGATGACGAAGCCGAGCACGACGCGGCCGACCAGCGCCATCAGCGCATTGATGGCGACGGCCAGCCCGGGATCGACGTTGCCGCGTCCGGCGATCAGCGGCACGAGGTGCGTCAGGAATCCGACCTGGCTCGTCAGCACGAAGGCGAAGGGCGCCGAGATGCTCCAGAAGTGCCAGCGCCGCATCGGCGCCAGCGTGCTTTGCGCCGTTGCCTCGCGCCTGGGCGACAACGGTCCGCGGCGCACGAACAGCGCCACCGCCGTGCCGGCGATGACGATGCCGATCACGACCAGCAAACGTTCGGCGTCGGCGAAGCCCAGGCCCGGAATGATCGCCAGCAGGGCGGGCGCCACAACGAGGCCCGCCACCGTGGCGCCGCTCAGCGCGAGGTTGAGGGCAAGGCCGCGCTTCCTGTCGAACCACTGGCCGATGGTGGCGGCGATGGGCGCCACGCTGGTGGCGTTCCACCCCGGCGCCATCAGCACGTAGAGCACGGCGAGCTGCCACGGCGCCGTTACCGAGGGCAAGGCCAGCAGCGCGGCGGCGGTGATCGCCAGACCCGCGAGGAAGACGATGCGCGGGCCGAACCGGCCGATCGCCCGCGCGATGTACGGCAAGAGCAGGGCGCCCAGCACGTAGTGGCCGGTGACGATCGAGGATATCAGGCCGGTCGACCAGCCGTGCGCCTTCTGCAGCTCGACCAAGTAGATGCCGTGTGCGTAGAAGCCGAAGCCCCAGGCGAACACGGCCGACAGGAAGCAGGCGAAGACGACCCGCCAGCCGGCGTCGATGGACACCGGCGTGGTTTACGAGCGGCTGACGTGTGCGGAGACGCAGCGCCAGCCCTCCGCCTGGAGTTGCCAGTCGTCGGTGTACCAGCCCGCGCCTTCGCTGCCGTCGGGCTTCTGGTACGAGGTGCGGGCGTGGATGACGGCATAGTCGCCCAGCAGGCGGATCTGCACGTCGTGCTCGCGGATGTTCTTCACCACCGAACCGCGGCCGATCTGCGCCAGGAAGGCGGCGCGGTCGAGCCGCGTGCCATCGGGATTGATGTTCATGAAGTCGTGGGCGAGGTGCCGGTCGAACCACGCCACGTCGGCCTGGTCGACCGAGCGCACGTAGGCGTGGTTGAGCTCGCTCAGGGTGGCGAGATGCGATGACCGGGTCATGGCTTTCCTTCCCCGAAATAGGCGGTGAGCTTGTCGAGCGACGTCGACCAGCCGTCCTCGTGCGACCGGCAGGCCGTGGCGGTGGCGAAGTCCTCCTGATGGAAGCTCACCTCCGTCCCGCCATGCGCGGCGCCCGCGCAGTCGGAGAAGCGCACGGTGACGAGCGTGGTCGGCGTCAGCGTGCCGTTGGCGCGCACCCAGGCATGGGTGAAGGAGAGCCGCTCGGGTTCGCGGATCTCGCGATAGACGCCGACCTCGGTCTGGATCGCGCCCGTCTCGTCCGACCTGATGCGCATGCGCCAGGCGCCGCCCACCCGCAGGTCGAGGGCGCAGGAGAGCATGCTGAAGCCGCGCGGCGCCCACCAGTGCTGCATGTGCTCGGGCTCGACGAAGGCGCGGAAGACGACCGGCCGCGGCGCCTTGAAGCGGCGTGTCAGGGTGAAATCGCGGACCGCCCGAAGCGCCTCATCTGCGGTTGCGTGCACGCTGGCTTCCTTTCTCCGGGCCTTTTTCCAGATATGCCTCGAGCCTATCCAGGCGCTGGTCCCAGAACTGGCAGTAGTCGGACACCCATTCCAGGACCTCGCGCAGCGGCTCGGCCGCCAGCCGACAGGGCCTGCGCTGCGCCTCGCGGCCGCGCGCGATCAGGCCGGCGCGCTCCAGCACCTTCAGATGCTTGGAGATCGCGGGCAGCGTCATGTCGAACGGCTGGGCGAGCTCGCCGACCGCGCTTTCGCCCAGCGCCAGCCGCGCCAGGATGGCGCGCCGCGTCGGATCGGAGAGTGCGTGGAGCGTCGCGCTCAATCGGTCGACGTCTTTATTAACCATTCGGTGAAATAAGAGCGCTCCCGCATGCACCTGTCAAGCGAGGAACAGACGTACGCCCGCGGGCGTGGCCTTGGCCTTGTCGAGCGCCTCCATGGTCGTGCGATAGCCGACCTCGACGGCGGCATCGAAGCTCGTCCAGTCGAGCAGGTCGATGTGGGTCATCGGCGGCACGATGAGAAGGTCGGCCGCCTGGCGGTCCTCGGCAGCGCGGGCGGCGCTCGCGACCAGCGCGGACCGCAGCAGGATGGCGACGATCGACGGGATCGGCAGCGTCTCGTTGCGCTTCCACACCAGGCGGCGAAAGAACTGCCAGGCCGACCACGGCTCCATGACACCCGCCCCGGCGGCGAGCGCCCCGCCGGTGTCGATGTCGACGCCGATGGTGATGCCGCGCCCGGTGCGCCGCATGGCGCGCACCGGGAAGTTGTCGATGACGCCGCCGTCGACATGGACCTCGCCCGCCTCGTTGAAGGGCGGGATGACGCCCGGGATCGCCACCGAGGCGCGCAGCCAGCGCCACAGCCGACCGACCGTATGGGTGTCGGCGTTCGAGGTCGTGAGGTTCGCCGTGACGCAGAAGAACGGCAGGATCAGGTCCTCGATCTCCTTCTCGCCGAACGACATGCGCAGCAGCCGGGTGACGCGCCGCCCGGCGAACAACGAGATCAACGGGATCGTGTAGTCGCTGAGCGGATTGGCCTCGACGAAGGCGGCACGGAAATGGCGGCTGATGTCCTCGTCGCTCCAGCGCGAGGCGACGCTCGCCGCCACGATCGCGCCCATGCTGGTGCCGCCGACCTGGTCGATCGGCACGCCGGCCGCGCGCAGCGCCTTGACGACCCCGATATGGGTGAAGGCGCGCGCCCCACCGCCGGCCATGACGACGCCGACGGCATGGCCGGTGAGCAGGCGCGCCAGGCGGTCGATGTCGGCGTGGATGTCGAGCCGCACGTGGTGATGCTGGCCGTACATCCCGCCCGCCAGCATGGGCGCCGTCGAGCCCGGCTTGGGATCGCGGCCCTCGTGCAGCAGCACGAGCTCGCGGCGACGATGGAACACCGCGCCGGCCTGCGCCGTCTCGATCTCGAAGGGCAGGCGGGTCGGCTGCTCGTCGTCGGCCGAGCGCACCACCACCAGGCAGTCGGCCTGGCGCAGGCAGAGCTCGGTCCATTCGGTTGCCGTGGGATCGGCGCGATAGAGCACGAACGCCGATTCGGTCTCGCAGCGCGCGAACCAGTCCGGGTCGCGGTCCATCGATTCGGGGCCGAGCATCTGCACGTTGCTGCCGATGCGGCCGAGCGCGCTCGCCAGCATGACGGCAAAGCGCGCCGCCGGCGTCGAGACGCCGGTCGGCAGGATGGCGAAGGTACGCGGCTGGCGGCGGCGCTTGGTCGGCCACATGGCGTTGCGCATCGCAACGCTGCGCATCAGGGTCGGCAGCACCTCGGGGTGCCGCGCCGTCAGCCTGTCGAAGCTGCCGCGCGCCAGCCGCCAGACCTCGCTGTCGCGCAACGCCGCGACACTTCGCGTGCGCTGGCCGTGCGACAACAGCGACATCTCGCCGACGATGTTGCCGGGCGGGATCTCGGCCATCAGGATCGGCTCGTCGGTACTGTCCTCGTCTTCGTGGCGGAACACCCCGAGGCAGCCGCTGGCCACGACATAGACGGCGTCGGCGGGGTCGCCCTGGCGGAACAGCGGCGCACCGCCCGGCAGCACCAGCAAACTCAGCTCGCGCTCGATCGCGGCCATGCTGTGCGCCTCGAGGTCGGCGAACAGCGGCGCGCGAGCCAGGGCCTTGTGCAGCCGCTGCCTTGCCGGGTTCTCGCCGGGCGTGACGACGCTCATCCCATTACCGGCCTCTCCTCACGCACCCCGCATTCCCGCGAGTGCCCAGGCGATGGTCTGGTCGGCGCGCGCCCAGACCATTTCCCGCCATCTGTCACCCGACGGGAAGAAGCGCTCCTTCATGTCGGCCTTGAGGGCGCGCGCCTGCGCCGAGCCGAGATCGCCGCGCTGATGCAGCCAGTTGTCGGCACGCACGGCGCGCAGCACCTCCGGCACGGAATAGGTGCCGTACTCGATGGCGATCGGCGTCACCTGGGCGTCGGGGAGCTCCTGCGGGAAGGCGTCGGTCATGATGCCGACCACGATGGCGGAGGTCGACGTGCCGCCTTCGGGCGACGTCATCTCGTCGCCGTACCACGCCTTGGCGCGCGGGAAGGATTTCGACGTCGGCGGCACGGCGCAGATCAGCTCGCCATGGCCGAACGGGCCGAGGCCGGTATGGAAATCGATCACGGCGACCTGGCGCGCCTGCGAGAGCTCGGCGCGGGCGATGGCGCGCACGGTACGGTTGCTCCAGGCCGGCTTGCTGCCGCCGAAGAAGATGCCGTCGGCATGGGTGTACTGCCCGCCGGTGATCGCGCCCTGCAGGCCGAACGCGCCGTGCTTCTGGGCGTAGGCGGCGAACACGCGATCGGTCTCGGCCAGCGTCGTGTCGTTCCACTCCCGCGGCAGGATCGCGTCGGCCAGGGCGGCATAGCCCTCGTTCGCCGGATAGGCCTTGTCGTGGTCGACGAAGTTTCGATTGAGGTCGACGTTGTCCTCGGTGACGCGCCGTGTCCAGGCGAAGCCATGCGGGTTGATGGCGTGGATCAGCAGCGCGCCCGTATCCTCGGGCAGCTTGGCGGGTCCGCCGCTGCGCAGCCAGGCAATCTCGGCGCCCGATCCGCAATGGCCCTCCACGCCGTGGGTGCCGGCGATCAGGACCAGCATGTTCGCTGCGTCGCGCGGGCCGAAGCGCGCCGTATCGAGATAGAGCGCCTCGCCGGCGGGGCCGCGGCCATTGGGATTGAGCCACGAACGGATCTCGCCGCCGCTCGCCGCCGCCGCGCCGCAGAACTTGGGCCGCGCCTCGGCGTAGCTCTCGGAAAAGCACTCAGGTACCGAAACCATCAAATTCCTCCCCCCGCCATGCTAGCATGGCGGGGACATGGGTTTCTTCACGTTAGAGACTGCGCAGGCGCAACTCTCGCCGGGCGGCAATTTCGGACCCTGGATCTGGGACCTGAAGCTGAAGGCCGAGCATCTGTCGGACGACAGCGTCCGGCTGCGGCTGCCTTACGGCGATCACATCGCGCGGCCGGGGGGAGTCGTGGTGGGGCAGGCGATGATGGCGGTGGCCGACACCATCATGGTGTTGGCGATCTGCGAGAGGCTCGGCCGCTTCGCCACCCTTGCGACGATCTCGCTCACCACCAACTTCCTGCGCGCCGCGGTGCGGCAAGACGTGGTCGCGATCGCGCGCGTCAGGAAGCTCGGACGCTCGACGGCGTTCGGCGAGGTCGACTTCTTCGTCGACGGCTCGGACGATCCGATCGCGCAGGCGCTGTCGACCTTCGCCGTGCTGCCCGACGGCGTGGGCGCGTTCAACCGCGCCGACCAGCGGGCCTGAAGCAACGCACATCGCCGCGGCGCGAGAACCTAGCTGTCGTACTGCAGCAGGGTCTCGACCGGGACCTTCAGCTTCTTGCGGCCGTCGAGGAAGGTGAGCTCGATGATGCAGGCTGCCGCCGGCACGACTCCGCCGACATTCTCCAGCAGCGTCACCGCCGCGGCCATGGTGCCGCCGGTCGCCAGCAGGTCGTCGACCAGCGCCACGCGCGTGCCCTTGCCGATCGCGTCCTGCTGGATCTCGATCGTGTCGGTGCCGTACTCCAGCGCATAGGTGTGGCGCACCGTCGTGCCCGGCAGCTTGCCCTGCTTGCGCAGCATCACGAAGCCCGTGCCCAGGGCAATCGCCAGCGGAGCCGCGAGCAGGAAGCCGCGCGATTCGATGCCCGCCAGCACGTCGGGCTTGTGGGGCCGCAGCCGGTCGGCCATCCGCTCGATGGTGGCGTGCCAGGCCTTGGGATGCGCGAGCAGGGTCGAGATGTCGTAGAACAGGATGCCCGGCTTGGGAAAATCCGGGATCGAGCGGATGTGCTTCTTGAGGTCGATGGAGCCGGACATTCTCTCTCCTGGTCAGCCGTAGGCCGGCGGCGGCACGAAACTGCGATATTCCTTCTCCAGCAGCTTGGCGAAGGCGATGGTCGAGTAGTCACCGTATTGCGGCCCGATGATCTGCACGCCGACCGGCAATCCCTCCTTGGTCTCGCCGATCGGTGCCGCCGTCGCCGGCAGCAGGGTGATGCTGGCGTAGCCTGCCCAGAAAATCTGGTCGACGACCGGCAGCTTCCTGTTGTTCACCACGATCGTGCGCTCGTGGCGGATCGTTTCCTGGTCGTGCGGGAAGGCCGCCGTCTGGGCGACCGGCGCGATCATGAGGTCGTAGTCCTTGAAAAAGGCGTCCCATGCCAGCCGCATGCGATGGCGCTTCTCGTTGAGCTGCGTCCAGGTCCGATGCGACAGCGTGTTGCCGCGCTGCATCTGGGCGAAGTAGCTCAAGTCGTCGTCCGGCAGGGCGGCCACGTCGCGCAACGCTTCCTGGAACTCGGCATCGCGAAGCCGCCCCGACGTCGTCGCCCGCAGCATGCGGACATAGACGTCGGCCAGTTCGGCGGTATCGATGTCGGGTTTCGCCTTGTCGCTGACCGCGACCTTCTTCTTGCCGAGGAAGTCGGCCAGCTTCTGGATTTCGGACTGCACCGAATGATCGACCTCGGCGTTGCGGTCGGAGAGCAGCACCGCCACCTTGAAGTCGCGCAGCTTCTTTTTCTTGGGCCGCGGCAGGCTGAGCGTCCAGCCGCGTCCGTCGATGTCGTCGGGACCGGCCATCGCGTCCATGGCGATCTCGAGGTCCTCCGCGCCGCGCGCCAGCGGCCCGCACACGCTGATGTCGGCCTGGGCGACCCGGCCGTTCAGCGCATGGCCGCGCGGCGAGACGACACCCCAGGTCGGCTTGTGGCCCCACACGCCGTTGTAGGACGCGGGGTTGCGGATCGAGCCGCCGATGTCGCTGCCCGCCTCGATGCCGGTGAGGCCGGCGGCCAGGGCGGCGCCCGAGCCGCCCGACGAGCCGCCCGGCGTTCGCGACAGGTCCCACGGATTGTTGGTCGAGCCGTAGACCTCGTTGTAGCTCTGCCAATCGGCGAGGTTCAGCGGCACGTTGGTCTTGCCGAACAGGGTGACGCCGGCATCGATCATGCGCTGTGTCACCAGCGCGTTGGTCTTCACGATGGTATCCTTGAAGGCGGGATGGCCCCAGGTCGTCGGGAAGCCCGCGACGTCGTAGGATTCCTTGATGGTCATCGGCACGCCGTGCAGCGGTCCGAGCTTCTTGCCCGCCTTGACCGCCTTGTCGGCGGCCTTGGCCCGCTTGCGCGCGCCGTCGATGTCGGTGGCGACGACGGCGTTGAGCTCGGGATTGTAGGCCTCGACGCGCTTGAGATAGAGCTCGAGCAGCTCGAGGCAGCCGATCTTCTTCTTGCGGACCGCGGCGGCGAGCTGCTTGGCGGTCTGGAACGGCAGGGCGAGGGTCATCGAACGGGACTTTCGACGCGAGGGACGGCGACAAGGCCCGTACCATATTGTCCCCGGCGCCGTGAACAAGCTCCCATATCGCTGTTTCACGAGCGCTCTTGCGAAAGGGCCATTGCCGGTCGCACACTGCTCGGACCCCGCCACCGCCAGGGAGGAACACATGCCGTCGGTTACCGCCAAGAAGCCCGCCAAGGCGCCCGCGCAGAAGGTCGCCCATGCCCGCATCGCCGAGCCCGTTCTGGTGAAAGGCCGGCGCGAGTTCTTCACCTACCGCGACCTCGGTGTCGCCGATGCCAGTGGCGGCAACATGCGCGCCCAGGTGATGACGGCGACCCAGGGCCTCAGCCGGCCGACGGGCTGGCACTATCACGAGTGCGACGGCCAGTTCATCTACATCCTGAAGGGCTGGGTCGAGCTGCAGTTCGAGGACGGCAGGACGATCAAGGTGGAGCAGGGCGATTCGCTCTTCATCCCGGGCTACCTGCGCCACAACGAGACCCGCACCTCCAACGAGATGGAGATCCTCGAAGTCTCGGTGCCGGGCGAGCTCGGCACGAAACCCTGCGAGGCGCCGGCCGGCTTCAAGGACTGAAGCCTCGTCGCCGCGAGCGCTCCCGCGCTCGGATCGGATCAACGCGGCCTTGGCCGCGCCCGTGCCGTCGGCTCGGCGACCAGGGGGTCGTCGGGCCAGTAGTGCCGTGGATAGCGGCCCTTCAGCTCGGCCTTCACCGCCCTGTAGCCGCTGGCCCAGAAGCTCGCGAGGTCGCGCGTCACCTGCACCGGCCGGCGCGCCGGGGACAGCAGGTGGAGGGTGAGGGGCACCTTGCCGCCGCCGACGCGCGGCGTGTCGAGGAGGCCGAACATCTCCTGAAGGCGCACCGACAGCGTCGGCTCCGCCGGATTGCCGTAGTCGATCGGCACGCGCGAACCGCTCGGCACCTCGACATGAGTCGGCGCCAGCCGGTCGAGCTCGCGCTGCCTGTCCCAAGGGACCAGCGATTTCAGCGCCGCCGCGAGGTCGATCCGCGCCAGATGACCGCGCCGCGAGACGCCATCGAGGAACGGCGCCAGCCAGGTGTCGAGCGATTCGCGCAAGGCCTCGTCCGACAGGTCGGGCCAGCTCTCGTCCTGCGTCCGCAGGAAGGCGACGCGCTGCCGCCACTTGGCGAGATCGTCCGACCACGGCAAGGCGTCGAGGCCGAGCCGGCGGATGCCCTCGATCATCGCCGCCTTGAGCCGGTCGGCGTCGGGGTTGGCGAGCGGCTTGTCTTCGAGCAGCACCGCGCCCAGCCGCCGTCGGCGGCGTGCCAGCACGGCGCTGTCGCGCTCGCTCCATTGCAGCGCTTCCTCGTCGACGATGCGTTCGACGAACAGCTCCTCGATCTGGGCGAGGCGGATCGGCGCGGCGAGGAAGATGCGCGAGTCCTGGGCCGAGCCGTCGAGGTCGGCGACCACGAGGAACTCTTCGTTGGCCATCGGATCGCCCTCCGGCAGCGCCGCACCGCGGCCGCCCGACAGCAGATAGCGGCCGGCCGTGCCGGGTCGCCGGCGGCCGATGCGGTCGGGATAGGCGAGCGCCAGCAATGCCCCGGTCATCGACACGTCCGGTCTCTCCTCGCCGGCGCCCCCCCGCG
>JAEWIV010000053.1 GCA_023386865.1 Pseudomonadota bacterium
CCACCCCCCCAATCCGCTCCAGCGTGGCGGCTGACGCACCGGCGACCCCTCGGGGCGCCGGTAAACGGCGCGCCGCTGCCGCGGGCGGCACGGCGGGGCTGAAGCGCGCCCACTACAAGAACTCGCGCCTGCCGTTTCTGCTGCTTCTGCCGCAGCTGCTGGTGCTGCTGCTGTTCTTCTTCATCCCGGCGGTGCGGGCGCTGGTGCAGGCCTTCGTCCTAACCGATCCGTTCGGCACCACCGTCCATTTCGTGTGGTTCGACAATTTCCACGCCCTGTTCGCGAGCCCCGAGTACCGCTCGTCGGTCTGGGTCACGCTGTGGTTCACTCTGGCGCAGAACGTGCTGACACTGTCGGTGGCCGCCATGCTGGCCTTCGCCACCGATCGCGTGATCCGCGGCCGCGGGTTCTATCGCAGCATCGTGCTCTTGCCCTATGCCATCGCCCCGGTGATCGCGGGTATCCTGTGGGCGTTCCTGTTCAATGCCCATGTCGGGCCGCTCACTTACGTCTTGAAGGCGGTGGGGATCGCCTGGGATCCCACGCGCAACGGCTTCGATGCCTTCCTGCTGGTGACCTTCGCCGCCGCCTGGAAGCACATCTGCTACGACTACATTTTCCTGGTGGCGGCCTTGCTCGCCGTGCCGGCGTCGCTCCTGGAAGCGGCGGCTGTCGACGGCGCCGGCCCGGGCCTGCGTTTCTTCAAGATCGCGCTGCCGATGATCGGGCCGACGGTATTCTTCCTGCTGGTGATGAATTTCGTCTACGGCTTCTTCGAGACCTTCGCCATCGTCGACGCGGTGACCAAGGGCGGCCCGGGCGGGGCGACCATGATCCTGGTCTACAAGGTCTACCAGGACGGCTTCGTGCATATCGATCTCGGCTCCTCGGCGGCGCAGTCGGTGCTGCTGATGATCTTCGCCGTCATCCTCACCATGCTGCAGTTCCGCTATGTCGAGCGGAACGTGAACTACGACGTCTGACATGGTCGAGCGCACGCGCACCCTCGATATCGCCTGCCACGGGCTCCTGATCCTGGGCGGCCTTCTGGTCTGCCTGCCGATCTACTTCGCTTTCGTCGTCGGCTCGCACACGGTGGGCGACGTGCTCGCCGTGCCGCCGCCCTGGCTGCCCGGCGATCGCTTCTTCGAGAATGCCGCGACAGCCTGGCAGAAGGGCAATCTCGGACGCTTGCTGTTCAATTCCCTGGTCGTGGCGGTCGGCATCACGCTGGGCAAGATCGCCGTGTCGCTGCTCTCCGCCTTCGCCATCGCCTATTTCCGCTTCCGCTGGCGCATGACGGCGTTCTGGCTGATCTTCGCGTCGCTGATGCTGCCGGTGGAAGTGCGCATCCTGCCGACCTATGAGGCGGTGACAAATGTGGCGCTGCCGCTGCAGTGGCTGTTCGACTGGCTGGGGTTCGAGGTTACCCTGGAATGGAACATGATGAACAGCTATGGCGGGTTGATCCTGCCGCTGATCGCCTCGGCTACCGCCACCTTCCTGTTCCGCCAGTTCTTCCTCACGGTCCCTGAGGAGCTGTGCGAGGCCGCGCGCATCGACGGCGCCTCACCGCTGCATTTCTTCCGCCATGTCCTGCTGCCGCTGTCGACGTCGAACATGGTGGCGCTGTCGATCATCCTGTTCCTCTATGGCTGGAACCAATATCTGTGGCCCCTGCTGTTCACCACGGAAAAGGACATGGCGACCGCGGTGATCGGGCTGAAGCATTTGATCCCGCAGTCGGATTCCGAGCCGGCCTGGAATGTCGCCATGAACGCGGCGCTGCTGGTCATGCTGCCACCCGTCGTGGTCGTGGTGGCGCTGCAGCGCTGGCTGGTGAAGGGCTTGGTCGACAGCGGCAAGTAACGGAAAGTAGAGTTCATGGTCCTGATCATCGGCCATCGCGGCGCTCGCAACCTTTGGCCGGAGAACAGTCTGGAGGGATTTCGGCGCACGCGTGACCTCGGGGTCGACGCCGTCGAGTTCGACGTCCATCCGGCGCGCGATGGCGAACTGGTCGTGATCCACGATCCATCGCTCGACCGCACCACCGAAGGCAGTGGACCGGTCGCCGACCGGACGGCGGCCGACCTTGCCGCCATGGGCGTTCCCGGCCTCGAGGCGGTTCTCGACGTCTATGCCGGCACGCCGATCGAGCTGCACATCGAGATCAAGACCGACGTTCTCGGCCGGCCCTATGAAGGCTTGGAAAAACAGCTCCTCGACGTGATCGGCAGGCGCAGGCTCGGGCAACAGGCCATCGTCACGAGCTTCGTGCCTGAGATTCTGGAGACCGTGCGGCGGCTGTCGCCGCCGCAGCGTGTGCTGGCATCGCTCGATCGACGCTCGGCCGAGCTTTTCGGCGGATTGCCGGCGGCGCTCGATCGGTTCGCCGGCATCGGCAACTGCATGGTCGCGGTGGAGAAGGGCCTGCTGGCGGACAGCCTCGATCTTTGCTTGCGGCGGATCGGTGGCGAATGCTTGGGCGCCTGGGTGCCCAATGAAGCCGACGACATCGCGCACTGGCTTGCCCAGCCGATCCGTCAGATCACGACCGACCGGCCCGACGTCGCGCTGAGGCTGCGCGGCCGTTAGAGCGGAATGAGATGGGCCTACCAAACTCCGGGACTACACACCTAGCCGAAGAGGTGGCAGGCGATCATACGGTCGGCCACCTGCGTCAGTGGCGGGGCCTGTTGGGCGCAGCGCGGCATGGCGTGCGGGCAGCGAGGGTGGAAGTGGCAGCCCGACGGCGGATTGAGCGGGCTCGGCACCTCGCCGGCCAGTGGCTCGTCCTCGCGCCGCTCGTCGGGATGGCTGGGCAGGGCGGCGGCGAACAACGCCTTGGTGTAGGGATGCTGCGGGTTCCCGGCGATGGCCCGCGCCGCGCCGCTCTCGACGATCTTGCCGAGGTACATCACTACGATCTGGTGGCTCATGTGAGCTACGGCGGCGAGGTCGTGGGCGATGAAGAGATAGGAGAGACCGAGCCGCGCCTGCAGGTCGCGCAACAGGTTCAGGATCTGGGCACGAATCGAGACGTCGAGCGCAGATACGGGCTCGTCGAGCACGACCAGCTTGGGTGACAGCACCAGCGCACGGGCGATGGCGATGCGCTGCCGCTGGCCGCCCGAGAATTCGTGCGGGAAGAGATCGGCCGAGCGCTCGGGCAGGCCAACGAGGTCGAGCAGCTCGAGGACGCGCTGCCGCACCGCCGCTGGTCCGACGGTTTCGTTGGTGACCAGCGGCTCGGCAATGATGGCGCTGATACGCATGCGCGGATTGAGCGAGGCATAGGGATCCTGGAACACCGCCTGCACCGACTTGCGGTAGCGGCGATGGCCGGCCGCATCCAGGTCGGCAAGATCGCGGCCTTCGAACAACATGCTCCCGGCCGTCGGCTGCTCCAGCCCAAGCACCAGCTTGGCGGTCGTGGTCTTGCCGCAGCCCGATTCGCCCACCACGCCGAGGGTCCTGCCGCCCTCGATCGCGAAAGAGATGCCGTCGACCGCACGCACCGTGCCGCGGCTTCCGCTGAAGAGTCCGCGGCGCGCGGGAAAGTGCTTGGTGAGCTCGGCGGCCTGGACGACCGCTGTGGGAAGGGGGGCGCTCATGACGCTGCCTTTGCACTGGCATCGATCGGCACGAGCCAGCAGCGCGCCCTCGTCTCGCCGTCGATGGCGAATTCCGGCGGTGCTTCGGCCCGGCAGCGGGCGAAGGCCTCGGGGCAGCGCGGCGCAAAGGCGCAGCCGGCGGGCAGCGAGGCGAGGTCGGGCGGCTGGCCTTCGATCGCCGTCAAATGATCGCGATTGTCGGTCATGCGCGGGATCGAGCCCAGCAACGCCTTGGTGTAGGGATGCGCCGGCCGATTGAAGATGCGCGATACCGGCCCGTGCTCGACCACGCGGCCGGCATACATCACGGCGAGCTGGTCGCACATCTTGGCGACGATCCCGAGATTGTGGGTGATGAAGATCAGCGCCAGCCCGTGCTCGCGCTGCAGGTCGCGCAGCAGCTTGAGGTACTGCGCCTGGATGGTGAGGTCGAGGCTGGTGGTCGGTTCGTCGGCAATCAGCAGCTTCGGTTCGCATGAGATGCCGACGGCGCCGACGATGCGCTGGCGCATGCCGCCCGACATTTCGTGCGGGAATTGAGTGACCCGGGTGTCTGGCGAGGCGATGCGCACGGAGCGCAGCAGCTCGATCGCGCGCTTCCAGGCGCTGGCGCGGGAGGCACGCTCGTGGACCCGGATCGGCTCGCCCACCTGGTCGCCGATGGTGAACAGGGGATTCAACGAGGCCATCGGATCCTGCAGGATCATGGCAATGCGCTTGCCGCGCACTTCCCGCATCTCTGCGTCGGACTTGTCCAGAAGGTTCTCGCCCTCGAACATCATGCGACCGCTGGTGATACGCGCCGCTGTCGGCAGCAGCCGGAGGATGGTCAGCGCCAAGGTGCTCTTTCCCGAGCCCGATTCGCCCACGATGCCTAGCGTCTCCCCGGCGTCGAGACTGAGCGTGACCTCGTCGACGGCGCGCACCACGCGCGTCCCCTGCTGGGAGACGTAGTGCGTGGAGAGATTCTCGAGCGACAGGAGAGGGGAGGGCATGGCTACAACTGGCGCAGCTGCGGATCGAGCTTCACGCGCAGCCAGTCGCCCAGAAGGTTGGCCGACAGGACCATCAGCATGATGCAGATGCCGGGGAATACCGTGAGCCACCAGTAGCCCACCATGAGGCCCTTCTTGCCGTCGGCCATCATCAGGCCCCAGGCGGGCTTGGGCGGCGGCACGCCGACGCCGAGGAACGAGAGCGACGCCTCGGTGACGATCACCACGCCCAGCATCAACGTGGCGAGCACGATAGCGGAGTTGATGACGTTGGGCAGGATGTGGCGCCTCATGATCAGCGACTTGGAGCAGCCGGCGACGACGGCCAGGCGCACGAACTCGCGCTGCTTCAGCGACAGGACTTCTCCCCGGATGACGCGGGCGTAGCGTGTCCAGTAGACCAAGCCCAGGATCAGGATGATGTTGAGCTCGCTGGGGCCGACGATGGCGGCGAGGAAGATGGCGAAGGTGAGCGCCGGAAGCGCCAGCCACGTGTCGGTGACGCGCATCACGACCTGGTCGGCCCAGCCGCCGAGATAGCCCGACAGGATGCCGAGCAGAGTGCCGATACCGCCCGCCACCAGCACGGCGGTGATGCCCACCACCACGGAGACGCGGGCGCCGAAGATCAGGCGCGAAAGGACGTCGCGGCCGACATGGTCGGTGCCCAGGGGATAGACGAGGCTGCCGCCTTCCTGCCAGAAGGGCGGCTTGAAGCGGCGGGCCAGGCTGCCGATTTGCGGATCGTGCGGCGCCAGCACGTCGGCGAAGATCGCCACGAAGGCGATGAGCAGGAGGATCAGCACCGGCACCAGGGGGAAGCCCTTCAATCGCCACAACGCGTAGCCGGAAGGGACCGCGGTCGTGGTGACGGGAGGCGTGATGACAGCCATGGTCGTCAGCTTTCCAGACGAATACGGGGATCGATGATGGCGTACAGGATGTCGACCACCAGATTGACGAGCACGATCATGGCGCCGCCGATGATCACGACGCCTTGCACGACCGGGAAGTCGCGGAAGGTGATGCCCTCGAAGAGCAGCCGGCCGATGCCCGGCCAGGCGAACACGGTCTCGACCACAACGGCCACGTTGATCATGACCACGAGGTTGATGCCGGCGAGCGTGATCACCGGGATCAGCGCGTTCTTGAGCGCGTGCTTGCCGATCACCAGCGCCTCGGGCAGGCCCTTAAGTCGCGCCAGCTTGATGTACTCCGAGCCCAGCACCTCTAGCATGGAGGAACGCGTGAGCCGCATGTGGGCGGCGGCGAAGTACCAGCCTAGCGTGAAGGCCGGCATCAGCAGATGCAGGACGCTGCCCGAGCCGGAGGAGGGCAGCCAGCCGAGATAGACCGAGAAGAACAGGATCAGCACCAGGCCGACCCAGAACTGGGGCAACGACAGGCCGAGCAACGCGAAGATCTTGCCGGCCGAGTCCCAGAACCCGTCGACGCGAACCGCGGCAAGGATGCCGCTCGGGATGCCGATCAGCAGCGACAGCGCCATGGCGACGGCGGCCAGCAGCAGCGAATGTGGCAGGCGCTCGAAGTAGAGATCGAGGACGGGCACACGGTAGTAGAAGGACTGGCCGAGGTCGCCGGCGAACAGGGCGGCCATGAAATGCCCGTATTGCCCCCATAGCGGCTGATCGAGGCCGAGCTGGCGGCGCATGTTCTCGATGTCCTCGTGACTGGCGCCCGGTTCGACCAGCAGGCTCACCGGGTCGCCGGTAACGCGCACGAAGAGGAAGATCGTGACCGACAGCAGGAACAGCGACAGCAGCGAGTAGCCGACGCGGCGGATGATGTACTGTTTCATGGAGAGCGCACCTTGGGCCAGGCACGGATAGCCATCATGCCTTCCCCTTCAGCGTCATGTCTTCGTAGGGTGCCGTGTAGACGAACCCCTTGATCAGGCCGAACCCCGACTGGTCGACACGCGGGCCCACACCGGAGATGAAGGCGAGCTGCCAGATCGGCGCATAGATCGCCTTCTCGTGCACGAGCTGCTGCAGGCGCTGCAGGATCGCCTGGCGCTTGGCCCGATCCATCTGGGCGGCCTGCTCGGCGAACAGCTCGTCGATGTCGGGGTAGCTGCCATAGACATAGGTGCCGCCCTTGGCGACGAATGCCTCGGCGCGGGTGGCGCAGTTGCCGAAGGCGCCAGACGCGCCCTGCACGATGTTCTTGAGCTTCTTCTCCGAGTAGGCCTTGAAGAACGCGGCGCGCTCCAGCGGCCGCAGCTTCACGCGGATGCCGACCTCGCGCAGGTTGTTCAGGGCGACCTCGCCGATGTTGGCGTAGGACGTGTCGCAGTAGTAGTCGCCGGCGTCGAAGCCGCGTCCGTGCCCGGCATCGGCCAGGAGCTTGCGGGCGCGCTCGGGGTCGTACACAGGCGCCGGCGGTTGCCAGTAGAACTCGAAGTTCTCCGGGAAGATGCTTCCGGTCAGCCGCGAATGGCCGAGCGTCAGGGCCTCGTTGATGGTCTTGAGGTCGAGCGCCAGGCCGACGGCTTGCCGGACGCGACGGTCGTGCCACGGCGACTGGGGATCCCACTGCTCCGGGAAGTAGAGCCAGAACGGTGCCGAGCCCAGCGCGGGCTTGATGGCGAGGCCAGGCGTGCGCAGCAGCTCGTCGGCGAGCTCGCCACGGATCGAATAGGCGATGTCGACCTCGCTGCGCTGCAAGGCGGCGAGCCTCGTCGCCTCGTCGGGGATCACCTTGAAGACCAGCCGCTTGATGGCCGGCGGCTTGCGCCAGTAGCCCTCGAAGGCCTCGCAAACCAGCTCGACGCCCGGCGTGAAGGACACGAACTTGTACGGCCCCGCGCCGATCGGCGCCTTCTTGAAGCCCTCGTCGCCGACCTGCTCCACATACTTCTTCGGCACGATCCAGCCCGCGCCGCTGGCGCCGGCATAGAAGGTGAGGAAGTCGGGCCATGGATCCTTCAGACGGATGGTCAGCCGGTGCGGATCGTGGATGTCGACCCCGGCGACACGGTCCTTGAGGGATTTGCTCGCGGCGCCGCGGTAGCGCTCGAGCGAGAACTTGACGTCCTCGGCCGTCAGCGGCTCGCCGTTGTGGAACTTCACCCCTTTGCGCAGCGACAGCGTATAGGCCAGTCCGTCGGCCGACATGGCGCAGGCCTCCGCCAGGCACGGCGCCATCGGATCGCCGGGCATCGCCTTGAGGACGGCGTCGTGCATGGCGTAGAGCAGCATGAAGGGCGTGATGATGCCGGGGGTCTCCGCCGGGTCGAACCAGGTCGGTGCCAGCGAGACGTGCGCGGCAACGCGCAGTTCGCCTTCGGGCGCGGCCAGGACCCGCCGCGCAGCGGTGGTGAGGACACCGAGGGCGGCAACGCCCAGCAGCTCACGGCGTGTTGTACGGACCGATTGGCGAGGCGAATGCATGGCGTCACTCCCTCAGGTCTGCTTGATGGTCACATCCTCGTACGGTGCGGAATAGGCATGGCCGCGGATCAGGCCGAGGGCCGCCTCGCCCATGCGTTTGCCCTGGCCATTCAGCAGGGCGAGTTGCCAGATCGGCGCGTAGACCGACTTTTCGTGCAGGATCTGCTGGATCCGGGCGAGCATCGCAGTGCGCTTGGCGACGTCCATCTCGGCCGCCTGCTCGGCGAACAGCGTGTCGATCTCGGGATAGTTGCCGTAGGCATAGGCGCCGCCCTTGGCGGCAAAGGCTTCCAGTCGCGTGGCGGCGTTGCCGAAGGCGCCGGACGAGCCCTGGATGACGTTCTTGAGCTTCTTCTCGGAGTAGGCGGCGAAGAAGGCTGCGCGCTCGAGCGGCCGCAGCTTTACGCGGATGCCGGCTTCCTGGAGGTTGTTCAGCACCGCCTCGCCGAGATTGGCGTAGGAGGAATCGCAGTAGTAGTCGCCGGCGTCGAAGCCATTGCGGAATCCCGCTTCGGCAAGAAGCTTCTTGGCCGTGACGAGGTCGTACTTTGCGGCCGGCGGCTTCCAGTAGAAGTCGAAACTGTCGGGAATGATGCTGTTGGTGATCGGCGAATGGCCGAGCGTCAGCGCCTCGGAGATCGACTTGCAGTCCATGGCAAGGCGCGCCGCCTCGCGCACGCGCCGGTCATGCCAGGGTGACTTGGAGTCCCACTGGTCCGGGAAATAGAGCCAGAAGGTGCCCTGCAGCACCACCGGTTTCAGAGTCAGGCCGGGCGTCTTCTGCAGCTCCTCGGCAAGCTCGCCGCGGATCGAGTAGGCGAAGTCGACCTCGCCGCGCTTCAGGGCGGCGAGCCGCGTCGCCTCCTCGGGCACGACCTTGAACACCAGGCGCTTCACCGCCGGCACCTTGCGCCAGTAGCCGTCGAAGGCTTCCAGGACGAGCTCGACGCCGGGCGTGAAGGAGACGAAGCGATAGGGCCCCGCGCCGATCGGCGCCTTCTTGTAGCCTTCCTCTCCGACCTGCTGGACGTATTTCTTGGGCACGATCCAGCCCGCACCGGTGGCAGAGCTGTAGAAGGTCAGGAAATCCGGCCAGGGCTTCTTGAGCACGAAGCGCACGCGCCGCTCGTCCGGCGTTTCGACAGCGGCCACGCGTTCCTTCATCAGCGCGGCCGAGGTGCCGCGATAGCGCTCGAAGGAGAATTTCACGTCCTCTGCCGTCACCGGCTCGCCGTTGTGGAACTTGGCGCCTGGGCGGACGGAGAATTCGTTGCTGAGGCCGTCAGGCGCCATCTTGCAGCCGTCGGCCAGGCACGGCTCGTTGGCATTGCCGGGCATCGGCTTCACCATGGCGTCGTGCAGGGCATACATCAGGAGGAAAGGCGTGATCATGCCCGGCGTTTCGGCCGGGTCGAACCATGTCGGCGCCAGCGAGACATGCACCGCCCAGGTGAGCTGCCCCTGTGGTGCGTTATTGGCGTTTGCCGCGCGTTGTCCGCTGGCGATGAGCGCGGAAAGCGCAAGCAGGCTTCTGCGGCTGAAGCCGTGTGTCGATCGGCCAAGTGAGATCATGCCGCCTGCTCGGCCGTATGCGTCTGGTCTTGCCTTCCCGTCCATTGTTGCCTCCCAGCCGACCCCTTTTGGTGGGGCCTTGCCTTTGCAATGTCGGAATCGAAAGGACGCGACTGACTTTCAGGTTTTGAGCCTCGCAACGCGCGAGGAACGCCGTGCTGCCTCCTTGGTGCTCTCGCCATGGACGTTAAGGGCAAGCCCGGGATCGGGCAACGGAATTCCGCTGATCAACCC
>JAEWIV010000072.1 GCA_023386865.1 Pseudomonadota bacterium
GCATAGGCCTGCTCGAGCGTGATCTCGAGATTGAAGCGCAGGTCCTGGCCGCGCATGTCGGCGCGGCCGCCGCGGCCGCGCTGGCCGCCGGCGCCGAACATCTCCTCGAAGATGTCGCCGAACACCGAGCCGAAATCGAAGCCCTGGGCGCCGCCGAACGGCCCGCCCGGCCCGCCGGGGCCCATGCCGCCCTCGAAGGCGGCCGGACCATAGCGGTCATAGGCCGCACGTTTCTCCGGATCCTTGAGGATGTCGTAGGCGTGATTGATGTTCTTGAACCGCTTCTCGGCTTCCTTGTCGTCGCGATTGCGATCCGGGTGATGCTGCATGGCGAGCTTGCGGAACGCCTTCTTGAGGTCGTCGGCGCTGGCCGTTCGGCTCACTCCGAGCAGCTCGTAATAGTCCTGCGACATACGCCCTACGCAGCCCCCACTTGCCGCTTAAAGTTCGGCCTCCCGCTCGCGCGGGAGGCCGTGGTTTCTTGTCTCGTTCCGGATCAGCCGGAGCCCGTCTTCTTGTTCTTGTCGGTGACGTCCTCGAACTCGGCGTCGACGACCTTCTCGCCGCCCGCCTGGTTCGCCGCGCCGCCGCCCGGCGCCGCACCGGCGCCGGCACCGGCTTGAGCGTCGGCCTGCTGGGCCTTGTACATCGCCTCGCCGAGCTTCATCGCGGCCTGGGCAAGATCGTTGGTCTTGCTCTTGATGGCCTCGGCGTCCTCGCCGGTCAGCACGCCCTTCAGGCCCTCGAGCGCGGTCGCGATCGCCGTCTTCTCGGCCTCGCCGACCTTGTCGCCGAACTCCTTCAGGTTCTTCTCGGTCGAGTGGACCAGCGCCTCGCCCTGGTTGCGGGCGTCGATCAGCTCGCGCTTCTTCTTGTCCTCCTCGGCGTGCAGCTCGGCGTCCTTCACCATCTTCTGGATGTCGGCCTCGCTCAGGCCGCCCGAAGCCTGGATGCGGATCTGCTGCTCCTTGCCGGTGGCCTTGTCCTTGGCCGAGACCTGCACGATGCCGTTGGCGTCGATGTCGAAGGTGACCTCGATCTGCGGCATGCCGCGCGGTGCCGGCGGGATGCCCACCAGGTCGAACTGGCCCAGAAGCTTGTTCTGGGCGGCAATCTCGCGCTCGCCCTGGAACACGCGGATGGTCACCGCGGTCTGGTTGTCGTCGGCCGTCGAGAAGGTCTGGCTCTTCTTGGTCGGGATCGTCGTGTTGCGCTCGATCAGGCGGGTGAACACGCCGCCCAACGTCTCGATGCCCAGCGACAGCGGGGTCACGTCGAGCAGCAGGACGTCCTTGACCTCGCCCTTCAGCACCGCCGCCTGGACCGCCGCACCAACCGCGACGACTTCGTCGGGGTTGACGTTACGGGCCGGCTCCTTGCCGAAGAACTGCTTCACGACCTCGATCACCTTGGGCATGCGGGTCATGCCGCCGACCAGGATGACTTCGTCGATCTGACCGGCCTGCAGGCCGGCATCCTTGAGCGCCGCCTTGCACGGCTCGAGCGTGCGCTGGATCAGGTCCTCGACCAGCGACTCGAGCTTGGCGCGCGACAGCTTCAGCACCAGGTGCTTGGGGCCGCTCGCATCGGCCGTGATGAAGGGCAGGTTGATCTCGGTCTCCTTGGAGTTGGAGAGCTCGATCTTGGCCTTCTCGGCCGCCTCCTTCAGGCGCTGCAGCGCGAGCTTGTCGTTGCGCAGGTCGATCCCCTGCTCCTTCATGAACTCCTCCGCGAGGTAGGTGATCACGCGCAGGTCGAAGTCCTCGCCACCCAGGAAGGTATCGCCGTTGGTGGCCTTCACCTCGAACACGCCGTCGCCGATCTCGAGCACCGACACGTCGAAGGTGCCGCCACCCAGGTCATAGACCGCGATGGTGCCGCTCTTGCGCTTGTCCATGCCGTAGGCGAGGGCGGCCGCCGTCGGCTCGTTGATGATGCGCAGCACGTCGAGGCCGGCGATGCGGCCGGCGTCCTTGGTCGCCTGGCGCTGGGCGTCGTTGAAGTAGGCCGGGACGGTGATGACCGCCTGCTCGACCTTCTCGCCGAGATAGGCCTCGGCGGTCTCCTTCATCTTGCCCAGGATGAACGCGGAAATCTGGCTCGGGCTGTACTGCTGGCCGTTGGCCTCGACCCAGGCGTCGCCGTTGGAGGCCTTCACGATCTTGAAGGGCACCAGCGACATCTCCTTCGCGACCATCGGGTCGTCGAAGCGGCGGCCGATCAGGCGCTTCACCGAGTAGAGGGTCTTCATGGGGTTGGTGACGGCCTGACGCTTGGCGGCCTGGCCTACGAGACGCTCACCGGAGTCGGTGAAGGCGACCATCGAGGGGGTCGTCCGGGCACCCTCCGAGTTCTCGATCACCTTGGTGTCGCCGCCTTCCATGACCGCGACGCACGAGTTGGTCGTACCGAGGTCGATACCAATGACTTTTGCCATGACTGCTCTCTCTTCCCTTGGCAGGTCGTCTCGGCCCCGCAGGCGCCTCGCCGACCCCCTGATATGTTACCTGCCGGAAAAACCGGGTCAGGACAGGGGCTATATAGGTCCTATCGGCTTGGCTGCAATGACTTGACGGCCCGAAAAGTGACGAATCTGACGCATTCCGGGGCCCTCGAGGCCCCGGCCACCGATTAGTTCTCGTTGCTGGCGGGCCGGACGATCGGACCCCCCTTGGATACCCCCACCATGGCCGCACGCAGGAGCCGCCCGGCGATCAGGTAGCCCGGAATCAGCTCCTGGACGACCGTGCCGGCGGGGACCGAAGGGTCCTCGATCTCCATCATCGCCTGATGGAACTCGGCGTTGAACGGCTTGCCCAACGCCTCGATGCGGGTGACGCCATGGCGCTCCAGCGTCGACTGCAGCTCGCGCTCGGTGGCCTGCACGCCGACGAGCACGTTCTTCAGCGCCGGGTCGACCGCGTCGGCATTGGCGGGCAGCGCCGAAAGGGCGCGACCGAGATTGTCGGCGACCGACAGCATGTCCTTGGCGAAGCGCTCGATGCCGAACTTGCGCTCGCGTTCCACGTCCTGCTGGCCGCGGCGGCGCACGTTCTGCGCCTCGGCGAGTGCGCGCAGGAGCTTGTCCTGGAGGTCCGCCTTCTCGGCCTGGAGCTGCTCGAGCTCGTTCGCCGGCTTGCCCGGAATGTCGAGGTTGTCTTCCGACGGCTCGACCGGCATCTCAGCCGGGGCGCCGCCCGCGGTTGGATCGCTGGCCATACGTTGTCCCTATACGAAGTGGTTTCTTTCAGCGGCATCACTTAGGGACGACGGCCTCCGGGGTCAACCACTCCGGGTGCATCCGCGTCAGACCGCCTCCAGCGGCGCGTGCAGCTTGGTGCCCCGCACGATGATGCCGCCACGGTCGCCGATCGTGACCGTGCCGTAGCGCTGGGCGAACACCTCCGGCAGCGGGCGGGCATCCGACGCCGCCAGCCACAGCCGCAGCAGGTGGCGGCGGCGTTCCAGCTCGGGCCAGTCCACGAAGCCGGTGCGGTCGTGCAGCATGGTGTGGTTGTGCACGAGCTGGACGTCGCCCGGCTTGAACTCCATGAAGAGGTTCAGCGCGGGATCGTTGGCCAGCGAATCGAACAGATCGAGCGCCTCGATGTGCTTCGGCGTCAACCGCGGCGCGTCGGCGAAACGCTGTGCGGAGTCGATGTACTGACGCTGGTAGATGGCCGTCAGGTAGCCGCGATGCCAGTTGAATACCGGGATCTCGAAGTAGGGCTTCTTGCCCTCCGGCACCTCGCCGCGCCGGTCGGTCGCGAGCGGCTGGAACAGGATTTCCAGGAGATCGGGGCGGCGGCGCCGCATCTCGTTGAAGATCGTCGTGGAGCTCACCAGCGCCGACAGCCCGCCCGACTGAGCGGTCTTCAGGCACAGCAGGCCGACGATGTCGCAGGAATCGGTGTGATAGGTCTGCCGCTCGTTGGTCTGGTAGATGCGCACGTTGGGGTCGTGCACGTCGAGCCCGAGATCCTGCACATGGCCCAGCACATGGCCCTTGCCGTTCTGCGAGCGCGCGCTGCCGAGATGGACGCCCAGGCCGAAGAACGCCGTCGCCGATTCACGCATCGACCAGCGCTCGACCGGCAGCCCGCGCAGCAGCAGGAAGCCGCGGCCGTTCAACACTTCCTCGCGCACCCGCGCCCTCAGCTTGGGGCCGAGCGTCGGCAGGGGAAAGTCCGCGGGCGTTATGGCCGCGATGTCGGCGTCGCGCCGAGCCAGCGCCGTGGCTGCGCTCTCGACCTCGGCGATCTCCGCGACGCTGAGCGGCATCAGCCAGTCGTCGCGCTTGGCCACCTCGGGGCCGTACCATGCCGCCGCGCCGGTCTGCTCCGGCGGAAGATCGAACGTCATGCGTCGCTGTTCCTCCTCATGTCTCCCAGGGGAAACGCGGTGCGAAAAGGTCGACATCGCTGCTGGCCAGCCGGGCGCTTTCGGTGGCGTTGACCAGTGCGGCGCGGATGCCGGGCTCGAGCGCGCTGTGGCCGGCGTCGGGCACCACCATATAGCGCGCCTCCGGCCAAGCCCGCGCCAGCGCGTCGGCGGTCACCGGCGGGCAGACGATGTCGTAGCGGCCCTGCACGATGGTGCAGGGCAGATGGCGGATGCGGTCGAGATCCGACCACGGCCAGCCCTCGGGCACGAACGTGCCGTTGGCGAAGTAGTGCGCCTCGATGCGTGACAGTGCGAGCGCGAAGCCGCCGTGATCGGATTCGAACGGCGCGCGCGCCGCCGGATAGAGCGTCGAGCAGGCCGCCTCGTAGCGGCTCCAGGCGCGCGCAGCCGGTCGATGGCTGTCCGGGTTGCGATCGGTCAGGCGGCGATAATAGTTGCCCAACAGGTCGGCGCGCTCGGCGAACGGCAGATGCTCGGCAAACTCGCGCCACGCCTCGGGGAAGATCGCGCGCATGCCGTGGAGGAACCACTCGATCTCCGACCGCGCGCCCAGGAAGATGCCGCGCAGGATGAAGCCGGTGACGCGCTCGGGATGCCTCAGCCCGTAGGCCAGCGCCAGGGTGCTGCCCCACGAGCCGCCGAACAGCAGCCACTGATGGATGCCGAGGTGGTTCCTGAGCCTCTCCATGTCGGCCACGAGATGGCCGGTGGTATTGTCGTGCAGCTCGCCGAGCGGCATCGAACGACCGCAGCCGCGCTGGTCGAAGATCACGATCCGGTAGAATTGCGGATCGAAGAAACGCCGGTGCACGGGAGCCGAGCCGGCGCCCGGGCCGCCGTGCAGGAAAAGGACGGGCACGCCCTCGGGGTTGCCGCTCTGCTCCCAATAGATCGTATGACGCCCGTCGACCGGCAGCATGCCGCTGGCATAGGGCGAGATTTCCGGGAACAAGTCGGAGCGAAGTGGGGTTTCTGAACGAGGCATGTGTGACTCTCTGCCCGAATCACTGCCACAGCAGGCGCCTTTGTGCCAGCCTCACCACGATTGCGACCGCCACCACCCACCGTCTAAGGTCGTGGCGGGGAGCAGGAGGGTCAGTGGTTTTCCGCCGGTTACTCGTACTTCTCGCGCTCCTCGTCAGCGCCGCTGCCTGCACGCCCCCTGCCGATCCGTCGCGGACGGCCGCTCCGTCGCGTCCCGGCATCCCGGCGCTGCCGCGCGAACTCGAGCGCGACGTCGGTTCGGCCTATCCTGACGCCGCGCTGCAGGCCTACGTCGATCGCGTTGGCCAGAAGGTCGTGAGTCAGTCCGGCGTCTCCGGCACCTTCCGCTTCGTCGTGCTCGACCAGCCGCTGGCCAATGCGCACGCCGCCGGCGGCTATGTCATGGTGACGCGTGGGCTGCTGGCGCTGCTCGACGACGAGGCCGAGCTGGCGGCCGCCCTCAGCCACGAGGTCGGCCATGTCGTGCCGCGCCATGCCTCCCAGCGCGCGCGCCAGAGGCAGAGCGTGCTCGATGCCGCCGTCGAGGCGGCCACGTCGACGGGGTCGATCACGGTCGGACGCTCGGTGGCGCGCGAGGGGCTGATGGCGCTGCGCCGCTATTCGCGCGAGCAGGAGCTCGAGGCGGACAAGATCGGCGTCGCCATGCTGGTGAAGGCCGGCTATCGCGGCAGCGCCATGGCGAGCCTCATAGACAAGCTGCGCCGGCAAGGGCAGCTCGAGCTGCAGCTGATGGGCGAGGCTCCCGATTCGATCGATCGCCGCAGCACGACCTCGACCCATCCCGCGCCTGTCGAGCGGCGTCTCGCCCTCAACGGCGTCAACGACATCACGGCGCCGGGCGAGTCCGGCCGGGCGGCTTTCCTCGACGCCGTCGACGGCATGTCGGTCGACGATCCGCCGCAGGAAGGCTTCGTGCGCGGCAATCGCTTTCTCCATCCGGTGTTGCGCCTCGCCTTCGAGGTGCCCCGCGATTTCCGCCTGTTCAACGATACCGACGGCGTGCTGGGCGTCGGCCGCGACCGCTCCCTGCTGTTCTTCTCCTGCACCTACGGGCCGCCCCAAGGCAGCCTCGCCGACTGGATGCGCAACCGGCTGAAGCCCACGCCCACCGACATTCACACCACCGAGATCGGCGGTGCCGAGGCCGCGATCGGCGCGCGGCCCCGGGGCTCCGCCACGGGGCTGGGGCAGGTGCGCTACGTGCTCA
>JAEWIV010000073.1 GCA_023386865.1 Pseudomonadota bacterium
GATGAAGACGACGACGACGAAGACGACTCCGACGATGACGACGAGGGGGAGAAGGCTGCCGACGATCAGCAAGCCATGACCGAGGCAGTGGCGGCTACGGCGGCCGCTGGCGCGGCGGCGGCGGCGAAGGCTGCCGAAGCCACCGTCACCGATGTCGTCTCGCCCGACCACGCCCAGCATCTGCGCCTGCTCGAGGCGCTGATCTTCGCCGGCACGCAGGCGCTCGATGAGAAGGAGCTGGCCGACCGCCTGCCCAACGATGCCGACGTGAAGCGCCTGATCGCCGACCTTGCCGAAATGTATGCCGGCCGTGGCGTCAATCTGGTGCAGGTCGCGGGCGGCTGGGCCTTCCGCACCGCGCCCGATCTGTCGGAGAAGCTCAAGATCGAGCGCCCCGTCACGCGCAAGCTGTCGCGCGCCGCGGTCGAGACGCTCGCCATCATCGCCTATCACCAGCCGGTGACGCGGGCCGAGATCGAGCAGGTGCGCGGCGTGGGCCTCAGCAAGGGCACGCTCGACCTGTTGTTCGAGCAGAACTGGATCAAGCCGACGGGCCGCCGTCGCGCGCCCGGCAAGCCCGTGACCTGGGGCACCAGCGAGTTCTTCCTGGAGCATTTCGGCCTCGCCAGCCTCGACGACCTGCCGGGCCATGAGGAGCTTAAGGCCGCAGGCCTCTTGGACCCGCGCTCGCAGCCCCCCATATTCCGGCCCGAAGAGCCCGACCTGCCACTCGAACCGACTGAGGACGAGACCGACGAGCCGCTGGCCGTCGACGAAAAAGGTCGCTGAACGGGCGGCAGGGCCCACAAAGAGCCTTATTCGTCTTGTTGCCGGGCCTTCCGGCGGGATGCCATAATCAGCCTAACGCCGATCGCAAACGTTTTTTGGGAGCATTGAGATATGGGTAGCCTCAGCGTATGGCACTGGCTAATCGTGCTGGCCGTCGTGCTGCTGCTGTTCGGCGGTCGCGGCAAGATCTCGTCGCTGATGGGCGACTTCGGCAAGGGCCTGTCGGCCTTCAAGAAGGGCGTCGGCGGTCAGGGCGAGGAAACCCCGCCGTCCCAGACCGCGGGGCAGCCGGGCGACACGGCCAAGCCGATCTCGGCACAGGCCACGACGGCCCCGCCGGGCGGCCAGCAGGTCCACCAGGACAGCGCCGCCAAGGTCTGACGGCCGGCTTCGTCGGTCTGGCCTGAGCGATGTTTGGTATCGATAGTCCCGAGCTTCTGGTCATCGCGATTGTCGCACTGGTCGTGATCGGCCCCAAGGAGCTGCCCGGCATGCTGCGCAGCTGGGGCAAGTGGATGGCCCAGATGCGCGGCATGGCGGCGGAATTCCGCGGCCATGTCGACGAAATGGTGCGACAGTCGGAGCTCGACGAGGTCAAGAAGCAGCTCGAATCGGCCCCCGGTCTGGATTTGCAGGCCCTCGATCCCACCAAGCAGATCAAGAGCGCGATCCAGGAAGGCATGGCCGAGGGCGAGAAGGCCGTCGCTGAGGCCAAGAGCACGTTCGACAATCCGCTGGCCGAGCCCGAGTCGGCGCCGCAGATCGCGGCCGAGCCGCAGCCGACCATCGCCAGCGAGCCCCTGCCGGAGCCGCAGCCGGCAGCGCCGACCGTTGCCGAATCGTCGCCTGCCTCGCAGGAAGAGAAGCCGGCAAAAGCTGCGGCGGCCGGCTAAGAGGCGCCAATTAGCGCTTTGAATTGCCCTGCAAAGGGCGGCATAACGCGGCACCCAGGCGGCAAAGACCTCCCTTGACCCAAGCTCACGACGGACCCGAAGACGACAAGCCGATGCCGCTGCTCGATCACCTGATCGAGCTGCGCAAGCGCCTGATCTACGCCCTGCTGGGCTTCTTCCTGGTCTTCTTCGTCACCTTCTACTTCGCCAAGCCGATCTTCTCGTTCCTGATCCAGCCGGCGACGCAGGACGGCTACAAGGTCGTCGTCCTCGACATCTTCGAGTTCTTCTTCGTCACCGTGAAGCTGTCGGCCATGGTGTCGCTGATCGTCGGCTTCCCGCTGATCGCGGTGCAGATCTGGCTGTTCGTGGCGCCCGGCCTCTATCGCCACGAGAAGAAGGCGTTCATGCCGTTCCTGATCGCCACGCCGTTCATGTTCTATGCCGGCTGCCTGGCGATGTACTACGTGGTCATGCCGTACGTGATCAATTTCATGCTCACGCAGTACGTGCCGCCCGACATCGAAAAGACTCTGCGCTCCTCGGACTACCTCGAACGCGTCCTGCAGCTCGTCTTCGCCTTCGGCTTCGCCTTCGAGGTGCCGGTGCTGCTGACCTTGCTGGTGCGCGTCGGCATCGTCAGCACCGAGGCGCTGCGCGCCAAGCGGCGCTACGCCATCGTCATCGCCTTCGTCGTCGCCGCGGTGCTGACGCCGCCCGACGTGGTGAGCCAGCTCGCCCTCGCCGCGCCGCTGATCGCCTTCTACGAGATCAGCATCCTGATCGGCCGCTGGATCGAGAAGAAGCGCGAGGCAGAGGACAAGAAGGCCGAGGAAGAAGAGAACAAGGCCGATCAGGCCGGTAGCTGACCATGCATGACATCCGTTTCATCCGGGAGAACCCCGCTGCGTTCGACGCTGGCCTGAAGAAGCGCAACCTGGCGCCGCTGTCGGCCGAACTGCTGGAGATCGACAAGCGCCGCCGCGCCGCTATCTCCGAGAGCGAGGCGGCGCAGGCCCAGCGCAAGGCGCTCAGCCGCCAGATCGGCATCGCCAAGGCAAAGGGCGAGCCCGCCGACTCGCTGATGGCCGAGGTCGCGTCGCTCGAGGCCGCGCTGAAGAAGGGCGAGGCCGAAGCTGCCCGCCTCGACGAGGAGCTGACGCATCGCCTGGAGGTGCTGCCCAACCTGCCGTTCGACGACGTGCCCGACGGCACCGACGAGACCGGCAACGTGGAGATTCGCCGCGTCGGCAGCCAGCGCAACTTCCCGTTCCAGCCCCGGGACCACGTGGCGCTGGGCGAGGCGACCGGCGAGATGGACTTCGCGTCGGCTGCCAAGATCTCCGGCGCGCGCTTCGTGTTCCTGAAGAAGCACCTCGCCCGGCTGGAGCGCGCCATCGCCCAGTTCATGCTCGACCTGCACACGTCGGAGGAGGGTGGCTACACCGAGGTCAATCCGCCGCTCCTGGTGCGGGACAACGCCGCCTATGGCGTCGGCCAGCTGCCCAAGTTCGCCGAGGACATGTTCCATACGGACAACGGCTTCTGGCTCGTGCCGACTGCCGAGGTGCCGCTCACCAACCTGGTGAACGACACCATCGTCGAGGAGAAGGACCTGCCGCTGCGCTTCACCGCCTTCACGCCCTGCTTCCGTTCCGAGGCGGGGGCGGCCGGCAAGGACACGCGCGGCATGATCCGCCAGCACCAGTTCCCCAAGGTCGAGCTGGTCAGCATCACCACGCCCGAGCAGTCCGATGCCGAGCATCAGCGCATGACCGGGCGCGCCGAGGAGGTGCTGAAGCGGCTCGGCCTGCCGTTCCGCACCATCGTGCTGTGCGGCGGCGACATGGGACCGGCATCGCGCAAGACCTTCGATATCGAGGTCTGGCTGCCCGGCCAGAACGCCTATCGCGAGATCTCGAGCTGCTCGAACTGCGGCGAGTACCAGGCGCGGCGCATGAACGCGCGCTATCGCCCGAAGGAAGGCAAGGGGACGCGCTTCGTCCACACGCTGAACGGCTCGGGCCTGGCGGTCGGCCGCACGCTGATCGCGGTGCTGGAGAACTACCAGAACGAGGACGGCTCGGTGACGATCCCCGAGGCGCTGAGGCCCTACATGGGCGGCCTCGCGGCGTTGCCGGCGCCGGTCGGCGCGATAGCGGGGGGCAAGCGCAAGTGACTCCGGCGGACATCGCGCGCAAGCGCATCCTCGTCACCAACGACGACGGCATCAACGCGCCCGGCCTGGAGGCGATGATCGACATCGCCACCCAGCTCTCCAAGGACGTCTGGGTGGTGGCGCCGGAGTACAACCAGAGCGGCGCCGGCCATTCGCTGTCGCTCACCCATCCGGTGCGCGCCCGCCAGCTCAGCGAGACCAAGTACGCGGTGGAAGGCACGCCGACCGATTGCGTGCTGTTCGCCGTCAAGCATCTGCTCAAGGACCGCAAGCCCGACATCGTGCTCTCGGGCGTCAATCGCGGCGGCAACATGTCCGACGACGTCACCTACTCGGGCACCATCGCCGGCGCCATGGAAGGCTGCCTGCTCGGCATTCCTTCGATCGCCTTCAGCCAGACCTACACTCATCCCCATCCGGTGAAGTGGGAGACCGGCACCCAGTTCGGCGCCGACGTGGCGCGCCGCGTGCTCGGCATGGGCATTCCGCGCAACGTGTTGATCAACGTCAACTTCCCCGACATCGCGCCGTCGGCCGTCAAGGGCGTGCGGGTGACGCGCCAGGGCGTGCGCGGCTTCGGCGGCCACATCGTGGAGCGCACCGATCCGCGCGGCGGTACCTACTACTGGATCGCCTACGCGCCCGGCGAGCACGAGCACGACGACGAAAGCGACCTCACGTCGGTGCGGTCGGGCTACGTGTCGGTGACGCCGCTGCACCTCGATCTCACCCACGAGGCGACGCGCCGCAAGCTTGCCCAGCATTTCAAGGGCTGAGGGGCGGCGGGTGAACGTCCCGGCGATGCAACGCCTGATCGCCGAGCTTCGGCAGCAGGGCATCACCGACGAAAAAGTGCTGGGCGCCATCGGCGCGGTCGACCGTGAGCGCTTCGTGACGCCGGCCTTCGCCGAGCGCGCCTGGGAGAACACCGCCCTGCCCATCGCCTTCGGCCAGACGATCAGCCAGCCGCTCGTCGTCGCCGCCATGACCGAGGCGTTGCGCGTCGGCCCACGCATGAAGGTGCTCGAGATCGGCACCGGCTCGGGCTACCAGGCCGCCGTGCTCGCCAAGCTGGCCCGTCGCGTCTACACCGTCGAGCGCTTCAAGCCGCTGTCGCGCGAAGCCGAGAAGCTTCTGATCAATCTCGGCATCTACAACGTCGTGTTCGACGTCGGCGACGGCACCAAGGGGTGGGCGGGCCAGGCGCCGTTCGACCGCATCATCGTCACCGCCGCCGCCGACGAGCGCCCGCAGGCGCTGATCGACCAGCTCGCCGTCGGCGGCATCCTGATCGTGCCGGTCGGCCGCGATCCGACCGCACAGGTGGTCGAGCGCATCGTCAAGAGCGAGAGCGGTCTGCAGCGCGATACGCTGATGCCGGTGCGCTTCGTTCCGCTGGTCGCGGGCGCGCTGCCGGTGCTGGGGCAGGGGTAACCAGCGGCGCGTCATGGGACCTCCAGGCCGGCTCTTGTCATCCTGAGCGCAGCGAAGGATCTCATGCCGATTGCAAGCGGCGATGAGGTCCTTCGCTGCGCTTAGGACGACGGATATGAGCGGACCTGGAGGTCCGCGGTCCGGAAGAGCATGACGCGCCACTGGAGTGGCGCGCCCCCAGAGCTTAGGATTTGTCGCAACAACGGGGAGGATCAGGCGATGGCAGCAGTCTCACCGCGCATCCACGAGGTGCCGGACGATCTGCTCGCCGCAATCGATTACTGCTTCGACCAGGGCTGGACCGACGGCCTGCCGGTCGTGCCGCCGCAGGTCGATCGCGTGCACGCCATGCTGGCCGCCGACGAGCGTCCGGCCGAAACCGTCATCGCCAGGCATCCGGCGACCGGGCTGGAGCTTTCCCTGCATGCCGCCGCGGTCAACGCCGTCATGGCGGGCTGCCTGCCGTCGTATTTCCCCGTCCTCGTCGCGGCGTTCGAAGCCATGGACCGCGAGCCGTTCAATTTCCACGGCTCGACCGCCAGCACCGGCGGCTCGGCGCCGCTGCTGGTCGTCAGCGGCCCGATCGCCGACGAGATCGGCATGAACGCCGACGTGAACCTGTTCGGCCCCGGCAACCGGCCCAACGCCACGATCGGCCGGGCGACGCGGCTGATCCTGCGCAACGTCTTCCAGATGCTGCCCGGCATCTCCGACAAGTCCACGCAAGGCAATCCGGGCAAGTACAGCCTGTGCATCGCCGAGCGCATGCGCGGCAATCCGTGGCCGGCGCTCTGCCAGGAGCAGGGCTACCCGGCCGGCACCTCGAGCGTCACGGTCTATGCCGCCGGCGGCTTCTGCAATGTCGAGAACCACGGCGGCAACACGCCCGAGCAGGTCCTGGGCTCGGTCGCCGACGCCATGGCCAACTACGGCTGCATCACCTTGGGTCAGAGCGTGGTGATCCTGGCGCCCGAGCACATGCAGATCGTGGGCGGCGCCGGCTGGACACGACAGCAGGCGCAGGACTTCCTGTTCACCCACGCCAAGCGCTCGGTCGAAGGCATGCAGGGCGTCGGCAAGTATCGCGACCGCGAGTACGACACCCAGCACGGCGACGGCGCCCACGCCTTGGTGGAGAAGGGCTTCGTGCATCGCGGCTTGCGCCCCGATGACATCCTGATCACCCTAGGCGGCGGCGACGCCGGCGGCCATTCGTGCTTTCTTCCATCGTGGAGCCGCGGTCGCGGCTCGATCATGCAGCACGCCGCCATCCGGCCGCAGAAGAAGTAGGAGGACCCGATGCAGCTCTACGCCCCCACCTCGACCACGGCCACGAAGAAGCGCACGCGCGCGCCCAGGCTCGCCAAGCTCGACGGCGCGCGCATCGGCATCCTGGAGAACGGCAAGCTCAACGCCGAGGAGATGCTGAACGAGGTGGCGGAGCTGTTCGTGCAGCGTCACGGCTGCACGGTGGCAAAACTCGCCTCCAAGAAGAACGCCAGCGCGCCGGCGCCGGCCAACACGCTGACGCAGGTCGCCCCGGAGGTCGACTTCCTGATAACCGGCCTGGGGGATTGAGGGTCCTGCTCGACGTGCAGTCTGCACGACGGCATCTCCTTCGAGCAGCTCGGCAAGCGGGCGGTGGTTATCTGCACGACGCCCTTCGAGGTGACGGCGAGGAACATCGCGCGCGTGCTGGGGCTGCCCGACTATCCGTTCACCAAGGTCCAGCATCCGATCGGGAGCTGCAGCCTCCCCGAGCTCAAGGCCCGCGCCGAGGTCGCCTACCAGCAGGCGCTGTCGATCCTGTTGAAGGATTGATCCGACGCCTGGAGCGCCCACAGGGCGATTCTGCTCGGGATCAACCCGATTCCCGCCGGAATCGTGATGCAGTACAATAGGCCCATGAAGAGAGCCCCTCGCTACCCCTCGCGATGGGCCGGCCGGATGCGCACGCTGGGTACAACCGCGGCGCTCTCGGTCGCGCTCGGCGCCTGCTCGAATGTGTTCGCCCCCAAAGGCGGGACCATGGAATATCCCGGCTCCGGCGCTGGTCCCAACGCCGTTGCCGTCTACGTCGTGAACGAAAAGGACACGGTCGACAGCATCTCGCAGCGCTACGGCGTGTCCTCGCAGACCATCATCGACCGCAACAAGCTCAAGGCCCCCTACACGCTGAAGGTCGGCCAGTACCTCGAGCTGCCGGGCGCCCGGTTCGTCGCCGACAACACCGGCGGCACGGCGACCCAGGCTGCGGCAGCCTCGCCGCCCGGCCCGGTGAAGCGCGATAACCTGCCGCCGCCGACGGAGCACAGGACGGCCGCCGGGCAGCCGACGCCGCTCAGCCCGCCCGCTGCCGAGACGAGCAAGGCGGAGAGCAAGACCGAAGCGACGGTTGCCGCGACGCCGCCGCCACCGCGCTTCGCCTGGCCTCTGCACGGCAAGGTCCTGGCGCCCTACGGCACCGGCCAGGGCGGCCAGAAGAACGACGGCATCGACATCCAGGCCACCGCCGGCGAGGCCGTGAAGGCGGCGGATGGCGGCACCGTGATCTACGCCGGCAGCGATGTCGCCCATCTCGGCAACCTGCTGCTGGTGCAGCACCAGGGCGGCTACATCACGGCTTACGGCAACAACGAGGCGCTGCTGGTCAAGAAGGGCGACGCGGTGAAGAAGGGCCAGACCATCGCCAAGGCCGGCAACTCCGGCGGCGCGGCGAGCCCGCGGCTCCACTTCGAGGTCCGCCGCGGCGGCAGCAAGCCCGTCGACCCGATGACGGTGCTGCCGGCGCAGTAAGCCACGATCCGTCCAGCCCGCACGCGGCTGGACGGCGCTTG
>JAEWIV010000083.1 GCA_023386865.1 Pseudomonadota bacterium
CTCATGATCATGCGCACTTGAGCGCGCGGGGCCGCGCGCGGTCGGGAAGAGCATGATCATGAGCGAGCCTGGAGGCTCGCGGTCCGGAAGATTATGAGCGCCACTGGAGTGGCGCGGCTCCCGGCAAAGATCATGGCTGACCCAAAGGCGGCCTCTACTTGATCGCCAGCAGCTCGACATCGAAGATCAGCGTGGCGTTGGGCGGAATGACCCCGCCCGCACCGCGCTCGCCGTAGCCGAGCTGCGGCGGAATGATCAGGGTTCGCTTGCCGCCGACCTTCATGGTGGCGACGCCCTCGTCCCAGCCGGCGATGACGCGCTTCATGCCGATGGGAAACTCGAAAGGCGAGCCGCGGTCGACCGACGAATCGAACTTCTTGCCTTTCTTGCCGCCTTCGGAGAGCCAGCCGGTGTAGTGCATGACACAGGTCTGGCCGGTCGTGGGGCTGGCGCCTGTCCCGACGGTGGTGTCGATGATCTGCAGGCCGGTCGGGGTCGTCATGGCTTTTCCTTGCGGTTGCGCCGCGGCCGGACAGGCGGCGGCGAGCGTGGTGAGGGCAATCAGGAGACGGCGGGTCAGGAGCATGGGGCGGCTTTTCCTCGGAGAGGTCGCGGGCTCAAGCCAGCGATACGAGACAATGGCGGGGAAGCCAACACCGATCTTCAATCACCGATCGCAGCGACCTCGACGAGGTTCGTATTGTAGGTCGTCGCCCCACACGGTGCCGACCGATCCTCCGCCAGCGCATTGGCGCAGCCCGCGGTGTCGACGCCGTCGTTGGTTGGTGCGAACCACGCCCCCTCCTTGATCGAAACCACGCCCGCCGCAATGCGTGGCGTGACCTTGACCGGCAGGAGCGTCGAGCCGCGGTCGTTGAAGACCCGCACCGTCTGCCCATCCACGATCCCCCGCGCCTTCGCATCCGCCGGGTTCATCCACACGTCATCCGGGTCGACGCGCGCCAGCAGCGGCTGGTTGCCGTGGATCGAATGCGTCCTCGCGCGAGACTTCGGGCTGCACAGCATCAACGGGTACTTCGCGTCGGGCTGGACCGGGTCGAACCAGGTCGGGATCGGCGCCATGGCGCCCAAGCCGTAGCGGTCGGGGTTGGCGGCCATTTGCATCGAGTAGATCTCGATCTTGCCTGACGGCGTCGTGAACTTGTGGCTGTCGGGATCGCGGATCTCAGCGGCGAAGGCCACCGCGTCCTTGGGCGGCGCGAAGCGGGCGACGCCCGCCTCCCGGAAGGCCTCGAAGTCGTCGACGGCGTCCTCGGTCAGCTCGCGCAGCCACTGCTCCTCGGTCTTGTCGTCATAGTCGTTGATGCCGAGCCGCGCTGCCAGCTCGGCAAAGATCGCACGGTCGTCGCGGCATTCGTACATCGGCCGGATGGCCTGCTTCATGTAGATCGCATAGTGGCCGGCGCCGGCCCACGGCGTGTGGACGTCGTTGCGCTCCCAGAAGGTCGTGGCCGGCAGCACGATGTCGGCGTGGCGCGCCGTCGGCGTCAGGAAATTGTCCTGCGCCACGATCAGCTCCACGCCGTCGAGCGAAGCGGCGATCTTGCTGGCGTTGGGGCACTGGTTGAAGAGATTGCCGCCCGCCGAATAGATCATCTTGATGTCGGCGGGATAGCCGCCGGCCTTGCCCCTCGCCAGCAGGTCGGCGAGCAGCGGCGTCGCGACCTTGGCGTCGATCGGGTTGCTGCCGGTCGGCAGGCCCTTGATGCCGGCACGGCCGGTGGCGCCGTTGCTGACGCCCGAGTTGCCGCCGGCGATGCCGATGTTGCCGGTGATCGCCGCCAGCGCATAGGCGGCGCGGTGGAACTGCTCGCCGAAGGCCGTGCGGCCGGGGGCGTAGCCGCACTGCAGGGCCGCGGGCTTCGCGGTGGCGAACTCGATCGCCAGCCGCCGGATCGTCTCGGCCGGGATGCCGCAGCGTTCGGCGGCCCATTGGGGCGTCTTCGGGATGCCGTCGCTCTCGCCCAGCAGGTAGGCCTTGTAGGAGGCGCCGGCGGGCGCGCCCTCGGGGAGATGCGCCTCGTCGAAGCCCAGCACGTGGCGATCGCAGAAGGCCTGGTCGTGCAGGCCCTCGCTCACGATCACCTGGGCCATGGCGATGAGCGCGGCGGCGTCGGTCGACGGCTTGATGAAGATATGCTCGTCGGCCAGCGCCTGGCTGGTGCGGGTGCGCCGGGGATCGACGGCGACGATGCGCACGCCCTTTTTCTTTGCCTCCTTCAGGTACTGATAGGTCCCCGTGCCGAAGGTGCCGTCGGCCGGGCTCCAGCCCCACATGAGGATGAGCTTGGAATTGACGTAGTCGGTGGGCTCGCGGCCGGCGCTCTTGTAGTCGGCCTTGGCGCCGAAGGTCATGCGCACGGCGAAGACCTCGGCCTCGGCCGACATGTTGGACCAGAGCTCGGTGCAGCCGCCGAACTTGTAGAAGAAGCGCTTGGCGAGGCCGGCGGTGGTGTGCAGCGCCGAGGTGCTGCCGGTGCGGCTCAAGTCGACGAAGGCGGCGTTGCCGTAGAGGTCGCGGATGCGCCGCATCTCGCGAGCGATGTGGCCGAGCGCCTCGTCCCAGGAAATGCGCTCGTATTGCCCGGAGCCGCGCGGGCCGGTGCGGCGCATCGGATATCGCAGGCGGTCCTTGTGATAGACGCGCTCGATCTGGCCGACGCCGCGGGCGCAGGCATGCAGCGGCGGCAGCTCGGGCCGCCAGCGCGCCGGATCGGTCGAGATGCGCACGATGCGGTCGCCCGCGACGTGGGCGTTGACCGCGCAGCGGCCGCCGCAATTGTGGCCGCAGGTGCTGGTGACGACCGTCTCGCCTTGGCGTCCGGCGGGGCGCGGGTTCTGGTAGAGCGTGTCGGGCATGGCGGCAGTGTAGCAACCCCGGGGACGGGCGGCGAACGGCCTGCCCGTCCATTCCCTGCGGTTGAAGGCCGGCGGAGACGGGCCGTAAGATCGCGGCGGAGCAACGAGGGCCGTGCCGGCGCGTTTGCTGTCCCATGCGCGGGCGGCGCACGGCCTCGCGCGCCCTTGCGCCCCCTTTTGGGAGGACGGAGATGACCTTGAGCTTGTCGCGCCCGTGGTCGCGGATCGCCACCCTGCTCGCCCTGGCGGTCGGCCTCGTGACCGTCGCGTCGTGCGGCTACAACACCATCCCGACCCTCGAGGAGCACGCCAAGGCGAAGTGGGCGGACGTCCAGAACAACTACCAGCGCCGCGCCGATCTCATCCCCAACCTGGTCGCCACGGTCGAAGGCTACGCCCGGCAGGAGAAGGACGTGCTGACCTCGGTGGTCGAGGCGCGCGCCAAGGCGACCCAGGTGCGGGTCGATGCCTCGCAGCTGACCGACCCCGAGAAGCTGAAGCAGTTCCAGGACGCGCAGAACCAGCTGAGCGGCGCGCTCGGCCGGCTGATCGCGATCAGCGAAAACTATCCCGACCTGAAGTCGAACCAGAACTTCCTGGCGCTGCAGTCGCAGCTCGAGGGCACCGAGAACCGCATCGCCGTGGCGCGGCGCGACTACATCGAGGCCGTCCGCGCCTACAACACCGAGATCCGGACGTTTCCCGGCCTGATCTGGGCCTCGATCCGCGGCAGCAAGCCGATGGCCGAGTTCACCGCCACCGATGACGCCCAGCGCCCGCCGCAGGTGAAGTTCGGGAAATGACCGGCCGGGCCGCGGCGCCACCGGGGCGGTCGCCGCCGCTGGCGCTTTGCCTTGCCCTGGTCCTCGCCCTCGTCCTCGCCGCGGCCGCCGCCGTCGCCCTCACC
>JAEWIV010000104.1 GCA_023386865.1 Pseudomonadota bacterium
GTCGAGCGCATGCTGGTCGGCCCGACGGCCGAGGACGCCGGCCGCCCCCAGGCCGGCTAGCCGGCCCTGCGGACTTCGACGCGATGGCTCATGGCGCTGCTGTTCGCTATGTCGATCATGCCCATGACCGCCGCCGCACAGACCATGCTCGCGGCCGCCGAGGGCGGCGACACGGCAGGCGTCGAGCACCTGATCGCTTCGGGAGCACCGGTCGATCAGGCGAATGCCGCGGGCCAGACGCCGCTGTTGCTGGCGGTCCAGAACAACCATCTCGCCGTCGCGACCCGCCTGATCGATGCCGGCGCCAGCATCAACGCCCAGGCAGCGAACCAGGACACGCCGTGGCTGCTGGCAGGCGCGCTCGGCCGCACGGCGATGCTGCGCCATATGCTGCCGAAGGGGCCTGACTTTTCGATCCGCAACCGCTTCGGCGGCAACGCGCTCATACCCGCCTGCGAGCGCGCGCACGTCGACACTGTGGCCTTCCTGGTGACCACGCCGATCGACGTGAACCACGTCAACAACCTCGGCTGGACGTGCCTGCTCGAGATCGTGATCCTGGGCGACGGCGGGCCGCGCCACGTCGAGGTCACCAAGCTGGTGCTGGCGGCCGGCGCCAATCCCAACATCGCCGACCGCGACGGCGTCTCGCCCTTGCAGCACGCCCGTCGCCGCGGGCAGCGTGACGTCGCGCGCCTGATCGAGGCTGCCGAAGGGCGGTAGCGCCGCTACACTCGCTTCATGCGCTCGATCGTCTCGCTTCTCGCCGGGGGCATGGCCTGTTGTGCCTTGCCGTCGATCGCATCGGCCGAACCGCTGACGCCGGTGCGCTTCCAGCAGATCCTGGCCACGGCCAAGGCCTACGCCGCAGACCGCACACTGGTCTTTTATTGCATCCGCGACGAACCGGGGATGCTGCCCTTCAACTATCTCGTCATCCACACCGAGATCACCGAGGCACTCGACAAGCTCAGGAAGGCGGGCAGCGATTCCAGGCAGAATGCCGAGCTGGTCGAGGCCGTGATGGCCAATGTGCGCTACCCCACGGTCAATGCCAGCGACGCGGCGATGGACGCCGAATGCACGGCCAAGAACGTCAAGCAGAACTACTTCACGTTCTCCGGCCCGCTGGTCACGCCGCTCGACAAGCGGCCGCCCTTCGACTTGCTGACGCGCTGAGCGCCGTCAGTCCGCCGCTTCGGCCAAGCGCAGCCGCTCCGTCGTCGCGGCATCGACGATGCCGGCGGCGTCGACCGCCACCCCGTAGATCTCCCGCGCCGCCGCAAGGCTGACGATCCCGTCGAGGACGTCGCGCGCCACGGCTTTCGGATCGCGGCGCCGCGGATCGCCCCAGCCGCCGCCGCCCGCCGAGCGTACCTTGAACACGGGGTTCTTGAGCGAGCGCTTGCCATAGGCGGGGAGGTCGTTCACGAGCTGGCCGTCGCTGGAGATGGTCATGTCGGCGCCCGCACCGTCGCCGCCGCCGTTGACGCCGAACGCCGCCGCATAGGTCAGCCCCTCGCTGCGGAAGGACTGGACGACATCGCCCGCGACCTCGGCCTCATACTCCACCCCGGCGCCGCCGCGGCGCTCTCCCGGACCCGCGCTGTCGCAGCGGATCTCGTGGCGGTGGATCCTGATCGGGTAGAGCCGCTCGTAGGCCTCGACGTTGGGAACGGTCAGCCCGCCCAGCGCGCCGATCAGGCCGATCTGGTGGAAGCCGTCGCGCTCGGCGACGGCGCCGGCGCCCGACAGCGCATTCCAGTGATAGAGCACGTAGGGCTCGCCGGCCGCGTTGTGGCCGGTGCTGATGCCGTGCACCGTCTTGCCCCAGCCCGCGCAGGCGCGCCGGGAATCGGCCTTTGCCAGGGCCTTCCAGATCGCATGGACGATCTCGTGGCCCATGTACATGGTGCTCATGGTCTGCGGCGCCGGAGCGTTCGGATTGACCAGCGTTCCCGGCGGCAGGATCAGGTGCGCCGAGCGGAACGTGCCCTCGTTGATCGGGATGTCGCCGCCCAGGAACGAGGCGAGGCCGACATAGGTCAGCGAGTGGGTGTTGGCGACCGGGCTGTTCTTGAAGCCCCGCATCTGCGGATCGGTGCCGGTGTAGTCGATCGTCAGGCTGTCGCCCTTGATCGTCAGCGTGACATGGATGTTGAACCGGCCGGGCGAGAAGCAGTCGTTGTCGGTGTGCTCGTCGCCTTCGTAGACGCCGTCGGGCAGCGAGGCGATCACCTGGCGGAAGCGGGCATCGGCATGGTCGAGCACCGCGTCGAAGATGTCGGCGATGGCGTCGGCGCCGAGCTCGGCGCCCAGGGTCACGATGCGGTCGCCGCCCACCCGCGTGGCGCCGATCATCGCCTGCAGGTCGCCGTCGAGCAGCTCGGGCGTGCGGCTGTTGAGAAGCAGGAGCTGCCAGACGTCGCGGCGGACCTCGTTCTTCTCGACGACCCGGATCGGCGGCAGGCGGATGCCCTCGTGGAAGATCTCCGTCGCCTCGCCGTTGTAGGTGCCGGGTGCACCGCCGCCGATGTCCGACTGGTGGGCGCGGTCGCAGGCGAAGGCGACCAGCCGGCCGCCGACGAACACCGGGCTCGCGATGACCCAGTCGGGCAGATGGTTGCCGCCGGCGACATAGGGATCGTTCATCAGGAACGAGTCGCCCTCGGAAATGTCGTCGCCGAACGCCGCGACCAGCGCGCGGACGGCGAAGCCGCCACCCGCCGCATGGGCCGGCAGGCCCTCGGCCTGGCTGATGATGTGGCCGTCGCGGCCGGTGATGAAGCAGGTGAAGTCGTGCGCCTGGCTGAAGATCGGGCTCAGCGCCGTCTGCTGCATCACCCAGCCCATCTGTCGGCAGATATGATCGAGACGGTTCTGGGTCAGCGCAAGGAGGACGGGATCGACAATTCGCTTGTCCATGCTCTCACCTCAACTCGATCAGGTAGTTGCCCGCTTTGTCGACGCTGACAAGGTCGCCTGGACCGGCATAGAGGGTCATCGTGTGCTCCTCGATGACCAGCGGTCCGGGAAGCTCGTGTCCAGCGCCGAGGTCGACGCCGCGATAGACCGGAACATCGGCCCAGCCCGTGCTCCGGCCGATGAAGACGCGGCGCGTCTCGGCGGCGCGCGGCGTCGCCGCGGCCTGCTCCCGCTCGGGCACGGCGAGCGCCGACGCCGGCAGCGTCGCCACGACACGCAGGGCGGCGATGCGGATCGGCGTGATGGGCTTGATGTGGCCGTAGAGCCGCCGGTGCTCGGCCTCGAAGCGGCCCTTGAGCGCGGCAACGTCATCCCGGCCGGGGTCGTAGTCGACCTGCACCGAGCGCATCTGGCCCTTGTAGACGAGATCGGCCACGCAGCGCAGGGAAACGGACGACGCCGACGCTTCGGCACCGATCTCCTCGGTGGCCGTCGCCGTGAGCTCGGCGAAGGCGGCGGGCAGCTTGGCAAGGGCCTCGTCGCCCAGCGGCACATCGAACACGCGATAGAGATCGTGGCGGATGTCGCTGTCGAGCATGCCCAGCGCACAGAAGGCGCCGGCATGGCGGGGAACGTAGACCCGCCGGCAACCCAGCATGCGGCCCACCGTGGCGCCATGCATGGGGCCCGCGCCGCCGGCCGCGATCAGCGTGTAGCGCGCGGGGTTGAGGCCGCGCTTGACGCTGATCTCCTCGACCGCATGCAGCAGGTTCTGCTCGAGGAGCTGCACGATGCCGATCGCCGCTTCCTCGACGTCGAGGCCGAGCGGCCCGGCGACCCGTTCGGCACAGGCAGCCCGCGCCCGTTCAGCGTCGATCACGACAGAGCCGTCGCCGATCGGTCCGGCGCGCATGCGCCCCAGCACGACCAGCGCGTCGGTGGTCGTGGCATCGCTGCCGCCTCGCCCGTAGGCCGCCGGTCCCGGGGCTGCACCCGCGCCCTGAGGGCCGCAGCGCAGCAGGCCGGCGGCGTCGACGCGGGCGATCGTGCCGCCGCCGGCGCCGACCGTATGAATGTCGATCGCCGGCAGGCCGACATGGTGACCGCCGATGCCGAAGCCATCGATCAGCTGCGCGCGGCCGGACTGCAGCATGCTGACGTCGCAGCTGGTGCCGCCGATCTCCATGGTGATGAGGTCGTCGCTGCCGCACAGCCGCCCGTAGTAGCGCATCGCGCCGATGCCGGCAGCCGGACCGGAGAGGCAGAGGCCGACCGGCGCGCGTGCCACGCGGCTCAGCCCGATGGCGCCGCCGTTGCTCTGGATCAGCGCAACCTCGCCGCCAAATCCGAGATCGCGCAGCCGCTCGCCCAGCGCCTCGAGATAGGCGATGACCCGACGGCGGATGTAGGCGTCGATCACCGTGGTCGAACCGCGTTCGTACTCGCCCACGATCGGCGCCAGGCGCGACGACAGCGACACCGACATCCGCGGCGCGACCTCGGCGATGATCTCGGCGGCCTGCTCCTCGTGGCGGCCGTCGGCATAGGCGTTGATGAAGCAGATGGCGACGGTCTCGACGCCGCGCTCGGCGAAGGTGGAGACGGCGGCCCGCACGTCGTCCGCCGACAGGGGCACGAGCTCCTGCCCCTGCGCATCGAGGCGGCCGCGCACGCCCAGTCGCAGATAGCGCGGCACCAGCGGCTCGGCGAAGGGCGTGCGATGGTCCCAAGGATTCTCGCGCAAGCTGCGGCGGATCTCGACGCTGTCGCGGAAGCCCGCCGTGGTCAGCATGCCGACCCTGGCGCCCTTGCGCTCCAGCACGGTGTTGGTGGCCACGGTCGAGCCGTGCACGAACCAGCCGCAGCGGCCCAGCAGTTCGGGCACCGTCGTGCCGAGGCCGGCGGCGGCGGCGGTCACGGCGTCGAGCACGCCCTGGCTGGGATCGCTCGGCACCGACGGCACCTTGAACACGTCGATGGTGCCGTCGGGCTGTTCGACGACGAGATCGGTGAAGGTGCCGCCGACATCGACGCCGATGCGGTTCATGGCTGCGGGGCGCTGGAAAGAGGCATCAGGCATGACGATCACGCACGGTACGGGAACTTGGTGCTGCCGCCGCGCGTCACCGGCACGGGCTTGCCGTAGTCGCGCTTGAGGCCCTTCTGTTCGAAATAGTCCTTGAAGCGGGGCATGAACGGATTTCGGTTGCGCTCCTCGAAGTAGGGCAGCAACGGCTCGAACCAGTCGAAGATACGGCGCAGCTCCTTGACCGGCTCCTCGCAGACATCGACGCGCAGGTCGCAGCGCGGCACGATCTGCTGGCCGAAGCTCAGGATCGCGGCCGAGGTCTGGCCGATCGTCTCGCCGCCCGCATCGCGCCCGGCTTCGACGGCGCGCATCAGGCGCGCCTCCAGGATTTCGGTCTCGTCGTCGTGGAACGCCTCGGCGATGGCCTCGACGACCTGCGGCTCGGCCACGACATTGCCCATGGCGACGAAGTTCTCGCCGAGGATGTGGCCCGCCCACGGCCCGTTGGCTTCTCCGGTAAAGGCCGCCGAACGGCCGTCGGCGTCGACGATGCCGATCTGGCGCTTGCCCGGCCAATCGTCGCTCGCGGTCACCTCGGCAATGACGCCGCGCGGGCTGTAACCCTGCTCGAGCAGCTTCAGAGCGAAGACCCCCAGCCGCGGCTCGGCGATGGCCTGCATGCCGATGGCGCCGGCATGCGAGACGAAGGAGCAGCGCTGGCCGATGGCCGGCGAACTGGTCGCGAGGGCGATTCCGCGATGGCCGGTGCGCTTGCATCGGCCGACGATCGTGAAGGTCATGACAATTCCCCGATCACATTACTGGTCGTCACGGTTGCTGGTCGGCAGCGCCAGCGAATCCTCGTCGCGCCAGCCGAAGTCGATCGTATCGCCCGCGCCGACGCCCGACAGGCCGGGGCTGTCGACGGTGAGCGTGGTGCCGCCGGCCTCGATGGCAAGCCGCGTCAGAGACCCCAGGAAGGAACGCGAGCGGACGACGCCGCGGCCGCGCGCGCTGCCCGGCGGCAGGGACGGTCCGATGAAGATGGCTTCGGGACGCACGGCGACCATCACGGAGCTGCCCGCCGGAACCGTGTTGCCGCCGACCGTGAGCTCCCCGACAGCGGTCGAGACCCGCAGGCGATCCGCGGTCGCCGCCGAGACACGCCCGGGCAGCAGATTGGTCTCGCCCACGAAGTCGGCGACATAGGCGCTGACCGGGCGGCGATAGATCTCCTCGGGCGTGCCGATCTGGGCAATGCGGCCCTTCTCCATGACGACGATGACGTCGGAGAGGTTCATGGCCTCTTCCTGGTCGTGGGTGACGTAGATGAAGGTGATGCCGACATCGCGCTGCAGCGCTTTCAGCTCGCCCTGCATGCGCTTGCGCATCTTGAGGTCGAGTGCGCCCAGCGGCTCGTCGAGCAGCAGGACACGCGGCCGCGTCACCAGCGCGCGCGCGAGCGCAACGCGCTGCTGCTGGCCGCCCGACAGCTGCCGCGGATACTTGCCGGCCTGGTCGGCGAGGCCAAGGCTGGCGAGCATCGCCTCGACGCGCGAGGCGATCTCGTTCCTGGCGATCCCGTCCATGCGCAGCCCGAACGCCACGTTGCGGGCCACCGTCATGTGCGGGAACAACGCATAGCTCTGGAACACCATGCGCGTATGTCGGCCGGTCTCGTCGCGGTTGACGGGTTCGCCCGCCACCAGAACCTCGCCGGCATCGGGCCGCTCGAAGCCGCCGATGATGCGCAGCGTCGTCGTCTTGCCGCAGCCGGAAGGGCCGAGCAGCGTCACGAACTGGCCGGGCGCGACGTCGAGGTCCACGCCGGCCACCGCCTCGAACCTGCCGAAGCGCTTGACCACGCCCCGCAGGCTGACATCGGATCGTTCGCTGCTGCCCGGAGTCATCCCGGCCTCAAGCCGCCTTCACTTCGTTCCAGATCTCGTTCCAGCGCGCCTTGTCCTTCGGGATGTCCTTGAAGGTGAGGCGCGAAACGTTGGCGGGATCGATGCCGAGATCCTTGACCAGCGCCGGCTCGAGCTTGTCGACGGATGCCTTCGAGGCCGGCGCATAGCGCGTGGTGCGGGCCATGAACTCGCCGTACTCGGGGCTGAGCGTGAAATTGGCGTACTCCTGCACTAGCTTCATCTTCTGGGTGCCCTTGACCGGCGTGATCGCCTCGCTCCAGCCGATGGCGCCTTCCTTGGGCCACACCCAGCCGGCGTCGACGCCCGCCTTGCGCAGCGGCGCGATCACCGCCAGGAACGTCCAGGCGGCCACCACCTCGCCCGAGGCCAGCATGTTCTGGACGTCGGCGACGTTCTTCCAGTAGGCGCGCAGCAGCGGCTTCTGGGAGATCAGGAGCTTCTTGACCTCCTGCAGCTCCTTCTCGCCCATGGCGTAGGGCTGCTTGATGCCGAGCTTCAGCGCGCCGACGCCGAGCGAATCCTCCGGCTCGTCACGCATCGCCAGCCGGCCCTTCCACTTGGGATCGAACAGCACGTCGAGCGAATCGACCTCGCCCGTCTCCTTGCGGTTGAAGGCGATGGCGTTGGCGCCCCACACGAACGGCACGCCGTACAGCTTGCCGTCGACCGTCCATTGCGGCTGGTCCCGGAATTCCTTGAACAGCGTCGGCCTGTTGGTCAGGGCCGCGGGATCGATCGGCTCGATCAGGCCGGCCTTGGCCGCCGGCGCGATGTAGTTCTGCACCGGAACGATCATGTCGTACAGCTTGGTGCCGCCGCCGCGCAGCTTGGCGATCATCTCGTCGGAGCTGCTGTAGAAGGTCGGCTTGAGGTCGATCGACACCTTCTTCTTCGCGTCCTCGACGAACGGCCCTTCGCCCCATGTCGACCAGGTGAAGTAGTTCAACCCGCGGTCCTGGGCGAAGGCGCGGCCGGCGACGGCCGACAGCGCCGATGCGCCGATGCCCGCGGCGCCCAGCGCGCGCAGGACGCCGCGCCGGGACATGCCCGTGGGAAGAAGCAGATTGAGGTCCAGTCTCTCAGCCATGATGGTCTCCTGTCGTGTCCGGTTTCTCAATGTCTTGAATCGGCGTTCGTCCGGGCGCGCCGTATGGCGATCTCCGCCAGCGCCGCCATGACGCAGCTGACGACGATGGTGAGGGTAGCGATGGCATTGATCTCCGGGGTGATGCCGAAGCGCAGCATCGACCAGATCATCATGGGCAGGGTGTTCTCGGTGCCGGTCGTGAAGAAGGTCACCACGACCTCATCGAACGACAGCGTGAAGGAGATCAGGGCGGCCGCGAGGATCGCCGGCGCGAGCAGCGGCAGGGTGATCTCGACGAAGATCGTGAGCGCGCCGGCGCCAAGGTCGCGCGCCGCCTCCTCGACCGACGGGTCGAAGCCGACCAGGCGGGCCGAGACGATCAGGAAGACGTAGGGGAAGGCCACGATCGAATGGCCGACGATCACCGTCAGCAACGACAGCTCGATCTGCAGCACGTTGTAGAAGCTCAGCAGCGCGATGCCGAGGATGAGATGCGGCACCATCATCGGCAGGCCCGACACCGAGCGCAGGATGGTGCGCCAGCGCCCGCCATAGCGATGCACGCCGGTCGCCATGGCGACGCCGAGCGCCGTCGCCAGCACCACCGTGGCCGCCGCCACGATGAAGCTGTTGGCCAGCGCCGCCCGGAAGTTCGCATTGCCGGCCAGGCGGCCGTACCATTCGAAGGTGAAGCCGCGGATCGGGAAGATGCTGATTTCCGAGGTGTTGAAGGAGAAAGCCACCACCAGGAGCAGCGGCGCGAACAGGAACAACAGCACCAGCGCCGTCCACACGGCGAACAGGGGCGTCGAGGGCAAGCGCCGGGCGACCATCAGGCGGCTCCCGACGGCCGACCGAGCCGCAGAAGGGCGACGGCAACCAGCAGGATGATGCCCATGATCGCCAGCGCCATCGCCGAGCCCAGCGGGTATTCGAAGGCGACGCCGAACTGCTGGGCGACGATGCTGCCGATCAGGATGCTGCGCGTGCCGCCCAGCAGCTCGGGCGTGACGAACGAGCCCATCGCCGGGATGAAGACGAACAGGCAGCCGGTCGCGACACCGGGCAGCGACAGCGGCAGGGTGACATGAAGGAAGGTCCGCCAGCGCCCCCCGCCGAGGTCCTTTGCCGCCTCGAACAGGCTGGGATCGAGCTTCTCCAGCACCGAGTAGAGCGGCAGGATGAAGTACGGCATGTAGATGTGGACCAGCGCCAGCGTGACCGCGAAGTCGCTGTAGAGCAGCCACGAGATCGGCTCGTCGATCAGCCCGACGGATTGCAGCGCCTGGTTCACCGCGCCCTTGGTGCCGAGGATCAGCATCCAGGCATAGGTGCGCACGAGATAGCTGGTCCATAGCGGCAGGATCACCAGCACCAGCAGCGTGATGCGGAAACGCTTGGTCTTGCGCGCGAGGTAGTAGGCGACGGGATAGCCGATCACGAGCGAGATCGCCGTCACCAGCAGCGAGACCTTGATGGTCCGCCAGAAGACGTCGAGGTAAAGCGGCCGGAACAGCCTTTCGTAGTTGGCCAGCGTGAAGTCGGCGACGATGTCGTAGTCGACCACCCGCCAGAAGCTCAGCAACACGATCGTCGCCATCGGGAGGACGAAGAAGAGGCCGACCCACAGGCTGGGCGGAAGCAGGAAGCCCGAGGCCGTGGCGAGGCCGCGACGCATTACGCGGCTGCCTCATCCATCGGCGGAAGCATGGCTCCGCCCACGAGATGACCGAGCTCGCGCGACAACGACTCCGCGGCTCGCCTGACCATGTCGACGAACTGCGGCACGCGATCGTCGGTGAGGCGGACCGACGGCGCGGAGATGACGAGGCAATACCTGACCTTGCCCTCGGCGTCGTAGACCGGCGCACCCACGGAGCGCGCTCCGGGCGTGATCTCCGCGTCGCTGAAGCCGTAGCCCTGTGCCCGGATGCGCGCGAGATCCTCGCGCAATCGTCCCGGCGCGATCGGGGTGCGGTCGGTGAATCGCGGCAGCGGTCCCGCGGCGAGCAGCGCATCGACGAAGGCCGGCGGCTGGAAGGCCAGGATGACCTTGCCGACGCAGCCCGCATTCAGCGGAAAGCTCTCGCCTGGGCTGATCGTGAACCGCATCGATTGCGGGCTGTCGACATTGGCGAGGCAGACGCCGTGGTCGTCCTGCAGGACGCACAGGCTGACGGTCTCCTGGCTTGCCTCGACGAGGTGCTGAAGCACCGGTCGGGCGATGGCGAGAACGTCGGAGGATTGCTCGGCGCGACGCCCCAGCGCGACCATGGCGGGCGCCAAGCGGAAGCGGCCTGTCCGCTCGTCCTGTTGCAGCAGACCGCCACGGGCGAGCGTCACCAGGAGCCGATGCACCACGCTCTTGTGCAGGCCGAGTTCGCGGCCGAGCGAGGACGTCGACCATTCATCGGCCAAGGCGAAGGCCCGCAGCACCGAAATGGCGCGCTGAACCGACTGTATTTCCCCCGCGACAGCCATCGCCCGAGTGTCCCACAATGAGAGACGACGTCTCTCTAGAGGGAACGTTACGAAAGGTTCATCGGGTCTGTCAAACGAATGACACCCGGGCCGCTGCCGGTCGGCTCAGAGGATGATGTCGATCGAGGTCGCGAGGGCCCCGGCTTCAACGCCCGGTGCCGGCGTGAGCTTCATCTCGACCAGCTCGCGCTGGCGCGGATCGCGGATACCGCGGAAGACGCTGTCGCGCTCGTTGCTCGGCTCGCCGGCGACATAGAACTGGCTGGTGAGCAGCTTGCCCGTCGAGCTCGCGACCTTGAAATGGATGTGCGGCGTGCGGCCGGCATAGGCCACGGGCTTCAAGGTGCGGAAACTGTAGCGACCGTCGGCCTTCACCATCAGGCGGCCATAGCCCTGGAATGCCGAATCGCGTCTGTCGCGGCCGGGCTGGCGCGGATGGTCGTAGATGCCCTGCGCGTCGCATTGCCAGATCTCGACCACCGCGCCGTCGACCGGCTTGCCGTTGAGATCGAGCACCCGGCCCTCGAGATGCAGCACCGTGCCCATCGCGCGCGCCTGCTGGTCGCGGACCTGCACGAGGTCGTTGTCCATGTCGGCGGGGAAGGCCGTCGGATAGAACGGCCCTTCGGTCTGCTGCGGCGTGGCAATCAGGCCCGCGGCAAGAGCGGAACGAAGGGGAAGCAGGCTGGCACCGGCGCCAGCGAGCAGGAGTCTGCGGGAAGGCATCTTCATGCCGCCGATCCTACAAACAAAAACGGCGGCCCGAAGGCCGCCGTTCTCGTTACCGTCCAGTGCCTTACTCGCCGGCGGCGGGCGCAGGCGCCGCATCCTCGCGCGGCTTGTTGGAGATGTCCTCGCCGGTCTGCTGGTCGACCGCCTTCATGCTGAGGCGGACCTTGCCGCGATCGTCGACGCCCAGGACCTTGACCTTCACCTGGTCGCCTTCCTTGATCACGTCGGTGACCTTGGCGACGCGGCGTGGCGCCAGCTCCGAGATGTGCACCAAGCCGTCGCGCGCGCCCAGGAAGTTCACGAAGGCGCCGAACTCGACGGTCTTCACGACCTTGCCGTTGTAGATCACGCCCACTTCCGGCTCGGCGACGATGCCCTTGATCCAGTCGATCGCGGCCTGGCCCTGCTTGGCGTCGACCGCGGCGACCTTGATGGTGCCGTCGTCCTCGATGTCGATCTTGGTGCCGGTGGTCTCGGTGATCTCGCGGATCACCTTGCCGCCGGTGCCGATCACTTCGCGGATCTTGTCCTTGGGGATCGTGAACTGGGTGATGCGCGGCGCGTTCTGGCTGACCGAGTCGCGCGCGCCGCCCAAGCCCTTGGCCATCTCGCCGAGGATGTGGAGGCGGCCGTCCTTCGCCTGGCCCAGCGCCACCTTCATGATCTCCTCGGTGATCGAGGTGATCTTGATGTCCATCTGCAGGGCGGTGATGCCCTTCTCGGTGCCGGCGACCTTGAAGTCCATGTCGCCGAGATGGTCCTCGTCGCCCAGGATGTCCGACAGGACGGCGAAGCGGTCGCCCTCCTTGATCAGACCCATGGCGATACCCGCCACCGAGCGATCCATCGGCACGCCGGCATCCATCAGCGACAGCGAGCCGCCGCAGACCGAGGCCATCGAGGACGAGCCGTTGCTCTCGGTGATCTCCGACACGATGCGGATCGTGTACGGGAACTTCTCCTTGGACGGCAGCAGCGGACGCAGCGCGCGCCAGGCGAGCTTGCCGTGGCCGATCTCGCGACGGCCGGGCGAGCCCATGCGGCGCACCTCGCCGACCGCGTAGGGCGGCATGTTGTAGTGCATCATGAAGCTCTCGCGGTACTCGCCCTCGAGCGCGTCGATGATCTGCTCGTCCTGGCCGGTGCCCAAGGTGGCCACGACCAGCGCCTGGGTCTCGCCGCGGGTGAACAGCGAGGAGCCGTGGGCGCGTGGCAGCACGCCGACCTCGGCCACGATCGGTCGCACCGTCTTGGTGTCGCGACCGTCGATGCGCTTGCCGGTGTCGAGGATGGCGCCGCGCACGACGTCAGCCTCGAGGTTGCCGAACTGCTCGCCGAACACGGCGAGAGCGGCCTCGTCGCCCTCGAACAGCGCCTTGGCGGCAGCCTTGACCTCGCCGACCTTGGCCTGGCGGGCGAGCTTCTGGGTCTCGGCATAGGCCTCGACCATCTTGCCGCGCATCTCGGCCTTCAGGCGCTCGGCCACGGTCTTGGCCACTTCCGGCGGATCGGTGAGCGGCAGCGGCTCCTTGGCCGCATGCTCGGCGAGCTGGATGATGGCCTCGATCACCGGCTGGAAGGCGCGATGGCCTTCCATCACGGCCGACAGCATCGTGGTCTCATCGAGCTCCTTGGCCTGCGATTCGACCATCAGCACGCCTTCCTGGGTGCCGGCGACGACGAGGTCGAGGTCGCTCTTCTCGGTCTGCTCGAGCGTCGGGTTGACGACGTACTTGCCGTCGATGTAGCCGACGCGGGCCGCGCCGATCGGGCCCATGAAGGGAACGCCGCTGATGGTGAGCGCGGCTGACGTCGCGACCATCGACACGATGTCGGGATCGTTCTCCATGTCGTGCGCCAGGGTCGTGATCACCACTAGCGTCTCGTTCTTGTAGTTCTCGTGGAACAGCGGACGGATCGGGCGGTCGATCAGGCGGGAGGTCAGCACCTCCTTCTCCGACGGCCGGCCCTCACGCTTGAAGAAGCCGCCCGGGATCTTGCCGGCGGCGAAGGCCTTCTCCTGGTAGTTCACGGTCAGCGGGAAGAAATCCAGGCCCGGCTTGGGCTTCTTCTCGAACACGACGGTGGCCAGCACCGTGGTGCCGCCGTAGGTCGCCAGCACCGCACCGTCGGCCTGACGCGCGATCTTGCCGGTCTCTAGCACGAGCTTGCGCCCGGCCCAGTCCAGTTCCTTGCGGAACACTTGAAACATCTCACTCATATCCATCTTCCTTTCCTACACGGCGCCTGCCCCCGTCTGGCGGCGCCGCCCACCGATGCCCTTGCATCGGCAGGACCGGGTCGGGCCTTTGCTCTCGCCCCTGCCCTCCCGGTTACTTCGAAAGTCGCGTCAGCCGGCCGA
>JAEWIV010000215.1 GCA_023386865.1 Pseudomonadota bacterium
GCGTTGCGATCCGGTCGCGCCGCCGACGCCGCCGATCTCTTCCTGCGCGCCGGGCGAAGCGCGCTGCTGCAGGGCGACACGGCCACGGCCACGCCGCTCCTCAGGCGTGCCGAGGATCTCGGCCGCCAGACGGGCCAGACCGGCATCGTCCAGGAGGTTACGCGGTTGCGCAAAGCCGCCGCCGAGCGCAGCAGCACCAGAAGTTGACCCGCACCCCCGTCCAGTTATTGCAGACCGTGTGCCGCCTGGACTAGCCTTCGGGCGGGCCTGTGTCCTGGGCCCTGCTGGGGAGGGGTTCATGCGACAGTCGATCATGGGTGCGGCGCTCGGCGCCGCCATCACCCTGCTTTCCGTCTCTGCGGAGGCTCAGACCATCACGTTGCGCGCCGCGACCATCGCGCCAAAGACATCGGTCTACAACACGGCCATCGCCATTCCGTTCGCCGAGTACGTGGCCAAGCTCACCGACGGCAAGGTCAAGGTCGAGGTCCACGAAGGCGGCGTGCTGGCGCCGATCTTCAAGATCTACGAGGCTGTTGAGGACGGTCGCGCCGACATCGCCATCGGCCCGGCCTCGTTCCTCGGCGGCAAGGATCCGACGAACCTGATCATCGGCTCGTTCCCAACCGGGCTCGGCGTCGATTCGATCGTTCCCTGGATGTACAACGGCGGCGGGGAGAAGCTCCTGCAGGAGCATCGGCTCGCCACCATGAAGATGCACACCATGGTGCTGGGCGCCGGCCCGTCGGAGGTGTTCGCCCACAGCCACAAGCCGATCCGCACGGTCGAGGATCTCAAAGGCCTGAAGTTCCGCACGCTGGGCAATTGGGCGGCGATCCTGAAGGACGGCTTCGGCGCCGCGCCGGTCGTCGTGCCGGGCAGCGAGCTCTACTCGATGCTCGAGAAGAAGGCGATCGACGCCATGGAGTACTCCATGCCGAGCGAGAACAAGGCGCTGGGCTTCCAGGAGATCGCCAAGTACGTGATCATGCCCGGCATCCATGCCGGCTCGTGGACGTTCGAGGCGGCGATGCAGGCCGACAAGTGGGCCAAGATACCGAAGGACCTGCAGGACAAGATCCACATGGCCGCCAAGCTCGTGACGTTCGAGAGCCTGAACTCGATCATCATGCAGGACTTCGCGGCGATGGACACGCTGCTGAGCGGCAAGAACGAGGTCATCATCCTCGACGAGACGTTCAAGAAGAAGGCCAAGGAAGCCGCCCGCAAATGGGCCAACGATGCGGCGGCCAAGGCGAAGGCGGAAGGCAATCCCTGGCCCGAGCGCGTCGCAAAGTCGGTGTTCGACTTCCAGGACCGCTGGGAGAAGTACTCGCCGTATCTCGTGGTCGATCACCAGACCGAATTCAGCAAGAAATAGCATCTGGCTGGAGCGGCCCAACGCCGTCCCTTCCGGTTCGGGGATTGCCTCATGAGAAAGGCGCTTCTGGAGCGCGTCTGTCCCGCGCTCGACAGCTTCGGCTGGCTGCTGGCCATGGTCGCGATGGTCGAGGTCGTGGTGATCATCGCCGTCCAGCTCTACGAGGTCGTCGCGCGCTACGTCTTCAGCGCGCCGACCCTGTGGGGCAATGACATCGCCTACATGACCAACGGCACGCTGTTCCTGCTGGGCGCGGCCTACACGCTGCGCGTTGGCGCACATATCCGCATCGATTTCCTGGCGGCCCGCCTGCCACTGCGCGCGCAGCACGCGATCAACTTCCTATTCTATCTCGGGCTGTTCCTGCCGCTGCTGTGGTTCGTCGGCGCGGCCTCGGCCAACAAGGCGTGGCGCGCCTACCTGAAGGGCGAGCTGGAAAGCATGAGCGCCTGGGAGCCGCTGGTCTGGCCGTTCTATGTCGGCATCACCATCGGCATCGTCGGTCTCGGCCTGCAGGTGCTGTCGGAGACGCTGCGGCATGCCGTCGGGATCGGCACCCCGACCGCGGTGCCGCCGCCCGGCACGACCGACCCGACGATCAGCGCCAACGCCTGAAGACGTACCGCGATGCTGCCCATCCTCATGTTCGTGGTGCTGTTCGCCCTGGTCTTCCTGGGCGTGCCGGTCGCCTTCTCGTTGCTCGCCACCGCCTTCGCCTTCGGCCTGGGCGTCTTCGGAGACAAGGTCGTCGGCGTCCAGCTCTACGGCATGGTGCAGCAGACCGCACAGCAGTACCTGCTGTCGGCCATCCCGCCGTTCATCATCATGGGCTGCATCCTCGAGCGCTCGGGAATCGCCGAGCGCCTCTTCCAGGTGCTGCAGCTCTGGATGGGCCGCCTGCCCGGCGGGTTGGCGCTGGCAACCATCACGATGGGGGCGATCTTCGCGGCGTCGACCGGCATCGTCGGCGCCGTCGAGGTCGTTATCGGCGTCATGACGATCCCGGTGATGATGCGCTACGGGTACAGGAAGGACCTGATCGCCGGCACGATTTGCGCCGGCGGCTCGCTCGGCACCATGATCCCGCCGTCGCTGGTCGCCGTGATCTACGCCTCGATCGCCAACATGTCGGTCGGCCAGCTCTACGCCGGCATGCTGCTGCCCGGACTGCTGATGGTCGGCCTGTTTCTGATCTACGTCGTGGCGCGCTGCCTCCTCAAGCCGCAGGACGGGCCGCCGGTCAGCCACGAGGAAATCGACATGCCGCTGGGCGAGAAGCTGCGGGTGACGCTGAGCGGCTTCGTCCCCGCAGTCGTGTTGATCGCGGCGGTGCTCGGAACCACCATGTTCGGCATCGCCTCGCCGACCGAAGCCGCCAGCGTCGGCGCGCTCTGCGCTCTCGTGCTGACGGCCGTCTATCGGCGGCTGACCTGGCCGGTGTTCGTCGATTCGGTCAAGCGCACGCTCCTGATCAACTGCATGATCATGTTGATCGTGGTGGGCGGCACCATGTTCGCCTCGGTGTTCCGCGTCCAGGGCGGCGAGAAGCTGGTGCAGGCGATCGTCGCCGACCTCGACATCGGCACCTACGGCGTGCTGCTGATCTGCCTCGCCATCGTCTTCGCCACGGGCTTCATCCTCGACTGGGTGTCGATCGTGCTCATCTGCCTGCCGATCTTCATGCCGATCGTGGCAGCCCTCAACGTCGATCCGATCTGGTTCGCCGTCCTGATGGTGGTGGCCATCCAGACCTCATACCTGACGCCGCCCATGGCGCCCTCGATCTTCTACCTGAAATCGATCGCACCGCCGGAGATCACCTACCAGGACATGGTGCGCGGCGTGCTGCCTTATGTCATCGCCCAGATCGCGACCCTGCTCGCCGTAATGTTCGTACCCTGGCTCGCCACCTACCTGCCGAGCCAGCTCAAGGGCTTCTAGAGGATGATGGGGGTCCAGCTGGAATCAGCTGGACCCATCATGCCTCCTGCAACACGCACCACCGGTGCGCGCGAATGAGATGAGATGGAACCGCGGGCGGTTCCATCTCATCTCATTCCGCTCTAGCGCGTTCCCGCAAGGCGGCGCGCGAGATCTTGCCGACCGGGGTGAGCGGCAGGCTGTCGACGAGGTGCAGGCGGCGCGGCTTCTTGTAGTCCGCCAGCACCGTCGAACAATGGGCCGCCAGTGCTTCGGCGGTGGGACGCTTGCCCGGCTTGGCCACGACATAGGCGACGATGATCTCGCCCCACTTCTCGTCGGGCGCCCCCACCACCGCGGCCTGGGCAACGTCGGGATGGCCGAGCAGCGCATCCTCCACCTCCTTGGGCCAGACATTGAACCCGCCGGTGATCACGATGTCCTTCTTGCGGTCGGCCAGGTAGAGGAAGCCATCGGATGCTCGGCGCGCCATGTCGCCGGTGCGCAGCCAGCCGTCGACGATCGTCCGCGCCGTCTCCTCGGACAGGTTCCAGTAGCCGGCCATGTTGTTGACCGAGCGCACCACGATCTCGCCGACAGCGCCCGCCGGAACATCCCGCCCGGCGTCGTCGACCAAGCGCAGCTCGAAGGTCGGGACTTCACGGCCGACCGACCCCAATCGCGGCCCACACTCCGTCTCGAGCTCGAGATGCTCGTGCGGCCGCATCATGGTGGTGATCACCGGCGCCTCGGAAAGCGTGTAGACCTGGGTGAATATGTTGCCGAAGCGGTCGATGGCGCGACGCAGCAGCGGCACCGGCATCGGCGCCGATGCATAGGTGAAAGAGCGCAGGGTCGAGACGTCGGCCCGTCCTTCGTCGGCTTCCAGCAGCATGTGGATCATGGTCGGCACCATGTAGACCCAGCTCACCCTGTGACGCGCGAAATCGGTCCAGGTCGCGGCCGGATCGAAGCGTTCGCGCACGACCTGGGTCGCGCCCAGAAGGTACCAGGCCGGCCACATGAAGTTCAGCCCGTGACTGAGATGGCCGAGGTGAAGCGCGATGTCCTCTTCGACCAGCGCATTCTCGCGCACCACGTCGAGCACGATGGCGACGTAGCTGCGATGCGTATGGACGACGCCCTTGGGCCGGCCCGTCGTGCCGCCGGTGTAGCGGATCAGGATGGGATCATCGTCGCCATAGGCGACTGCGGGGACCCGCGCGTCATCGCCCGCGGCGACGATGTCGGCGTAGCGAACGCATCCTGCGGCTGCATCATCCACCGCGACGATCGCCGCCAGCGACGTCAGTCGCACCCGCTCGGCCTGCACGCGCCCGGCATACTCGGCCGTGGCGATCAGCACGGCAGGCGTGCAGTCGGCCAAGGCGCCGAGGACCTCGGGCACCGCGAAGCGGATGTTCAGCGGCACCTTGACCGCGCCCACGCGCAGGATCGCGAGCTCGGCCACGATGAAGGCGATGCCGTTGGGCAGGATCAGGGCCACCCGATCGCCACGCCGCACACCGGCGGCCAGCAGCCAACGCGCCAGCCGATTGGCGGCGGCTTCCGCCTCGCCGAAGCCAATGACACCGTGATCATCGACGATCGCCACCTTGTCCGGCACACGCCGGGCAGCCCGGCGCAGCAGGTCGTCGATGCCGACACCGGCGGGCGAGCGGAATGCCGTCATTTGCGCGTCGGCCTTCGGCCGCTGTCGAAGAAGGCCCGCATGCCCTCCTTCGCCTCCCGCGATTCATTGACCAGGGCTGCCATGGTGCGCTCCAGCCGCATGCCGGAATCGAGTGGCCCCTGCAGGCCGATCCTCACCGCCTCCATCGTATAGCGGACGGCCACGGGGCCGCGGCGCGCGATGCGACGGCCGAGATCGACGGCGCGATCGATCAGCTCGGCATCGGGCCACACGTGGTTCACCAAGCCGATGCGATGCGCCTCCGCCGCCGCGATCGGCTCGCCGAGCAGCAGGTGCTCGTAGGCGAAGGACAACGGCACCAGCCGCGGCAGGCGCTGCGTTCCGCCGCCTCCTGGGAGGTGGTCCAGGGCGATCTCGGTCTGGGCGAAGCGCGCGCTCTCGCTGCAGACGCGGATATGACAGGCCATGGCAAGTTCCGTGCCGCCGCCGAAGGCGGCTCCATGGACGACCGCGATCACCGGTTTGGTCGCCCGCTCGATGCGCTCGAGATTGAACTGCCACGCCACCATCGCATCGTCGGTCTGCAGCACGTCCATGCCGCGCATTTCGCGCATGTCGCCGCCGGCGCTGAAATGCCTGCCCTTGCCGGCGATCACGACGACCCGAACGCGGCGATCCGAGAGGCAGTCCTGCAGCAGCTCGCCCAGCTGCCACATCATCTTGGTCGTGATGGCGTTGCGCTTTGTCGGCCGATTCAACCAGAGCACCGCAACGGGCCCGCGGTTGTCGCGCAGGATCAGGTTCTTCATCGGCGACAGTCTAGAGCACAATCCGTCCAGCTGGAATCGGCCGGACGGATCGTGCGTTTCGCAACATCCATCGCCGCGTATGGCAGCGCGTGGCCGACCAGACGCCGGCGCTAGGCGAGCCCCGCGGCGGCCAGGCGAGCCGCCTCGGCGATGACAGTGTTGCGGGCATCATCCGAGATCGTCGATTCCGTGTAGTAGGCCGTGATCAGGATCGGCGCGCGGCCGGGCGGAAAGGCAATCGCGACATCGTTGGCCGTACCGTTGTTGCCGGTGCCGGTCTTGTCACCGACACGCCAATCCGCGGGCAAACCAGCGCGCACGCGGCGGGCGCCCGTCTTGCTGGCCACCAGCCAGCCGATCAGCCGGTCGCGCGAGACGGCCGACAGGGAATCTTCGATCAGCAGGCGCTGCATGGTGCCGACCATCGCGACGGGCGTCGTGGTGTCGCGCGGATCGCCGGGCTTGGCCTCGTTGAGCTCGGTCTCGATGCGATCGAGGCGCGTCGCCCGGTCGCCCAGCGAGCGCGCATAGGAGGTCAGTCCGGCCGGACCGCCGAAGCTCGCGAACATCAGGTTGCCCGCCGTGTTGTCGCTGAGCGTCACCGCCGCGTCGCAGATCTCCGCCATCGTCATGCCACCTGGACCGACATGGTCCTTGGTCACCGGCGAATAGGTGACGAGGTCCTTCTCCGCAAAGACGACGCGGCGGTCGAGCTTCTCCTCGCCGCGATCCACCCGGGCCAGCACGAAGCCTGCGGCCAGGAACTTGAAGGTGCTGCAAAGCGGGAAGCGTTCCTCGGCACGATGAGCGACGCGACGGCCGCTTGCCGTATCGAGAGCCGCCACACCCAGCCGTCCGCCATTGCGGCGTTCGAGCTCGGCGAGCCGGGATGCTGCATCGTCGGCGGAGGCTGGAAGGGCCAGCAACGGCGCCGCGAGGAAGCTGCGGCGCGCGATCGTAGCAGGCATGTTCTCTCCATTGTTCGAGGGGAATGCCTGGGTGGCCGACCAATGTGGCGCGGGAAAGGCTTATCGGCTGAATTCGTCAAGCGAGGAGCGGCGATGTTGCAGACGACTTTGCTTCCCTACTTCTTCTGGACCTAATCGAACTGAACCTGCGCTTTGGCTGAAGCGATCTACTCGGACAATGGCGTGGCGCGAACGCCCGAGCAGACGATAGCGAGGGCCTACGATTCGATGCCCGGTATCGAGCGGCCTGACTTCATTCCCAGCTGAACAGGCTCTACATACGATCGGAATTGCCCGCGCCCAACCTCGCCTGCGCCGCCAGCCGGATCGGTGCGTTGACAGCGCCGTAGCCGCGATAGCCGCGCCGTTCGACGATCTCGAAGAAGAAGCGATCCTCGATAGTGGCCGTGTAGACCTGGAAGTATTCGGCGTCGCCTTCGCGGTCGTAGAAGATGTTGTGTGCCTTCAACGTGTCGATCAGCTCCATCGAAAGCTCGCTCTTGGCTTCGAGGTCGTCATAGTAGTTCTCGGGCACCGGCAGGAGCTTCATTCCGCTGGCCTCGAGCTGGCGCACCGTTGCCAGGAGGTCATTGGTCGCGAGCGCGATGTGCTGCACGCCCGAGCCGAAAGCCTCCGACAGGAAGCGCGACGTCTGGGTGCGGCCCGACTGCGAGCCATTCAGCACCAGGCGCAAGCGGCCATCGTCGGACTGCACCACCTGGCTCTTCACCAACCCGCCCGGATCGAGCACGTCCTGCGCCGGCGTCTTCTCGACCTCGAGCAGCGAGGTGTAGAACAGCAGCCAGCTCAGCATCTCGTCATAAAGCATCACCTGCTGGAGGTGATCGACGCGTTGCAGACCGGCATCGCCCTTGTCCGAGCTGTCGGCGATCGCACGGAATTCAATGTCCCAGACGCGGCCCAAGTCGGTCTTGGAGTCGATGAAATAGACCAGGCTACCGCCCAGGCCGCGCACGGCAGGAATCTCCAGCTCGCCCGGCCCGACGGCCTGGCGGAACGGCATGTCGAGCAGCAGTTGGGCACGATCCAGCGTGGCGGCGGCATCGTCGACCCGCAGGCCGAGCGCACAGACCGAGGTGCCGTGCGTGATGTTGAAGGAGTGGGCGAAGCCCTCCTTCTCGATATTGACCACGATGTTGATGTCGCCCTGTCGCCATCGCGTGACCTGCTTGGAAATGTGCTGGCCGGCGCGGCGGAAACCCAGTCCCTGCAGCATGCTCTCGAACGGGCCGGCGGCCTGATCGTCCAGCGCGAACTCGATGAACTCGACGCCGAGGCACTTTGCCCGCGGCGGCATCGGCGTCAGGCCGGCGACGGTGTGGCCCGAGCGTGCGTGCAGGCGGTCCAGGAGATAGATCAGCGAGCGATGGCCATCGACGGCCACTTGTCGTGTCGAGCCGCTGCGGAACTGGTCGTTGAAGATCTCCAGCGAGAACAGACCGTCGAAGCCGGTGGCGGCCAGGGCATCCATGAAGTCGTCGAGAGGCAAGTCGCCCTGCCCCGGAAAACTGCGGAAGTGCCGGCTCCACGACAGGTAGTCCATGTCGAGCCTGGGCGCATCGGCGGCTTGCACCAGGAATATGCGGTCGCGCGGGATGGCGCGGATGGCGGAGAGATCCGTGCCACGCGCCAGGATGTGGAAGGTATCGAGCACCAGGCCGACCGCAGGATGATCGGCGCGGCGCACCGCTTCCCAGGCATCGCGGTAGTCGTTGATGTGCCGGCCCCAGGCCAGCGCCTCGAAGGCGACGCGCATGCCGCGGCGGGCGGCGCGGTCGCCCAGTTCGCGCAGGTCGGCGGCGGCGCGATCGATGCCGCCCAGGCTGTCGGGCGAAACGTTGGAGCAGACCATGAGGAGGTCGCAGCCCAGTGCCTCCATGACGTCGAACTTGCGCTCCGCCCGAGTCAGCGCGCGCTCGCGCAAGGCGGACGGCATGCCCTCGAAGTCGCGGAACGGCTGGAAGGTGATCGTCCGAAGCCGGTAGTCCTCGATCATGCGCCGGACGTCGACGGGTGAGCCGTTGAACGACAGAAGGTCGTTCTCGAACAGCTCGACGCGCTCGAAGCCCGCGTTGGCGATGGCTTCCAGCTTGTCGTCGAGCCCGCCGCTCAGGCAGACCGTGGCGATGGCTGTCTTCATTTCGGTCCTCCCGTCGAAGAAGCCGCGTCGCGGGCCGCGCAAGCCGTCTCGAAGGTCTGCTTCATGCGCGCGACATTGGGCACAAGGCCGGTGAAATGGCGGAAGGCATCGACGGCCTGGTGCACGCACATGCCGCCGCCGTTCATGGTGCGGCAGCCCTTCTTCTGGGCAGCCAGCACGAACTTGGTGTCGATCGGCGTGTAGATCACGTCGGCGACGAAATGATGCTTCTGGATCAGGCGAGCCGGCAGCGGCAGGCCGGGATAGCCGGTCATGCCGACCGGAGTGGCATTGACGATGCCCCCGACCTGCTCGGCTGCGGTTTCGGGATCGGTCAGCAGCTCGCAGCGATCGGCGCCGAAGCGCATGATGAGATCGGCGCAGAGACCTGTGGCGCGGGCCTGGTCCTGGTCGTAGACCCGCACCGTCGAGGCGCCCAGCGCCATCAGCGCCACGGCGACGGCCCGCCCCGCTCCGCCGGCGCCCAGCAGCAGCACCGGCTTGCCGCGGATGGCGTCGGCGCCGAAGGCCTCGATGAAGGCCTGGCGGAAGCCCGAGCAGTCGGTGTTGTGGCCGGTGGTGCGCCCGCTCTTGTCGAACACCACGGTGTTCACCGCGCCGATCTCCGTCGCCTCGGTCGAGACGGCGTCGAGCAGCGGGATCACCGCTTCCTTGAACGGATGGGTGATGTTGACGCCGGCAAAGCCGGCGGTGCGGGCGGCGGCCAGCAGGTCCTCGAGGCGTCGGCCCTGCAGGGTCGCGACGTCCATCAGGTGGTAGTGACCCGAGACACCCGCGGCGGCGAAGGCGTCTTCGTGCAGCGCCGGCGCCAGCGACTTCTGGATGTTGGTGCCGATCAGGCCGACGAGCATGCGTGAGGACATCGCGGTCTCTCCTATTGCGCTGGAGCCAGCCCGCCACCCAGGAAGAGTTGGGCGATGCGCGGGTCGGCCAGGATATTCTCGGCCGTATCTTCGATGCGGGTCTGGCCCTGCTCGAGGACCAGGCCGTAGTCGGAAATGGCGAGCGCCTGGCGGGCATTCTGCTCGATCATCAGGATCGACACGCCGGCGCTGCGCAGGTCCTTCAGGATCGAGAAGACCTCCTGCACCATCAGCGGCGACAGGCCGATCGAAGGCTCGTCGATCAGCATCAGCTTGGGCTCCAGCAGGAGGCCGCGCGCGACTTCCAGAAGCTTCTGCTGGCCACCCGACAGGGTCGAGGCCTGGGCGTCGGCCTTCTCGCGCAGCATGGGGAAGCGCGCCATCATCTCGTCCATGCGGCCGGCGAGGCGCGACGTGTCGGCGAGCGCCACGCCGCCCAGCTCGAGATTGTGGCGGACCGACAGCTCGGGGAAGAGGTTGCGGCCCTGCGGCACGTAGCACATGCCGGCATCGAGCATACGTCGCGGCTCGCGTGACGTCGTATCCGCGCCGTCGAAAGTGACGCGACCGGTGCGGACGCCCAAAAGCCCGAACACTGTCTTGAACAGGGTCGACTTGCCGGCGCCGTTGGGCCCGATCACCGTCGTGATGGCGCCGCGCCGGATGGCGGCGGTGACGCCGTTCAGGATCGTCATCTTGCCGTAGCCGGCGACGACGCCGTCGAGGGTGAGGATAGCCTCGTCAGCCATGTCAGTGCCCCAGATAGGCTTCGATCACCAGCGGATCGCGCCGCACCTCGGCGGGCGCACCCTCGGCGATGATACGCCCCTCCGCCAGCACGATCAGCCGCGAGCACAGCGCCATGACGAATTCCATGTTGTGCTCGATCACCACGAAGGTGACGCCGGTCTCGCGATTGATCGCCTCCAGCCGCTCGCGCAGGTCGGCCAGCATGGTGAGATTGACGCCGCCGGCCGGCTCGTCGAGCAGCACCAGGCGCGAGCCCGACATGAAGGCCATGGCGGCGTCCAAGAGCTTCTGCTGCCCGTAGGACAGGCTGCCGGCCTTGTCGCCCTCCAGCCGTCGCAGGCGGAAGAAATCGAGCATGCGGTCGGCCTCTGCGCCGAGGCCGGCGTCGCGCGGCCCGAACAGGCGCGACAGGCGCGAGCCGCGATGCTCCTGGCCCGCCAGGATCAGGTTCTCGCGCACCGTCAGCTCGGGAAAAACCTGCAGGAGCTGGAAGGTGCGGCTGACGCCCAGGCGATTGAGGCGCGAGGGCCGCAGCCCCGTCACGTCCCGGCCGTTGACCCGCACGCTGCCGCGGTCGGGCACGAGCTGGCCGAGGATGCAGTTGAACAGCGTCGACTTGCCCGAACCGTTGGGGCCGATCACCCCCAGGATCTCGCCGTCGAGGACGTCGAAGGAGACGCCGCGCACGGCCTGCACGCCGCCGAACGATTTCTCGATGTCGCGGACTTCGAGGAGCGCCGTCATGACCGCGCCTTCCTGGTGAGGACGCGCGTCGCCAGGCCGACGATGCCGCCGGGGAAGAAAGCCATCATGACCATGACAAGCACGGCGTAGATCAGCAGATACCAGGTCTCCCAGGCGCGCAGCCATTCGGGCAGCAGCACGGCGATACCGGCGCCGACGAAGGGCCCGAGGAAGGTGCCGCTGCCGCCGATCACCACCATCAGCATGAACAGCAGCGAAGGCCCCAGCGCGAACGGGCTGGGATCGATGAACTCGACCAGCGGCGCATAGAGGCTGCCGGCCATGCCGCCATAGGCGCAACCAAGGGCAAAGGCGAGCAAGGTGTAGAGGCGGACGTCGATGCCCAGGCTCTCGGCGCGCAGCGGGTTCTCGCGCAGCGCGTTGAAGGCGCGACCCCACGGCGAGCGCACGATCCACCACAGCACGAAGGTCATGATCGCGGCGATGCCGAGCACGAACCAGTAGAAGCGGACGTGGTTGCGCAGCGGCCACCCGAGGAAGGTCGGCCGCTCGATGTCGCGCAATCCCATGACGCCGCCGGTGAGCCAATCCTCGTTGCGGAACACCAGCCAGCACAGGACGGTGAAGGCAAGCGTGACGAAGGCAAGATAGTGCTTCTGCACGCGCAACGCCGGGAAGCCGAGCGCAATGCCGATGACGAAGGTGAGCAGGCCGGACGCAGCGAAGGCCACGCCGAACGGCACGCCTGCCTTGGTGACGATGGCCGTGAGATAGGCGCCGATGCCGACGAAGGCGGCCTGGGCCAGCGTCTCCTGGCCGGCATAGCCCACGATCAGGTTGACGCCCATGGCGGCGATCGCCGTCACCAGCCACAGGGTGAGGATATAGGTGCCGTAGCGCCGCAGGCCGGGATACGGCACGCCGATGCCGCTGAGATCGACCGGAGCCAGGGCGAGCAGCACCAGCAGGACAAGCCCGATCAGCAGCGAGGCGCGCGTGCTCATACGGCGCGCTCCTCTTTGCGGCCTAAAAGGCCCTGCGGGCGGAACAGGATGACCAGCACCAGCAGGATCAGGGGGATGGCCTGGCGATAGGCCGTCGAGACGTAGGCGGCGGCGAGGTTGTCCAGGACGCCGATCAAGAGGCCGCCGGCGATGGCGCCGCGCACCTGATTGAAGCCGCCGACGATGGCGGCTGCGAAAGCGATCAGGCCCAGCGTCTCGCCGTTGGAGAACTTGGCCAGATAGATCGGTGAGACCAGCAACGAGGCCATGGCGGCGAGCGCCGCATTGATCAGGAAGGTGTAGAGGATCATGCGCTCGACCGGCACGCCCAGGATGCGGGCCACGGTCGGGTTCTGCGCCGTCGCCTGCATCTGGCGGCCGGTGCGCGTGCCGGCCAGGAACCATTGCAGCAGGACGATGGCGACCAGCGCCACCGCCAGCACGCCGAGCTGGGCCAGCGACACCGAGACGCCGGCCACGGTGATCAGCGTGTCGGGCAGCAAGGTCGGGAAGGTCTGAGCCTCGGCGCTATAGAAATCCTTCACCGATTCCTTCAGCAGGATCGAGAGCGCGATGGTCGAGATCACGAGCGGCAGCACGCCGCGGCGGATCAGCGGGCCGACGATGACGTAGCGGAAGGCCGCGCCCAACAGCAGCATCGAGCCCAGGATGGCCAGCAGCAGCGAGGGCAGGAACGGCACGCCGAACCAGCGCATGGCGATCAGTGCCAGGAAGGCCGGCACCATGACGAACTCGCCTTGCGCGAAGTTGATGGTCTGCGAAGTCTGCCACAGCAGCGTAAAGCCGATCGCCGCCAGGGCGTAGATCGCACCGGTCGCCAGGCCGGAGATCAGGAGTTGAAGGAAGTCGGCCATCAAAAACCGTCATCCCGAGCGAAGCCGCACGAAGTGCGGCGTAGTCGAGGGACCTCCTCTTCTTTACGAAGAAGAGGTCCCTCCACGCGGCCCTTCGGGCCTTGGTCGGGATGACGGAAAGATGTCACTTGTTCAGCTTTGGCAGCGTCTCGGTGATGACCTGCTTGCCGTCCTTGACCTCGCCCAGGAACGAGATGCGGTCGATCTCGCCTTTGTCGTCCCAGGTCGCCTCGATCAGGATGCCGGGCACTTTGTCGGGGGTGATGGTCATGCCGTGCAGGGCCGCAGCGATCGCCTTGGCGTCGAGCTTGCCTGCCTTCTCGGCCGCCGCCTTGATCATGTAGGGCGCGATATAGCCCTTCACGCCGTTATGGTCGGGCTTGGATTTGTACTTGGCCTCGTACTTCTTGCCGAATTCCTGGATGGCCGGCACCGGCGCATCGACGGTCAAGCCGACATGGCCCTTGACGCCGTTGGCCGCGTCACCCGCCAGCTCGATCACCTTCTGGCCGAGCAGCGTGGTCTCGCCGATCAGCGGCTTGTTCAGGCCCTGCTTCTTGGCCTCGCGCAGGAAGCGCGCGCTCTCCTCCTCGTTCAGGTAGACGAAGATCGCATCGGCGTTGGCGCCCTTGAGCTTGATGACGTCGGCCGCGAAGTCGGCCTGGCCGGCCTCGGTCGAGATGTCGGCCACGACCTTGATGTCGCGCGCCGCCAGCTCCTTGGTGATGGCGTCGCGGCCGCCCTTGCCGAAGTCGTTGTTGACGTAGACCACGGCCACGCTCTTGGCCTTGACGCCGTCGCGCAGGTAGTTGGCGATCTTGGGCATCGACACGTTCTGGCCGAACGACGTGCGGAAGATGTACTTGGAGCCCTGCGCGGTCAGCGGGCCGGCCTCGCCGCCCATCACCTGCGGCACCTCGGCGTCGGCCGTGAGCTTCAGCGTAGCGCTGACCGATCCGGAATAGATCGGTCCGAAAATGGCGATGGGCTTGTCGTCGAGGGCGCGCTGCACGGCGGCCCGCGCCTTGCCGGGATCCGACGCCGTGTCGATGAACTCGAGCTTGATCTTCTTGCCCAGGATGCCGCCCGAGTTGTTGATCTCTTCGACGGCCATGCTCGAGCCGTTCTTCCACATGGCGCCCACGGTGGCGCCGCCGCCCGAGAGTTCGATGATGTTGGGAATGACGATGTCCTGGGCGAAGGCGGCGGACGCCCAGAGCCCGCCGATGGCGAGGCCCGCCACGGCCAGAGTCTTACGCAGCATGATCTACTCCTCGTTCTTGGTTTGCGTTTCCCCGATGGGTCATTGATGCAGGAAAGAAAAAGTAACGTCTATTATCAAGATTTACGATTCTGCAAACCTGACGTTACTTTTCTCCGGGATGCACCTTTTCCGTCGTGCAGCATTTCCATTTCCCGCCGCAGCAGCGAGATGAAGTGCTCGCAATAGCTCGACAGGACCGCGTCGCGCCGGAACGCGATGTAGGTCTGGAACTCCGTCGATTCGACGATCGGCAACGCGACGATGCCCGACCAGTTGTCGGCGGCCAGCGTGAATTCGTCGATCACCGCGATGCCCAGCCCGCGGCCGACCAAAGCGCAGACCATGGTGCCGAAACGCGCCTTGATCGTGACGTCGTAGGTGAGGCCGAGTCGCGCGAAGATGCCGGCCATGATGCGGCCGTAGGGATCGTTGGGATCGATGCCGATCAGCGAATGGCGCACGATGTCGACGGCCGAGATGCGGCTCTTGCGCGCCAACGCGTGGCCCTCCGGCACGATGCAGAACAGGCGGCCCGTGGCCAGCGGCTCGAAGGTCAGCATGGGATGGTCGAAGCGCGAGCTCATGGCCACCGCCTCTCCCTTGCCCAGCAGGATGTAGTCGAGCGCTTCCTCGAACTTCAGCACGTCCATGTCGATCAGCAGGTTCGGGAAGCGCTTGCGCACGCCCTCGATGGCGCGCGGCACCATGACGTTGGAGATGCTGGGCACCGAGCCGACGCGAAGCTCGGAGTCCGCTCCCTGCGACAGGCGGCGGATGACGTATTGCAGGTCGCCGACCTTGTCGTAGACGGCGTTGAGCTGGTTGAAGATGTCGCGCGCCTCGGGGCTCGGCGTGTAGCGGCCGTGCCGCCGGCTGAACAGTTTCAATCCGAGGATCGCCTCGGCATGTTTCATCACTCGGCTGACACCGGGCGACGACACATTGAGCAGGCGCGCCGCGCCACCCACAGTACCGGTCACCATGATGGCCCTGATGACCTCGATCTGGCGCAGAGTCAGCATGTCGGCCGAGCATAAGGCGGCTATCGACGGCCTGCATCCGGGGATAGACTGCGGGGATGAGGTTGAGACTCGGCTGGCTACAAGCCCTGCAGAGTGCTGTTTTCGGGCCAGCCCGTGAACAGGCCCGGCAGCGGCCGCTCTTTATCGGCATCGGCTACTGCCCGGCCTGCGATGGTCTACGCGCCTCGAACAGCCTCAGCTGCAATCACTGTGGCAGCGCAGCTCCGGTCACCGCCGACGCCTGACTGCGCTGGCGCTCCGCCGCGTTGCGGCGGTTCTGATCTCAGCGGACCGCGGGCCTCCAGGCCCGCCTCAGCTCTTCATGAGCGTAGCTTTCCTTCGGCTTCGCTCAGGACAGGCGCTGCGCCCAGGGCGACAGATTTGAGCCGGCCTGGAGGCCCGCGGTCCCATGAGGCTAAAGCAGCCCGCCCGACAGCGAATCGAACCGCGACCGGATCTCGTCGACCGTCGGTACCTTGTCGGCCTCGAGCTCGGGATACTCCTTGGCGAGGTCGTGGCGGTCGAATTCGTCGAGGTGCAGGTCGGCCGTGCCGTGATCGTGCGGCAGGGCGTTCAGCGCGTTGTGCAGGTGGAAGACCTGCCAGCGCGCCGGCATCTCGTGGCGCAACGCCTCCAGCCGGGCCAGACGCTCCTGGAAACGCTGCATGACCTTCTTGCGCTCTTCCGACATGGCCGGCCTCCCGATTCGTTACGCAGGCAACAGGTTCAGACGACGGAGCAGCTCCTTTTCCTCCTCGTAGGTCTTCGCCATCGCCGCCTTGTAGGCGGGACCGTCGAGCAGGATCAGCGGCTGGTCCATGTTCTCAAGGAATTTCAGGTGCTCGGGTTCCTGCGCAGCGCTGCGGAAGGTATCGGCCAGCACGGCCACCACGGCGGGATCCATCCCCTTGGGGCCGATCACGCCGCCCGGGCTGTCGACGACCACGTCGATGCCCAGTTCCTTTACCGTCGGCACGTCCGGGAAGCGCTTGGCGCGCTCGGCGGTGAAGACCGCCAGCAGCCGCAGCTGTCCGGCCTGGACCATCGGCGCCCAGCCCGACGCCTCCGACGCGAAGTCGATCTCGCCGCCCAGCAGGGCGCGCAACGTGTCGGCCGTGCCGCGATAGGGCGCGTGCGTCCAGCTGAGCCCGCCCTGGGCGATGCCGACCCGCTCCATGGCCAGATGCTGGGTCGAGCCGATGCCGAGCGTGCCCCAGTTCAGCTTGCCCGGATTTGCCTTAGCGTAAGCCAGAAGCTCGGGAAAGGTCTTCCATTGCGCATCGGCCTTCACCACCACGCCCATGACGAAGCCGGTGATCTGCAGGATATAGGTGAGATCGCTGATCGGATTGTAGGTGAGCTGCTTGTTGAGGAGCGGCTGGCGCAGCACGCTCATGTGCATCTGCGAGATCGTGTAGCCGTCGGGCTTGGCCTCCTGCAGCGCGATCGCGCCCATGATGCCCGAGGCGCCCGCCTTGTTGTCGACGATGACCTGCTGGCCGAGTTTCTTCGCCACCGACTGCGCCATGATGCGGAAGCCGGCGTCGGCCGGCCCGCCCGCAGCCCACGGGATGATCAGCCGGATCGGTCTATCCGGAAACTTCGTCTGCGCCCGGGCGGCGCGGGCTGTCGCCAACGGCAAGACGGACGCACTGACGAGGGCGGCCCGCCGTGTAAGGTTACTCATGTTCCCCACTCCCTGTCTGCCGGACTCTGACCACGAGCGCGTGTAGGGGGCAAGCCATCACCGCTCTGACACGGGCTTGATGCGCGGAATTCCGTTGCCCGATCCCGGCCTTACCCCTAACGTCACAGGCAAGAGCACAAGGAGGCAGCGCAGCGTTCCTCGCACGTCGCGAGGCTCAAACCTAAAGTCAGTCGCGTCCTTTCGATTCCGACATTGCAAAAGCAAGGCCCTACCAAAAGGGGCCGGCTGGGAGGCAACAATGGACGGGAAGGCAAGACCAGACGCATACGGTCGAGCAGGCGGCATGAGTTCGCTTGGCCGATCGACCCCCGATTTCAGCCGCAGAAGCCTGCTCGCGCTTTCGGCGCTCGGGCTCATCGCTTCATCGCAACGCTCGGCAAACGCCAACAGCCCGCAAGGGCAGCTCACGTGGGCGGTGCATATCTCGCTGGCGCCGACGTGGTTCGATCCGGCCGAAACACCGGGCATGATCACGCCCTTCCTGCTGATGTATGCCTTGCACGACGCCATGGTGAAGCCGATGCCCGGCAGCGCCAACGAGCCCTGTCTGGCCGACGGCTGGAAGGCGACGCCCGACGGCCTCACCTACGAATTCACCGTCCGTCCCGGAGCCAAGTTCCACAACGGCGAGCCGGTGACGGCGGAAGACGTGAAGTTCTCCTTCGAACGCTATCGCGGCACCTCGGCTGCGCTGATGAAGGAGCGCGTGGCCGCCGTCGAAACGCCGGACGACCGGCGCGTTCGCTTCCTGCTGAAGAAACCCTGGCCAGATTTCCTGACCTTCTACAGTTCGGCCACCGGAGCCGGCTGGATCGTGCCGAAAAAATACGT
>JAEWIV010000294.1 GCA_023386865.1 Pseudomonadota bacterium
GTCCGGCGGCAACTCACCTATAGGCGCAACGCGATGAAAGTGCTGGTCGCGGTCAAGCGGGTCATCGACTACAACGTCAAGATCCGGGTCAAGGCCGACAACACGGGCGTCGAGACGGCGAACGTCAAGATGTCGATGAACCCCTTCGATGAGATCGCCGTGGAAGAGGCGATCCGCATGAAGGAGAAGGGGCAGGCCACCGAGATCATCGCCTTTTCCGCAGGTCCCGCGCAGTGCCAGGAGACGATCCGCACCGCGCTCGCCATGGGCGCCGATCGCGGCGTGCTGGTCCAGACCGATGCCGAGCTGCAGCCGCTCGCCGTCGCCAAGCTGATGAAGGCGGTGGTCGACAAGGAGCAGCCCGGCCTGGTGATCGTCGGCAAGCAGGCGATCGACGACGATTCCAACCAGACCGGCCAGATGCTGGCGGCGCTGCTCGGCTGGTCGCAGGGCACCTTCGCCAACAAGCTGAACGTCGCCGACGGCTCGGCCGAGGTGAAGCGCGAGGTCGACGGCGGCCTGGAGAACATCAAAGTCAAGCTGCCGGCGGTGATCACCACCGACCTGCGACTGAACGAGCCGCGCTACGCCTCGCTGCCCAACATCATGAAGGCCAAGAAGAAGCCGATCGAGACCCTGGCGCCGGACGCGCTGGGCGTCGACATCGCGCCGCGGCTCAAGGTGCTCAAGGTCGAGGAGCCGCCCAAGCGCAAGGCCGGCATCAAGGTGAAGACCGTCGCCGAGCTGGTCGACAAGCTGAAGAACGAAGCGGGAGTGATCTGACATGGCCGTCCTGGTTGGCGCCGCCCATGACGGCAAGACCGTTCGCGGCAACGTCGCGAACGCCGTAGCCGCCGCCTCGCAGATGGGCTCCGAGGTGCACGTGCTGGTGGCCGGCAACAACGCCGGCGAGGCCGCCAAGTCGGCCGCCGCCATCCAGGGCGTGGCCAAGGTGCTCGACGCCGAGGACGCGGCCTATGCCAACTGGGTCGCCGAGGACGTCGCGCCGCTGGTCGTGAAGCTCGCGCCGAACTACAGCCACGTCGTGATGGCCGCCGATTCGGTGGGCAAGAACATCGCGCCGCGCGTCGCCGCCCTGCTCGACGTCGCCCAGGTCTCCGAGGCCATCAAGGTCGAGTCGCCCGACACCTTCGTGCGACCGATCTATGCCGGCAACGCCATGGCGACCGTGCAGACCGCGGACAAGATCAAGATCGTCACCATCCGTCCGACCAACTTCAAGGCGGCCGCCGGCGGCGGCAGCGCGCCGGTCGAGCAGATCGGCGGCACCGGCGCCGGTGGGCTCTCGACCTATGTCGGCGCCGAGCTTTCCAAGAGCGAGCGGCCCGAGCTGACCAGCGCCAAGATCGTGGTGTCGGGCGGCCGCGGCCTCGCCAGCGGCGAGAACTTCAAGATGCTGGAGGCGCTGGCCGACAAGCTCGGCGCCGGGCTCGGCGCCAGCCGCGCCGCGGTCGACGCCGGCTACGTGCCCAACGACTACCAGGTCGGCCAGACCGGCAAGGTCGTGGCGCCCGATCTCTACATCGCCATCGGCATCTCCGGCGCGATCCAGCATCTCGCCGGCATGAAGGACAGCAAGACCATCGTCGCGATCAACAAGGACGAGGAAGCCCCGATCTTCCAGGTGGCCGACTACGGCATCGTGGGCGATCTCTTCCAGATCGTCCCCGAGCTGACGGCGGCGGTAGAAAAGAAGTAACGCGGAGTAACGCGTCATGATCAAGCGCATCGGCGTCATCGGTGCCGGCCAGATGGGCAGCGGCATCGCCCATGTCTGCGCGCTCAAGGGCTTCGACATCCGCTTGGCGGACGTCGACCAGGCCCGTCTCGACAAGGGCCTCGACGCCATCGGCCGCAACATGGACCGCCAGATCGGCCGCGGCATGATCCGGCCCGAGGACAAGGATGCCGCGATCGGGCGCATCTCGACCGGCCTCGACTACAAGCAGTTCGCCGACTGCGACCTGATCGTCGAGGCGGCGACCGAGAACGAGCAGGTCAAGCGCGAGATCTTCAAGAAGGTCTGCGAGGGCCTGCCGCCCAACGTACTGCTGGCGACCAACACCTCGTCGATCTCGGTGACGCGTCTGGCCTCGGTGACCGACCGCCCCGGCAAGTTCATGGGCATGCACTTCATGAACCCGGTGCCGATGATGGGCCTGGTCGAGCTGATCCGCGGCATCGCCACCGAGGAAGAGACCTTCCGCACCGTGCGCGACGTCGTGGTCAAGCTCGACAAGAAGCCGGTCAATGCCGAGGACTTCCCGGCCTTCATCGTCAACCGCATCCTCCTGCCGATGATCAACGAGGCGGTCTATGCCCTCTACGAGGGCGTCGGCAACGTCGAGGCGATCGACACCGGCATGAAGCTCGGCGCCAACCATCCGATGGGCCCGCTCGAGCTCGCCGACTTCATCGGGCTCGACACCTGCCTGTCGGTGATGCAGGTGCTGCACGAGGGCCTGGCCGATTCCAAGTACCGCCCGTGCCCGCTGCTCGTGAAGTATGTCGAGGCGGGCTGGGTCGGCCGCAAGGTCAAGCGCGGCTTCTACGACTACTCGGGCGAGCGGCCGGTCCCGACGCGGTAGGAGCCAAAGGTTCCACATTGCCTGTCGCGGCGGGCCGACCTTAGGGTCGGGCAATGATCCCCGTCCCGCGCAGCATCGCCCGGATTCCGATCCTGCGGGGACTCTATCGGGTCGCCCTCGACGGCTATGCCCGCCTGTCGCACGGCCGCTACATGGTCGAGGAGCGCATGGGCCTGCGCCTGCTGCTCGACCTGGACAATGTCGTCGACCACCAGATCTTCGTCTCCGGCGCGTGGGAAAAGGAGATCGTCGACACGCTGCTCGGCCTGGCGCGCGAGGAACATCAGCGCCACGGCGGCGAGGCCGTGTTCGTCGACATCGGCGCGCACTGGGGCCTTTACGCGCTGCTCGCCCGCCAGACCGGCATGTTCGAGCGCATCGTCGCCTTCGAGCCAGATCCGGCGAACTACGGGCAGCTTCAGGCCAATCTGTTCCTCAACGGTGCGACGACCGTGATCGAGGCGCTGCAGCTTGCGGCCAGCGATCGCGAGCGCACCTTCGGCCTGTCGCTCAACACCAGTCGCAACCGCGGCGGCACCCGGGTGGTCGAGGCCGCGGAGCCGAGCCACGCCACCTGCCGCGCCGTGCGGGTCGACCGGCAGCTCGACGTCGCCGGCAAGCTGCTGGTGATCAAGATGGATGTCGAGGGCCACGAGATGGAGGCGATCGAGGGGCTCGTCGGATTGCTGGCGAAGAACCGCTGCGTCATCCAGGTCGAGATCTGGAGCACGCCCGAGGAGGAGATGCCGCGGCGCCGCGCGCTGCTCGAGGCGTTGTTCGCGCGCCACGACATCAAGTTCGTGCGCGCGATCATCACCGACCACTTTTTCGTGTCGCAGCCGCGCGCGTAGGCACTTTTCGGGGCAACATCGAATACGACCACGCGCCGCTACATCCGGAAAGCCCGGTCGGATACAATGGGGCATCAACCTCGAAGGCGAGAACTATGACATCGAAGGCAATGCGTCTGTGCGTCCTCGCGGCGGCTCTGATGGGTTTTTCGGCAACGCTCCTGCCGATCGAGCCGGCACATGCCCAATGGGTGTTCGTCGCCCGCAAGGCGCTCGGTCGCATCGAGCAGATGAGGGAGGGACATCAGGACGGCGGCCGCTCCGGCTACGACTTCGCCACCGTCCTCCTCGACGCTCCGGCCGACAAGGTCTACGCCACGGCGCTGGGTCTCGCGCGCAAGAACACCGCGGTGCGCGTCGTGATGCAGGATGCCGGTCAGCGCCGTTTCCAGGTCGCCGAAGGCGACCGCACGGCCACCTTCAACGTCGTTCCCTTCAATGAGGAGGTCTCGCAGATCATGATTGCCGGCCACGCCGGGCCGGGCGAGGACTCGACCACGTCACGCATCGTGCAGGCCATACTGCGCGTGTGCAAGGAGATGGGAAAGCACTGCCAGGTCGGCGGCTGACCTTCGAGAGTTCGCCGCCGCATTGCCGCAAGGGGTAGAGTCCGATGGCCCGCCGGCCGATTCGCATCGCCGTCCTGCATTTCGCGCACGAGACCGTCACGTTCCTGCAGAACGACACCACGCTCGACGACTTCGTGTACCCAGGCTCGCCGGCCAAGGGCGAGGCGCTGCTGGCGCACGATCCCAAGTCCTACATGGGCGGCTTCGTGAAGGTGGCGCGCGAGTTCGACGCCGTCGAGCTGGCGGGCATCGAATCGCCGCTCTTCCCCAAGACCGGCACGGGCTCGGGCTGGATCACGCGGGAGGCCTACGAGACTTTCGTCGGACGCATGATCGACGAGATCGCCGCGACGGGCCCCTACGACGGCGTCTATCTCAGCCTGCACGGTGCCATGGGCGTGCGCGGCGTGCCGCGGCCCGAGGCCGACATCGCGCGGCGGGTGCGCGCCGTGGTCGGCCGCAAGGCCTTCATCGTCGGCACCTTCGATCCGCACGGCAACGAGGACGAGGAATTCCTTCAGCAGGCCGACATGGCCTTCACCGTGAAATACTTCCCGCACTATGACAGCCACCTGCAGGGCGAGCGCGCGGCGCGCATGCTGGTGCGTGCCATCCGCGGCGACTACAAGCCCGCCACCGTGACGCAGCGCGTTCCCATCATCTCGCCGACGGTGCTGCAATGGACCGGCGCCTCGCCCTGGATGGACCTGGTGCAGCGCGCGCTGACCTGGGAGGCGCGCGAGCCCGAC
>JAEWIV010000423.1 GCA_023386865.1 Pseudomonadota bacterium
CCTCCAGGTCCTCATCCTGAATCATGAGCGGACCTGGAGGTCCGCGCTCCGGATGACCATCAAGCCCCGAGATAGAACTCGCGGATGAGCTCGTTGTTGTTCAGCGCCTCGGCCGACTCGCCCTCGAAAGCGATCTTGCCGTGGACGATGACGTAGCCGCGGTCGGCGATGCGGATGGCCTGGGTGAAGTTCTGCTCGGCCATCAGGACGCTGAGGTTGTAGCCCTCCTTCAGCTCCTTGATCTTGTCGATGGTGCGGCTGACCAGCAGCGGCGCCAGGCCGACCGACGGCTCGTCGATCAGCAGGATGCGCGGCGCCGACATCAGGGCGCGGGCGAGCGCCAGCATCTGCTGCTCGCCGCCCGACATGCTGCCGGCGAGCTGCTTGGCCCGCTCCTTCAGGCGCGGGAAGGTTTCCAGGCAGAAGTCGAGATTGCGGTTGATCTCCGAGCGCGCCTTGGGCCGGAAGGCGCCGAGCAACAGGTTCTCGGTCACCGTGAGCTTGGGGAACAGCCTGCGCCCCTCGGGCACGAAGCCGATGCCGAGATCGACGATCTCCTCGGTCGAGCGGCCGACCAGCTCGTGATCCCGGCCGTCGATCGCGGCCGTGATGCTGCCGCGCGACGGCCGCACGATGCCCATGACCGATTTCATCAGGGTCGACTTGCCGTTGCCGTTGGTGCCCAGCAGCGCCACCGTCTCGCCGCCGCCGACGGTGAGGGAGACGTCCTCGAGCACGCGGACCGCGCCATAGCCCGCGTCGATGCCGGCGATGGTGAGGCTATTCGCCAAGGTAGGCCCTCACGACTTCGGGCTCGCGCACCACGTCCCTGGGGTTGCCGTCGGCGATCTTCTTGCCGGCGACCAGGACGGCGAGCCGCTGGGAGAACTCCATCACCGCCCGCATGATGTGCTCGATCATGATCACGGTGACGCCCTGCTCGTTCAGCCGGATCAGGAGCGCGATGATCTCGTCGACCTCGGCATGGCTCAGCCCCGCCATCGCCTCGTCCGAGATCAGGAGCTTGGGATCCGCGGCCATGGCGCGGGCGAGCTCGAGCTTGCGCATCTCGATCTGCGTGAGATCGCGCGGCATCTGGCGCGCCTTCGCCGCCAGCCCGACGAGACCCAAGAGCTCCAGGCAGCGTTCGTCGATCGCCGCACCATGCAGATGCCCGCCGGACCGCGCGTTGACCGAGTAGAGGATCGGAATGCGCACGTTCTCGGCAAGCGACAGGCTGGCGAAGGGTCGCGGCAGCTGGAAGCTGCGCGCCAGCCCGCGGCGCGTGCGCTGGTGCGCCGTCAGGCCGTCGAGCGCCTCGTCGGCGAAGCGCACGCTGCCGGTCTCGTTGTGCAAGGTGCCACAGATGCAGTTGACCAGCGTCGACTTGCCCGAGCCGTTCGGCCCGATCAGGCCGAGCCGCTCGCCCGGCTGGACATCGAGGTCGATGCCGTCCAGCGCCACGAAGCCGCCGAACCGCTTGCCGAGCCCGCTGACCTGGAGGAGCGCCGTCATCGCTTCCTCTTCTGGAACAGGCCGACGATGCCCTGCGGCGCGGCGATCACGAAGGCGACCATGAGCACGCCCGCCACCAGCACGTTGACCGCCGAGGAGATGGTGACCCGCAGATACTCCTGCAGGCCGCCGACCAGCACCGCGCCGATCACCGGACCGAGCCAGCTGCCGGTGCCGCCGATCAGCGGCATGGCGATGGCGTTCACCGCATAGTTCAGGCTGAAGCCCGAGGCCGGGTCGAGATAGGTCACGTAGTAGGGCAGCGGCGCGCCGGCCATGCCCATGAAGCCGCCGCTCAGCGTCGTGGCGATCAGCTTGAGGCGCAGCGTCGGCACGCCGGAGGCTTCGGCGGCCGCCTCGTCGTCGCGGATGGCGGCGAAGCCGTAGCCCAGCGCCGAGCGCTCGATGGCGCGCGCCGTCGCCAGCACGATGACGCACATGATCAGCATGAGCAGGAACAGGTACTGGACGTATTCGCCGCCGATCAGCGGCGCCACCCGCGGCCGCAGCACATAGGCGCCGCGCGCCCCGCCGACGAAATCCCAGTTGGTGATGAGCGTCTGCACCACCACGGCCAGCGCCAGGGTGGCGATGGAGAAGAACACGCCGCGCAGGCGCAAGGTCAGGTATCCGGTGCCGAGCCCGACCAGCCCGGCCAGCGCGCCGCCGATCAGGATCATCACGGGCAGCGGCATCGCCGGCACGACCTTGTGCAGCACCACGGTCGAGTAGGCGCCGATGGCGAAGAACGCGGTGACGCCGAAATTCACGTAGCCGGTGTAGCCGCCCAGGATGTTCCAGGCGGTGCCCAGCACGATGTACTGCGCCACCACGTAGGCCATGAAGAAGGCGTAGCTGTTGTTGTACCAGCGGCCGATCGCGAAGATCACCGCGCCGACGGCGATCAACGCCAGGATGAACGGCAGCCCGCGCAGGCCCGGAACGGTCCCGACGGCAGGCTTATCGACCAAGGATGCCACTGGGCCGCACCGCGAGCGTAACGAGCAGGATGCCGAAGGCCACCGCCGGCGCCCAGGACGGGCCGAAGAAGGTCGCGGTGAGGCTCTCGGCGATGCCGAGGGTCATGGCCGCGATGACCATTCCGGGAAAGCTGCCGAGCCCGCCCAGCACGACGATGGCGAAGACACGGCCGATATATTCGCGGCCGATCGAGGGCTCGACCGGCTGGATGATGATCAGGCAGGCGCCGGCCAGAGCGGCGGTGGCGATCGACAGCCCGAAGGCGATGCGCTTGATCTTGACCGGATCGGCCGCCATCAGGCGCAGCGCGCCCTGGTCCTGGGCGACGGCCTGCACCGCGCGGCCGACGAAGGTGCGCGACAGGAAGAGCTGCAGGCCGACCACCATGACCCCGGCCACCAGGAAGGGCACGAGCAGCCGGAGCGGCAGGTCGAACAGGCCGAGATTGAAGCTGGGACCGATATAGCCTGCCTGCACGGTGCGGTAGTCGACGCCGAAGGTCAGCACGAGCACCACTTCGGTGATGAACAGCAATCCGAAGAAGAAGGACAGGCCGCGCAACGACTGGTCGTCGCGCCGTTCGAAGGCGACGTAGTAGACTTGGTAGGCCAGCATGCCGAGCACATAGAAGGCCGGCAGCGCGATCACCGCGGCCAGGATCGGGTCGACGCCGAACACGGTGTTGCCGATGAAGGCCGCGTAGGACCCCAGCAGGATGAAGGCCGGATGGGCGATGTTGACGATGTCGAGCAGGCCGAAGGAGATGGCGATGCCGACCGACACCGCGGCATAGAAGCCGCCGAGCAGCAGCCCGGAGACGATGGCGTTGAGCAGCAGGTGAGCCGAGCCGTCCATGGCCGCCGGCTCAGTCAAGGCGCGTGACGGTGCCGCAAGCCTGCGCTGACATGATGCCTCCCCTTTTTGCACCCCGAGGATGCAGACGTGGCGATGTTTCCGCCTTCGTGCGCCGCTCGCGCGGAAAGGAGGATGGCCAACCGGCAGGCATTTGACAATGGCCTCCGCGGCTCGCGTCCAATCCCGCGCCATCAAAGGACGACGCGGCGACTTTGTGCCATAAACGGCGGAGAGCCACTGCCTTCCAGGAGTTTCTGCCGGCAATGCCCTTGGCGCCTCCCGTCGCCGTCGTGATCGCCAGCCACAACAATGGCGCCTTCATCGAGCATGCGATCGACTCGGTAGCGCGCCAGACCGTCCGCGATCTGCAGGTCGTGATCGTCGACGACGCCTCGACGGACCGCTCGGACGAGGTGATCCGGCGCTGCCTGGCGCGGCTCGACGACACGCGGTTTCGCTACGTGAAGCTCGCGACGAACCTCGGTCAAGCCGGCGCCTTGCGCCGCGGCCTGGCGGAGGTCGATGCGCCGTTCGTCTGCTTCCTCGATTCGGACGACCTCTGGTACGACGACTTCGTCGCCCGGCATCTCATGGTCCACATGAATGCCGATTTTCCCGTCGCCCTGACCTACTGCGATTCGCATGTCATCGACGCCCAGGGCCGCATCCTGGCGGGGACCGCCTGGTGGTTCGATTCCGACAAGCCGCAGGCCAAGGCGCAGCGGACGATCGAGCCGGCGCTGACGCCGACCTTCGATCCCGCGCGTGGCGAGCTCATCTATCCGCCGAACAAGGGCGCCACCTTCCATCCGCAATGGACGCCGTCGGGCGCCACCAACACGACGGCGAGCATGATGTTGCGGCGCGCCTTCGTCGATCTCGTGCTGGTGCCGCCGAGCCACGAGCTCAGGCTCTATGTCGACTTCTATCTGTCGACCTTCGCCTGCCTGATGACCGGCGCGATCGCCATCCACGAGGCGCTGTACGGCTATCGCATGCACGGCGCGAACAGCCATTCCAGCGCCACCGTTCCGGGCGGTGCCTACAACTCGGCGAAGCGCGAATGGGAGCCGATCCGCGCCTACATCCTGGGATTGATCCAGAGAGTCCTCCGCGACGAAGCGGACATGCTGCGGCTGACCTTCGGCGAGGAACGCCACGCGATCGCCGAGCGGCTGATGGCCGAGGCGGTCGGCGCGTTGCCGACCGATCGCACGGCGTGGTCGAGGACGCGCTTGCCCGACCTGGTGCGGGGCCTGCTGGGCGAGCGGCTGTCGCGCCTCGGCCTGCGCGGCCGGTCGTGACCGTGTCGGGCGACGTCGCTCGGAACGACGCATGAACGGGAGCGCCGTCTTCACCGGCGTGGCGCGGGATTGCGCCGCGCATCTGCCCGGCGTGCTCGACAATCTCCGGCGATTCGCCGCGTCCTATCGTGCGGCGTCCTTCCTGTTCGTGGTCAGCGACAGCAAGGATGACACGCGCGCGATCTTGGAGCGTTGGCTGGCCGAAGGACGACGCGGTCGGGTGATCGACCTCGGCGACCTGGAGCCGCGCCTGACCAGACGGACCGAGCGAATCGCCTTGGCGCGCAATGCCGGTCTCCAGCGCATCGCCGCCGGCGAGGAGGCCGGCCACGACCATCTCGTCGTCGCCGATCTCGACGATGTCCTCGCCCGGCCCGTCGACGCCGACGCTTTTGCCCGGGCCGCGACCTGGCTGGATGCCGATCCGGCGCGTGCCGGCGTCACGGCCAATGCCATGCCGCGCTACTACGACGTCTGGGCGCTGCGCCACGCGCACTGGTGTCCCGACGATTGCTGGCATCCGATCTGGGGACGGCCGCCCGACCAGACCTTCGAAGCGGCCAAGTTCCGCGAGGTCTTCACCCGCCAGATCGAGATTCCACCTTCGCTGGCCCCGATCGCGGTGCGCTCGGCTTTCGGCGGACTCGGCATCTACCGGCTGCCCGCCGCGCTGGCGGCCCGCTACCACGGCATCGACGCGAAAGGCCGCGAAACGTCCGAGCACGTCGCCTTCAACACGACGATCGGCCGCGCCGGGGGCACTCTCCACATCTTCCCCGCGCTGCGGGTCCACGCGCCGCGCCAGCATCTCTACCAGCCGTCGGAGTTCAAGTGGCGCTGGCGTCTTGCCATGGCGGCGCGACGGACCGCCGAGGTCGCGCGGCCGTCGTGGCGCCGGATGCTGGCCTCGACGTGAAAGCCCTGATCGTCGATCCGGCGGTCCATTCGCTGGGCGGCCACCACTTCACCGCCGTGCGGCGGCTGCAGGACGAGCTCGCAGGGCTGGGCGTGGCCGCGCGGTGCCTGGGCTCGGCCCGCGCCGATCGCCGCGTCGTCGCCGAGCTGGCCTGCACGCCGACATTCAGCCGATCGGTCTACGGCAGATCCTACGCCACGTCCGCGGAGTTCACCGACAGCGTCGAGGAGACCGGCCGGGAGCTGGCCGAGGCCATGCGCCGCTCGGGCAGGCCGGATCTCATCGTCCTGCCGTGCTGCGATCAGGTGTTGGCGATGGCGCTGGCGAAGCAGCTTGGACGGTCGTGGCTGCGGCGGCGGCCACGCATCCTGCTGTGGCTGCTCTACGGGCCGCATCATCTGAAGCCGCCGGACGATGCGTCGGCAGCCGGCCTGGACGGCGAAGCGCGTGCCGCCTTCGCGGCACTTGCCGCCAACGCCGACGCCGTGGAGGCCTATTGCGAGACTGCGGCGCTGGCCGACGTCTATCGACGCCTCGTGCCGTTCGAGGTCCGCGTCATGCCGGGACCGGGCTTGCCCGCCCGCGCCCGTGCCGCCAGGGCCGACGGCGGACCGCCGGTCGTCTCGTGCATCGGCTTTGCCAATCGGGCGAAGGGCTATCGCCTGCTGCCGCAGGCCGTGCCGCGCGTCCTCGCCGGCCCTCACGACGTCAGGTTCATGATCCACGGCATCGTCCGGGGATCCGACGCCGAGGCCGACCAGCCGATGTTCGACCGCCTCGCCGAGCTCGACGGCCGCGTCCAGGTCCGCCAGGACGTCCTCACCCCGGACGAGTATCTCGCCCGGTTGGCCGAGGCCGACCTGTTGCTGCTGCCCTACGACCCCGATATCTACCGGCGGCGCGGTTCCGGGGTGTTCACCGATGCTCGTCGTGTCGGCGTCCCTGTCGTCGCCCCGGGGGAATGCGCTTTTGCCCAGCCGGCCTTTGACGAGGGCTGGGGCATGGCGATGAAGGAATATGACGGCAACTCTCTCGGCCTCGCGATCCTGGACGCTCTCGACCGGCTCCCTCGGCTCGGCGCCCACGCGGCCGATGCCGCCGCGCGGGTCCACGACGATCTCGGCTGCGTGCTGCGCGCCTCGGTCGACGGGCTCGCCGGCCGGCCTGCAGGCTTGTCGGCCGTCCTGCGCCGGTTCCGGCCGCGATCTGCCCCAGCATCCGCCTAAGTTCGGCTGGAATCCCGGTGCAGTGAGGCCAGTTGTGGTAAATTTCAGTCGCATCGAGGCCGCCAACTGCAACCGCGGCCTTCCGGAAGTATAGGACCCATCACTCGATGTTGCCGGCAAGACCAGCCCAGAAGCGGACATCCGAACTGTCCGCCGCGCTCGCCCGCTGCCGCCAGGCGCTGATCGGCATCGGCGTGTTCACGGCCGCCATCAACCTGCTGCAACTCACCGGGCCGCTGTTCATGCTGGAGGTCTACGACCGGGTGCTGCCCGGCCGCAGCGTGCCGACCCTGGTCGCCATCAGCATCCTGGCGCTGGTCATGTTCACCTTCCAGGGCCTGCTCGACGTCGTGCGCAGCCGAGTCCTGGTGCGCATCGCCGCCTCCATCGACGAGACCCTGAGCCAGCGCGTCTTCGACCTCGCCACCAAGCTGCCGCTCAAGGCCATCACGCCGCCCTCCTTCCAGCCGGTCCACGACCTCGACCGCATCCGCTCCTTCATGTCGACCGTGGGGCCGGCGGCGTTCTTCGACCTGCCCTGGATGCCGCTCTATCTCGGCATCTGCTTCCTGTTCCATCCCCTGATCGGCTGGGCGGCAACAGTGGGCGGCATCATCCTGATCGCCATCACCATCGCCACCGAGTTCCTGAGCCGCAAGCCGGCGCGCGAGGCGGCCGCCGTCGCCGACGGCCGCATGGGCCTCGCCGAAGCGACCCGCCGCAACGCCGAGGTCGTGCAGGCCATGGGCATGGGCGGCCGCCTCATCAAGCTCTGGAACGATCACAACCGGCGCAACCTCGCGGCCCAGCAGCGCGTCGCCGACATCTCGGGCGGCATGGCGGCCGCCTCGAGGATCCTGCGCATGATCCTGCAGTCGGCCGTGCTCGGCATCGGCGCCTGGCTGGTGATCAATCAGCAGGCCACCGCCGGCATCATCATCGCGAGCTCGATCCTGACCTCGCGCGCGCTGGCGCCGGTCGAGGTCACGCTCGCCCATTGGCGCAGCTTCATCACGGCGCGCCAGAGCTGGCGGCGGCTGAACGGCCTGCTCGGCACGATACCGGCCGATCAGTCGCGCATGGAGCTGCCGCAGCCCAAGGAAACGCTGACGCTCGAGGCCGTCAGCGTCGCTCCGCCGGGCGCCAACCGCCTGGTCGTGCAGGGCGTGGCCTTCCAGCTCAAGGCGGGCCAGGGCCTGGGGGTGATCGGCCCCAGCGCATCCGGCAAGTCGTCGCTGGTGCGCGCGATCGTCGGTGTCTGGCCGGCGCTGCAGGGCAAGATCCGGATCGACGGCGCTGCCATCGATCAGTGGACACCCGAGACGCTCGGCCCCCACATCGGCTATCTGCCGCAGGACATGGAGCTGTTCGCCGGCACCGTGGCCGAGAACATCGCGCGCTTCGCGACCGACGCGCCGTCGGAAGCGGTGATCGCCGCGGCCAGGGCGGCCAGCGTCCATGACCTGATCCTGGGACTGCCCGAGGGCTATGAAACCCAGGTGGGCGACTCCGGCAACGCCCTGTCGGCGGGCCAGCGCCAGCGGATCGGACTGGCGCGCGCCCTCTATGGCGATCCCTTCCTGGTCGTGCTCGACGAGCCCAATTCCAACATCGACCGCGAGGGCGACGAGGCGCTGACCAAGTCGATCCTCGGCGTCCGCGCGCGCGGCGGCATCGTCGTCGTGGTCTGCCACCGGCCGTCGGCGCTGGCCGGCGTCGACATGGTGCTGGTCATGCTGAACGGCCGGCAACAGGCATTCGGGCCGAAGGAGCAGGTGCTCCAGCCGCAGCAGCAACAGCCGCAGCCCGCCGTCATGCCGGCCGCCCGCATGCTGCAGCCGATGACGGTGCACGCCGGCGGCCGTCCCCAGGAGAAGGCGCCGTGACCGTCCAGCAATCGCTTCGCAGCCACCTGGTGCTGGGCCTGGCGGCCGTCGGGATCCTGCTGGCCATCGTCCTCGGCTGGGGCGCCCTCAGCGAGATCTCGGGCGCCGTCATCGCACCGGGCAAGCTGGTGGTCGACAGCAACGTCAAGAAGGTGCAGCACCCGACGGGCGGCGTGGTCGGCGATCTCAGGGTCAAGGACGGCGATCGCGTCAAGAAGGGCGAGGTCGTGGTGCGCCTCGACGAGACGCAGGCCCGCACCAGCCTCGCCATCGTCACCAAGGCGCTCGACGAGATGGATGCCCGCCAGTCGCGACTGGAGGCCGAGCGCGACGGCGCCGAGAAGGTCGTGTTCCCGGCCGAGCTCGTCGCCCGCGGCAACGAGCCCGACGTGAAGCAGGCGATGACCAGCGAGCAGCGGCTGTTCGAGCTGCGCCGCTCGGCGCGCGAGGGCCAGAAGGCGCAGCTGCTCGAGCAGATCGAGCAGCTCAAGCAACAGATCGCCGGCAACGAGGAGCAGATCGCGGCCAAGACCAAGGAGATCGACTGGAACCAGCAGGAACTGGGCGGCGTGCGCGGCCTGTGGAAGGACAAGCTCGTCCCGTTCAGCCGCGTCACCACCCTGGAGCGCGATTCGGCGCGCCTGCATGGCGAACGCGGCGCGCTCACGGCATCGATCGCCCAGGCCAGGGGCCGCATATCCGAGATCCAGCTCAAGATCCTGCAGATCGACGAGGACCTGCGCACGGAAACCGGCAAGGAGCTGGCCGAGATCCGCGGCAAGCGCGCCGAGTTCACCGAGCGGCGGGTCGCGGCCGAGGACCAGCTCAAGCGCATCGACCTGGTGGCGCCGCAGGACGGCAAGGTCTTCCAGCAGGCCGTCCACACGATCGGCGGCGTGATCCAGGCCGGCGAAGTGCTGATGCTGGTCGTGCCCGACGCCGACGAGCTGATCATCGAGGCCAAGGTGGCGCCGCAGGACGTCGACCAGATCCATGTCGGCCAGCCGGCGATCGTGCAGTTCGCCGCCTTCAACCGGCGCACCACGCCCGAGCTCAACGGCGAGGTGATCGGCATCGGCGCCGACATCACCCAGGACGACAAGCGCAACGAAGCCTACTACGCGGTACGCATCCGCATCCCCGACAAGCAGATGGCCCGCCTTGAAGGCCTGCAGCCGATGGCCGGCATGCCGGTCGAGGTCTTCATCAAGACCGCGCCGCGCACGGTGATGTCCTACCTGACGAAGCCGCTGCTCGAACAGTTCGACCGGGCGTTCCGCGGGCGCTGACGGCAGCCACGATCATTCCGCCGGTTTGGCGGCCTTCTCTTTTGACTCCGCGGGGCGCACAGTGCGTCGCGGCGTCAGCAGCCGGAAGAACAGCGGCACGAACAGGATGGCGACGAAGGTCGCCGCGAGCATGCCGCCGATCACGCCGGTGCCGATCGAATGGCGGCTGGCCGAGCCCGCGCCGGTGCTGATGGCGAGCGGCAGCACACCCAGGATGAAGGCGAGAGAGGTCATGAT
>JAEWIV010000463.1 GCA_023386865.1 Pseudomonadota bacterium
GGCGATCAGGGATGGTCGGAAATCTGGCACATCATCGGTCCCCTGGTCGAACGCCCCTTCAAGGGCGGGGCGCCGACCTGGGACGAGGACATTCGCCTCGAGATCAACCGCCACGGCTTCGTCGAGGAAACCCACTTCACCGTGGCCTACAGCCCGGTGCCCGATGACTCGGCGCCCGGCGGGATCGGCGGCGTGCTGGGCACCGTGCACGAGATCACGGGCAAGGTGGTGGGCGAGCGCCGCGTGCGGGCGCTGCGCGACCTCGCCCACGAGGCGACCAACGCCAGGAGCGAGCAGCAGGCCTGCGACTCCGCGGCCGACGTCCTTTCACGCCACGGCGAGGACGTTCCGTTTGCCCTGATCTATCTCCTCAGCCCCGACGGCACGCAGGCCGATTTGGTCTGCAGCTCCGGCGGCCTGGCACGCGAGAGCTTCCGGCAAGCGAAGGTGGACATCGCCGGGGCGAGCGGCGACGGACTCGCGCCCCTGTTCGCCGACGTGGTGCGCACGCAGCAAAGTCTGGTGGCATCTGACCTGGCCGCGCGCCTGGACGGTGTCGTACCGCCCGGACCCTATGCCGATCCGCCGGTGCAGGCGATGGTGGTGCCCGTGCGCGCGACCAGCGCCGACCGGCTGGCGGGCCTCCTGGTCGCCGGCGTCAGCGCGCGGCTGGCACTGGACGATGCCTATCGCAGCTTCCTCGAGCTGGTGGCCGGACAGGTCGCGGCGGCGATCGCAACCGCCCGCGCCTACGAGGAGGAGCGTCGTCGTGCGGAGGCGCTGGCCGAGATCGACCGCGCCAAGACCGCCTTCTTCTCCAATGTCAGCCACGAGTTCCGCACGCCCCTCACCCTGATGCTGGGCCCGCTCGAGGAGGCGGCGCGCCGGGACGGTCTCGACGAAGCGACGCGCAAGGACCTGGCGACCGCACACGGAAACGCGCTGAGATTGTCGAAGCTGGTCAACGCCCTGCTCGACTTCGCACGTGTCGAGGCGGGCCGGGCGCAAGCGACGTACCGGCCCACCGACATCGGCGCCGCGACGGCACACCTTGCCAGCAGCTTCCGGTCGCTCTGCGAGCGCGCCGGCCTCGACCTCCGCGTCGACTGTGCATCGCTGTCCCAGCCGGTCCATCTCGACCACGACATGTGGGAGAAGATCGTCCTCAATCTGGTGTCGAACGCTTTCAAGTTCACGTTGGCGGGCGGAATCGCCGTCACGCTCGGCGAGCAAGACGGTCATGCGGTGCTCCGGGTCGCCGACACGGGCGTTGGCATCCCCGAAGCCGACCTGCCGCGGATCTTCGAGCGGTTTCATCGCATCGAGGGTGTCGTCGGCCGCAGCCAGGAAGGCTCGGGCATCGGCCTCGCGCTGGTCCAGGAACTCGTCCGGCTTCACGGCGGCTCGGTGAGCGTCGAAAGCACGCCGGGCAAGGGAAGCATCTTCACGGTCCGTATCCCCTTCGGCACGTCTCACCTGCCGAGCCTGGCCGCCGATCGCAACGCTGCGCCGGCGTCCACGGCGATCCGGCCGGATGCATTCGTCGCCGAGGCGTCGCAGTGGATCTCGCGTGCCGTTGGGCAGGTCTGGGAAGCCGAGGGGCCGATGCCTGCCACCGTCCGCGAGGACGCCGCGCGGGTACTCGTGGCGGACGACAACGCCGACATGCGCGAGTACCTCGTCCGGCTGCTGTCGCCCCACTACCGGGTGGAAGCCGTCGATAACGGCGAGGCGGCGCTCGCGGCCGCGCGCTCGCGGGCGCCGGCGCTCGTCGTGGCCGACGTCATGATGCCTCGCCTGGACGGCTTCGGGCTGCTCTCCCGCATCCGCGACGATGCCGGGCTGCGCGGGCTGCCCGTGATCCTCCTGTCGGCGAGAGCCGGCGAGGCGGCCCGCGTCGAAGGCCTGGCCGCCGGGGCGGACGACTATCTGACCAAGCCGTTCTCGGCGCGCGAGCTGCTGGCGCGGATCGAGAGCGCCCTCAAGCTCGCCGAACTGCGGCGCCAGGCCAACGCCGAGATGCAGGCGCGCCTGCGCGAGTTCGAAGCGCTGGTCGACGCGAGTTCCGACGTCGTGTACCGGATGAGTCCGGACTGGAGCGAGATGCGGTTCCTGCTGGGCCGAGATTTCATCGCCGACACGCCGGATCCCAGTCGGACGTGGCTCGAGAAATACATCGACCCCCAGGACCAGCCCCGGGTCATCGAGGCGATCGCCGAGGCCATCCGCAGCAAGAGCGTGTTCGAGCTGGAGCACCGGGTGCGGCGCGTCGACGGCAGCCTGGGATGGACGTTCTCGCGCGCCATCCCGCTGCTCGACGACAAGGGCGACCTCCTCGAATGGCTGGGCATGGCAAGCGACGTCACCGAACGAAAGAGCGCCCAGGAACAGCAGGCCCTGCTCGTCCGAGAGCTCAGCCACCGGGTGAAGAACCTGTTTGCCGTCGCCACCGGCATGATCGGCCTCACGGCACGGTTCGCGAAGAGCCCGCGCGACATGGCCGACACGCTGCAGGCGCGATTGGGCGCACTGGCGCGCGCCCAGGAGCTCGCCCTGCCCTCAGCAGGGGGAGGGCGGCGCGCAGCGACGCTTGCCGAGCTGGTCGACGTCATTTGTTTTCCCTACCAGCCGTCTGCGGACCCGAAGCGACTGTCGGTTTCCGGCGCCGAGGTGCCGATTTCGGGGCCGGCCGTGACCAGCCTGGCCCTGGTGCTGAACGAGCTCGCCACCAACGCCGCCAAGCACGGCGCCCTATCGGCGCCGAAGGGGAGCGTCGATGTGAGCTGGTGCGTGGATGGCGGTCGGGTGGTCCTGACCTGGGCCGAACGAGGTGGTCCGCCCCTCGCCGGCGTCCCGCCGACGCGCGGCTTCGGGAACGTCCTCTCGCGTGCCAGCGTAGAAGGACAGCTCGGCGGCACCATCGCGTATGACTGGCGACCGTCCGGGTTGGTCGTGACGCTGCAGCTGCCGACAGGCGGACTCTCGCGCTGATGCTTCACGGTCGACGGTGTGAATTTTGGAGAGACTGCGCTTGCTCCTCGCCGGTGCACAGATCCTTATCGTGGAGGACGAGCCCTACATTGCCATCGATCTCGCGATGGCCGTGGAGGACGCCTCGGGCCGCGTCGTCGGCCCCGTGGGCAGCGTGCGGGAGGCGCTGGCCCTGGTCGCCTCAGGCCCGGTCGCCGGCGCCATCCTGGACGTCAACCTTCGCGACGGCGACATCGTCCCGGTCATCGACGTCCTGCTGCAGCGCGGCATCCCTCTCACCATCCAGACGGGCGTCGGTCTGCCGGACGACTTCCGGCAGCGCTACCCGGCACTGCGTGTCCATTCGAAACCGGTCAAAGCCGCTGCGCTGGTCCAGGAGATCGCCACGCTGATCGATCACGAACGGGCGTGATTTCCCGGGAGCGCGGATCGATCCGCGAGCCCGCTCCGTCACTCCGCGGCGACGGGCGCCTGTTTCGCGCGGATCGCCGCGATCTTCGCCTCGGCGCGAGCGCGACGCTCGTCGAACTTCGCCAGCCGCCGCTTCGGGTTCTTGTGCGCGACGTTGTCTTGCGCTCCGGGGTTCTTTTGCGAGCCAGCCCAGCCGTGGGCGGCGATGTCGAAGATGATGCCGTCGAGGTCGGTGTGCTTGATCTCGTAGCCGTGCGGGTTATTGGGATCGCCCATGATCCAGGTGGCGCCGGTGTTGCGCGCGATCTTGCCCTGCTCCACCACGTCGTCGACCCAGAATCCGATGTGATGGATGCCAACGAAATCCACGCCGGTACCCTGCGAAGCCTCGTCGCTCTTGAAGTGGAGGATGGCGAGGTTGACCACGCCGTCTGTCAGGAACACGCCTTCGGCAAGCGGGCCGTCGAGCTCGACGACCTCCTCGAGGCCCAAGGCCTGCTTGTAGAACTCGGCGGTCTCCCAGGGATCCTTTACGCTGAGGGCGACGTGGCGGATGCGGCCTCTGGTCTGCGCAGTCATCGGCAGGCTCCTTCCATCAGCTGGCTGGCTGCAGTGTAGCAGGACTCCGGGCGACAGTTCAGCTCCGTGGGTTGCGGAGAACGAGGCAGGCGCCGCCCGCCGCCCGCAGCCTCAGGCAAAGCGCCTCCGCGTCAACGCGGCTCTGCTCCGAGACCCGCACAACGAACGCCGAGGGCGCGCGTCGCCGGGCATGCAGGACAAGGGGCAACCGGTCGCCCAGGACGCCATCGTAACGGCGCCGCAGCCGCTCGTAGGTGGCGAGCACGCGTCCCTGGGACCAGTGGCCGGCAAGCTGGACACCCCACGGCCCCCAGGCGGGGCTGGAGGTGAGATCGATGCGGCCGGCAGGACTTTCGATCATCAGCGTCGCGAGCTCGACGCAGCGCGCGCCTTTCACCTCTTTCGCCGCCGCGCTGGTCGCGGTTGGCAGCGGCGGCGGAGTCTGCGAGGCCCAGGCCCGCGGGCTGTGACCGGTGACGATGAAGACGTAGGCCACGGTCTCGCTCGGCAGGCCGCGCCGGCCCGAAAGCCAAGCCTCGACCTGGCCAGGGCCGGCATTGTAGGCGGCCGCGGCGAGACCGAGGTTTCCGCGGAAGGTCGTGCGCAGCTCGCGCAGGTAGCTCGCCGATTCGCGCAGCGCCTGCAGCGGCTCGAAGGCGTTGGTCAGTCCGCGCGACGCGGCGGTCTGCGGCATGAACTGCGCGATGCCCTGCGCTCCGGCCGGGCTGACCGCCGCCGGATCGAACCGGCTCTCCTGCCAGATGAGGCGCGTGAAGAACTCCTCGGGAAGATCGTTGTCGGATGCCGCCTGCGCCAACGTTCGGCAGATGTCGTCGACAGAGGGGCGTGGACCCGTGGTGTCGGTCTCGCTCGTCGCCGCCTCATCGCTCGCGTCGCTGGACAATGCGCCGCCGGCCTCCTCGCCCAGGGGCTCGGCATGCAGTGGCGTCAGCTGCGACAGGGCAACGGCCAGCAACAGGCAGCGGAGCAGCGCACGCTTCATCGCTGGCAACAGTACCGGCCTGGCTTGGTTCCAGCCACCGCAAAGCTCGCCGGGCTGAGCGGACTGTCGGCGCCCCTGGAGACGGATGGCTCTTGGGAAGGATCACAAATCTCGGCGAAGCGGCATGCGATCGGGTGATTCCACCTGGAGGCATCGTGCTCTAGGCTCGTTGCCTCGATCGTGGAGGGTGCCATGCCGACGAGAACCGGCGGATGCCTGTGCAGGGCGGTACGTTACGAATGCGGAGGCGAGCCACAGTTTTCACTGCAGTGCCATTGCCGGGATTGCCAGCTGCAAAGCGGCGCCCCCCACGTCGCGGCGGTGCGCATGCCTTCGACCGGGTTCCGCATCACCCATGGCTCGCCCAGACGCTATGTCGCCAAGGCCGATTCCGGCAACGAGATCACGCGCGTGTTCTGCGGCGACTGCGGCACGCCGCTCTACGTGCAGGTGTCGACCCGGCCGGACATCGTCGGAGTCCGGGTCTGCACCTTCGACGATGCGAGCTGGTTCCGGCCCGAGGCCAACATCTTCGCCAAGAGCGCGCAGCCGTGGGACCGCATGGACCCCGCGGTGCCCGCCTTCCCGACCTATCCGACAGGCAAGTCGTATTGAGACAACACGGAGGAAGAACGCCAATGTCCGAGACACCGACCTTCGGCCGCTACGCCGAAATCCCCTACGAAAAGATGAGCGCCGAGCAGCAGGAAGGCTACAGGGCGATGATCGAGGCGCGCGGTCGCCTGCCGGGACCGACCAAGATCTGGGTGCACAATCCCAAGCTCGCCAAGGTCGCGGGCCCGTTCGGCGCGCATTTCCAGCCCGGCCGCTACTCGCTGAGCGAGCGCGAACGGGAGATCGCCGTCTGCGTCATCACCAGCCACTGGCGTTCCGCCTATCCTACGGCGGCGCACGAGCGTCTGGCCAAGGCGGCCGGCCTGCCGGCCGCCAAGGTGGACGCGATCCTGGCGGGGATGCCGACGTCCTTCGACGACGAGCGCGAGCAGATCGTCTACGAGATGGCGATCGTGCTGTCCGGCGGACGATGGGTATCGCGCGGCCTCCACGAGCGCGCGGTGAAGGCGTTGGGCCATGTCGGCGTCACCGATGTCATCACCTTGATGGGTCACTATACAAGCGTGGCGATGACGCTCGCTTTCTACGACGTACCGGACGGGGCGACGGGCATGGCGCGCTGACTCGGCGCGACACCGACGACACAATCCGATCCTGCGACAACACCGTGACGACACGGCACCTGCGTAATCTCGCCGGTGCCAGATGGGGGTAGCCCTGTTCCGCGGTAACGCAGGTGATGGCCTACAAGCCCCGCATGCCGACTGCCCGTGACCGACTACCGCAGTTTCGGCGATGAGTTGCGTAGCGTCAGGCGCAATGAGTCCAGCAACCAGTGGGGGTCAGAATGTTCAAGAGCATTTCAGCATTGTTCGGAATCGCCCTTCTCGTCGCGGCATGCGGCGAGTCGGTGCAGAACATGTCTTTGAAAACGCCGCCGCCGGCGCCACCGCCGCCGACGAAGGCCTGGATGGTGTTCTTCGAGACCGACAGCACGACCCTGTCGCAACAGAGCTCGACGACGATCGGCGAGGCTTCCAATGTCGCGAAGTCCACGCCGAACGCGCGGGTGGTCGTCACGGGCTACACCGATACCGAGGGCAACCCGGCCTACAATCAGCAGCTCTCGCTGCGGCGAGCCAACGCGGTGAAGGACGCTCTGACGCGCAACGGCATCGCGCCGCAGGCCATCACCGTCACCGGCAGCGGCGAAAGCGGCCTGCTGATCGACACGCCGGACCAGACGAAGAACGAGAAGAACCGCCGCGTTCAGATCGTCGTGCAGTAACAGCCGCCGACCCGGCTCCCGTCGCAGCACGCCGTGCTGCGGCGGGTTTCGCCGCTTCACCCATGTGCGCGACATGCCGGCCGCTGCCGCAGCGCGATGGCCGCGCAGGGCGTAGGGCTCCGCCGCCGACGCCCCCTCACCCTGTCCGCCTTGATGAGCTCGCTGCAGCCCTTGATGCGCCCGAGACGACGAGCCCGATCGCGCCGCCAGCGATGCCGGCGGCGAACAATCGCGGCCTGCCGACGAAATCAGCCGGGCTGTCGGGAAGCACTGCAACCCGGCACTCAGCGATCCGTTGATGCAGCACCATCGTTCGAGGGAAGGCACAATGGCCGACGCAATACCTGCCGCCCAGGCTCTCGCCGGCCTCGCCATGTCGGCCTCCCTGGTCGAGGCGCTGCTGAAGCGCGGCGTGCTGGAGCAAAGCGACGTCGACCCCATCATCCGGGATGCTGCGAGCTACGTCACCGCCTTTTGCACCGACTGCGGGCCGGAGGTCGAACGCGAGGCGCTGCGCCTGCTGGCGCTGATCGGCAAGACCGAACGCGACGTCGCCGCCAGCGAAGCGCCGCCCATTCCCGTCGTCGACCCGGCCAGTTCCTGAGGCCGCAGGAGAACCTGCAGGGCACGATCACCGCAGCAGTCCGCCGATGTACGACAGCATGCCCGGCTCCCGATAGGAGGACGCACGCCAGCCGACATATCCGTCCGGCCGCACGAGAAACGCCGCCTCCGGGGCACCATAGGCCTTCGCGAACGAACCATCTGCGTCACGGTAGGACGCGATGCCCGCTTGGCCGATCCCATCGTCCGCCCTGGCGATGCCGACGACTCTCAGCGGCAGGCGACAATCCGCAAGCAGCCGGCGCGCAAAGGCCGCCAGGTCGGCGGTCTCGCCCGCTGAATGATGAACGACAAGGACGTGCTCGGTGCCACGCAGGATGTCGAACAGGCGAAGCGGAAATCCCACGCCGTGGCGGCGCAAACCTGCGGCGTCCGGCGCCCGTTCGCCGGCCGACGGACCGGCGGTGGCCTTGCCGCCATCGTCCCGCACCCAGCCCGTCCCGCGGTAGGCGACCAGGATCTGTGTGTCGGCCAGATGGTTCGCTGTCCGACCTTTCTCCCGGCCATACCCCTCGCTCGCAGCGCGGGTACGCGCCAAGACGTCCGCGCCGACCGGCCGCCGCTCCGCATCGTAGCTGTCGAGCAGACGCGGCAAGGCCGTGCCGGCCAGCACCAGACCGAGCTTCCAGGCGAGGTTGTAGGCGTCCTGGATGCCGGTGTTCATGCCCTGCCCGCCGGTCGGGGGATGGATGTGCGCGGCGTCGCCGGCGATGAAGCACCGGCCGCGCCGATAGGCCGCCGCCAGCCGCATGCTGATGCGGAACGTCGACGACCACCGCAGGTCGGCGAGGCGAGGCTTGTCGGGCAGCAGGTCGTCCGCGATCGCCTGCAAATCGGCGAGCTCGGGTCCGCCCGCCTCGGACTGGATGCCGTGATCGGTGCCGCCTGCAGGCGCCAGCCGCGCGGGCGCCAGCATGGAGACCCGGTAGCGACCAGGCTCCGGCAATGGAATGGCGATGAACATGTCGGGAGCGGCATTCTCGACCGGCCGCACCGCCCGCAGCGCCATGCCGCGCGGCAGCTGCCAGTCGATATGCACGTCGCCCAGCATGAACAGCATCGGAAAAGCTTCGCCCTCGAAGGCGATGTCCAACGCGTGCCGCACGGCGCTGTGGGCACCATCGCAGCCGACGACGTAACGGAAGCGCGCTTGCTCCAGAACGCCATCCTTCTCGAGCCCCACGCTCACGCCGCTCTCGTCCTGCTCCAGTGCCCGGAAAGACGTGCCTCGCTCCACCGAAACGCCAAGGCGACCGAGATGATGCGTCAGCAGCCGCTCGGTCTCGTACTGCGGCAGGCCCAGCTCCGAATAGGGCAGGTCGGCAAGGTCGAGATAGGCATCGGGCTGCAGCTGCCCATGGCTGACAGACCGCATTCCGTCGATCCACACGCCGGCGTCGATCATTTCCCGCGCGATGCCCATGTCGTCCCACACTTCGAGCGTGCGCGGCGTCACGCCGATGGCGCGACAGTACGGCAGCGGCTCGGCGCGACGATCGACGATGCGGCAGCTCACGCCGTGCCGCGCGAGCTCGCTTGCCATGGTGAGACCGACCGGCCCCGCCCCTACCACCAGAACATCGGCCATGTGGAGATTGCCTTTCGAACGAATCGATCGTGAGTCAGATGATCATGCCTTCGGCGATTGTTGCGACAGGCGATGCCGGATGCGTTCGCGATGGCCGATATAGAGGCCGGAAGCCACGATCACGCCGGCGCCGACCCAGCTCCAGAAGTCGGGCAGATCACCGAAAAGCACGTATCCCAGCAAGGCGGCGCCGACCAACTGAAGGTAGTTGAATGGTGCGATGACGGCGGCTGGGGCCTGGCTGTAGGCGATGGTCACGAAGTAGTGGCCGACGCCCGCCATGACTCCCATGCCGGCCATCAGGACCCAGTGCCATGCGGAGACAGGCGTCACCCATTCCATCGGTACGAAAGGCGCGGCGGCCACCGTGCCGACGATCGTCGCGAGCGTCGCCGAGGCATCGGCGCGCTCACCGGGGCCATAACGCCGCGAGAAGAGCTGGTAGAAGGCACTGCACAGCGTGCTGCCGACGATCAGCAGCGCATGCCAGTCGAAATGAGCCTGCCCCGGCCGGACCACGATCAGGGCGCCGACGAAGCCGACGCAGACCGCGGCCCAGCGTCGGCGCCCCACCGGCTCGTTGAGGAAGCGCACCGACA
>JAEWIV010000531.1 GCA_023386865.1 Pseudomonadota bacterium
CGTAGTGGCCGCGCTTCAGCTCCTTGAAGAACTGCGGCACCTGCGGGTGCGACACTGGCTTGCCGGTCTCGTCGGGGAGCAGGTTCTGTTCGGAGACGTAGGCCACGTAGGTGGTCTGCGCGTTCTCGGCCAACAGGTGGTAGAACGGCTGGTCGCGGCGCGGACGCACCTCCTCGGGGATCGACGCCAGCCACTCCTCGGTATTGGCGAACACCGGGTCGACATCGAAAATGACGCCGCGGAAGGGGTAGATGCGATGCTTCACCACCTGGCCGATGGCGAACTTCGCCTTGCGCATGGGCGGCTGGACGATCGCATGGGCAGCTTGGTTTTCGATTTCCATGACAAAAGTATTGCTCCGAACCGGCCGGCAAGCAACGCGCACGAATCGGCGACTTTACCGACCCATGCAAGAAAGCGTGATTAATCCATCCATCTGCCGCGAACTCGGGTATACGGTCATATTTGCACCCAACCGGCCATCGGCGCGACTTTGGCTCGGTTGACGGCGGCAGTCGCCCCGTGGAGTCTGCGCGCCCGAGGAAGGTCGCATTGGCGAATGGTCTAAAAGTACGGTTCTGGGGAGTGCGAGGCTCGATTTCCTGCTCCGGCGCCGAATACACGCGCTATGGCGGTAACACTTCGTGCCTTGAGGTCACTGCCGGCGGCCGCCGCCTGATCTTCGACGCCGGCACGGGCATCCGGCCCCTGGGGCTGGAACTCGCGCGCCAGGCGCCGATCGACATCGACATCTACTTCACGCACACCCATCTCGACCACATCAGTGGCCTCACCTTCTTTTCGCCGCTGTTCGAAAAGCGCAATTCGGTCCGGCTGTGGGCCGGGCACCTCCAGGCACCCCATACCTTGAAGAAGGTCGTGAGCAACCTGATGCAGGCCCCGCTCTACCCGGTCTCGCTGGAGGTCTTCCAGGCACGGGTCGAGTTCAACGAATTCAAGAGCGGTCAGACACTCGCCTGTGGCGACATGACGATGCGCACCGCACCGCTCAATCATCCTCAGGGCGCCACGGGATATCGTGTCGAGTATGGCGGCAAGTCGATCTGCTACATCACCGACACCGAGCAGCGCGGCGACGGTCTCGATGCGACCATCGTCGAGTTGTGCCGCGGCGCCGACTTGATGATCTACGATTCGAGCTACACCGATGCCGAATACCCCCGCTACAAGGGCTGGGGCCATTCGACCTGGCAGGAGGGCATGCGGGTGGCCGACACCGCAGGCGTTGGCACGCTCGTCATCTTCCATCACGATCCCAGCCACGACGACGCCTTCATGGACGGCGTGGCGCGCGAGGCGGCGGCGGCCCGACCCGGCACCGTCGCCAATGGCTTGCCGCGCGCGATCGTCGCCCATGAAGGGCTGACACTCAGTCCGTGAGAATTACAGCATGAGCAGACCCAGCCTGCGCGGCCGGTGGCGGCGGTTGAAGCTGGGATTGCCGACCGTGCTCGGCCTGAAGCCGCGCGGCTGGTTCATCCCGCACCGCTACGCGCCGTTGCTGCCGCCGCCCGGCGCCCAGCCCCCCTATCCGGCGATCGAACAGCTGTTCGAGGAAGCGACGGGCACCTTCGACGGCGTGCTCGACGCCGTCGATGCCCAGGCCCCGCAGCTCGAGGGCCTGAGGGGCTTGTTCGACCAATCCTGGTTCCCCTCGCTCGATGCCGCCGTCGCCTACGCCCTGGTGCGCCAGCGCAAGCCGCAGCACATCATCGAGGTCGGTTCGGGCCATTCGACGCGCGTGCTGTCCAAGGCGCTGGGCGGCCTGGGCGAGATCGTTGCCGTCGATCCGGCGCCCCGGGCGGACATCATCGACCTGCCGGGCGTGCGCGTCGTGTCCTCGACCCTGCAGGCCGCGCCGTCCGACCTCTTCGGGATATTGAGGGCAGGCGATGCGCTGTTCATCGATTCCAGCCACATCCTGATGCCGGGCAGCGACGCCGACATCCTGCTGAATCGTGTCCTGCCGGCAGCGCCGGCCGGCACGCTGGTGCATATCCACGACATCTTCCTGCCGTTCGACTATCCGGCGATCTGGGGCTGGCGCGCCTACAACGAGCAGCAGGGTGTGGTGCCGATGCTGACGACGGGCGCCTACCGGCCGCTATTCTCCAGCGCCTGGGCCGCGCGGCGGATGACCGACCGACGGGCCTCGGCGGTGGGGGCGCGCCTGCCGCGCCCCGACGATGCCCTGCCGGCCAGCCTCTGGCTCGAAAAGCGCTGATGCTCGGCCGCCTCAGCGGCCGGTTGCTCGGCACCGCCGGCATGGAGCGCCTGCCCGAGCGCGTGCGCGACGCCATCCGCCTGCAGCAGCAGCAGAGCGAGATCCTGATCGGCTGGGCCGAGCTGGCGTTGGTCGCGCTGTTGTTCGTCGCCTACGAGACCACCAGCATGGCGACGGGCGTGGTGCAGCAGGACTATTCTTTCGATACCGACGTCTTCGTCCTGTACAGCCTGTTCTCGCTGGCTCGCCTGGTGCTTGCCTATCGGCGGGCCCTGCCGGAGTGGCTGCTCTACGTCTCGGTCGGCGTCGATATGGCCCTGCTGATGGGGCTGATCTACTTCCTGCACTACAAGTACGCCCAGTCGGCCGTCTTCTACCTGAAGGCGCCGGCGCTGCTTTACGTGTTCCTGTTCATCGCGCTGCGGGCGCTGCGCTTCGAAGCGCGTTTCGTGATCTTTGCCGGCCTGATGGCGGCGCTGGGATGGCTCGCCCTGATCCTCTACGCCCTGGGCGGCCGCGGCGGACCGCCCAACGAGACCACCGATTTCGTCGAATACATGACCTCGAACGCCTTCCTGATCCAGGCGGAGGTCGAGAAGCTCCTGGCCATCCTGCTGACGACGGCGGTGCTGGCCGTCGCCATCGCGCGGGCTCGCCATCTGCTCGTGCGCTCGGTCAGCGAAGGAGCGGCGGCCCGCGACCTCGCGCGCTTCTTCGATCCCGGTGTCGCCGACCGCATCCGCAGCGCCGCCATGACGATCAAGGCGGGCGAGGGCGAGCTGCGAGACGCCGCCATCCTGACCGTCGACCTGCGGGATTTCACGCGGCTTGCGATCGACCTCCAGCCCGATCAGGTCATGAAGCTGCTGCAGGACTACCAGAGCCGCGTCTGCCGGGCGATCGTCGGCAACGGCGGAAGCATCGACAAGTTCCTGGGCGATGGCATCCTCGCCTCGTTCGGCGCCGTGGCCGCGTCGACTACTGCTGCGGCGGACGCCGTGCGCGCCGCCGATGCCGTGCTCGACGCCGCCGAGCGCTGGGCCAGCGAACGCCAGGCGGCCGGATTGGCGCCACTTTCGATCGGGCTGGCTGTGGCGTCCGGTCGCGTCATTTTCGGCGCCGTCGGCGATGGCGAGCGGCTGGAATTCACAGTGATCGGCGATGCTGTAAATTTCGCCGCCAAGCTCGAAAAGCACAATAAAGACGAGAAAACACGGGCTTTAACCGATGCCCGGACCTACCAATTGGCGGAGCGGCAAGGTTATGTCGCACCGTTGACACGCGAGCGCCGGCCCGCCCGGACGGTGGCCGGCGTCGGCGACCCGGTCGATGTCGTGGTCCTGGCCAGGTGACAGCGGCGCCCGGGCCGGCGTTGCCTTGCCCTTTCCCCATTCGGGGCCTATGTAATTTGCAACGCTTCAAGAACGGGTATGGCGGAGCGCCATCGTGGGTAACAACTACGACATCATCCTCATCGGACTGGTCGCAGTCTTCCTGATCCTGCGGCTGCGTTCCGTCCTCGGCAAGCGCACGGGCAACGAGCGCCCGCCGGCGCGCGATCCGTTCACGCCGCCGGCCCCACCGACCGCGTCGCCGCGGGTCGGCGACGCGCCTGCCAACCAGGGCAACGACAACGTCGTGCCGCTGCCGACGGCCAATGCGCCGCCGCCGCGACCGACGATCGCCACCAGCGGGCCGGGCGGCATCCGCGCCACCGTGCTGCCGACCGCGACCGCCGGCATCTCCGCCATTCGCAGCGCCGATCCCGGCTTCGAACCGCTGGGCTTCACCGCCGGGGCGCGCGCCGCCTTCACGGCCATCGTCGAAGCTTTTGCCAAGGGCGACACGAGCACTCTTCGTCCGCTGCTCGACGGGCCGACCTTTGCGAGCTTCGAAGCGGCCATCCGCGGTCGCGTCGAGCGCAATGAGAAGGCCGAGACGACCCTCATCGGGTTCGAGGCTTCCGACATCTCCGGTGCCGAGCTGCAGGGCACCAACGCCGTCGTCACCGTCCGCTTCGTCAGCGAGCAGATCAACGTCCTGCGCAATGCCGAAGGCCAGATCATCGATGGCAATCCCAACGAGGTGCAGAAGGTGATCGATCTCTGGACATTCCGTCGCGACACCAAGTCCAGCGATCCGAACTGGCTGCTGGTGAAGACGGAAAGCGAAGGCTGAGGGAGGCTCTTTCGACCATGCGCTGGACCGTCCTGTCCGGCGTCGCGGCTTGGCTGGCCGCGGCCGGCCTGCTGGCTGCCTGCGCCGACGGCACGGGGCCGCGGAACGAGCAGCGGGTCGCGATGGCGCCCATCTCCTTCAACGAGATTGCCGGCTGGGCCGACGACAAGCATGCCGAGGCATTGGCCTCGTTCCGCCGCTCCTGTCCCAAGCTGACGGCCGGGCCGGACACCAAGATTGCGACCGACGGCGGCTTCAAGACGATTACGCCGGTCGAATGGAAGAAGATCTGCGATTCGGCGGCGACGGTGAAGGCGGGCGACGATCGTGCGTCGCGCGCCTTTTTCGAGGAGAATTTCCGGCCGCTGGTCGTCCAGGTGCCCGGCAGGTTCACCGGGTACTTCGAGCCCGACATGCGCGGCAGCAAGGCGCCGTCGCGGCTGTTCACCGTGCCGGTCTACCGCCGGCCGACCGATCTCACCGACAAGCCCTTCTACACGCGCGCCGAGATCGAGCAGGGTGCGCTCAAAGGCAAGGGATTGGAGATCGCCTATGTGCAGGACCCCGTGGCGCTGTTCGAGGTCCAGGTCCAGGGCAGCGGCCGCGTCCAGCTCGCGGAAGGCGGCACCATCAATCTCGGATTCGACGGGTCCAACAACCGGCCCTACACGGCGATCGGCAATGTCCTGCTCGAGATGGGCGTGTTCACCAGCAAGGAGCAGGCGACCTGGCCTGCCATCCGCGACTGGCTGAAGCGTCACCCGGCGCAGGCGCGCGACGTGATGCGGAAGAACGAGCGCTACATCTTCTTCAAGGACACGCGCACCCAGAGCGCCGTCGGCGCCGAGGGCGTGCAGCTTACGCCCCAGCGCAGCATGGCCATCGACACCGCCTTCACGCCCTACGGCACGCCCATCTGGATCGACACGGTACGCCCGGTGGCGCGCAAAGCCGGCGCCACGGAGCCTTATCGCCGCCTGACCATCGCCCAGGATGCCGGCGCGGCGATCCAGGGACCGGCGCGTGGCGACGTTTTCTTCGGCGGCGGCACGCTGGCCGCCGACTGGGCCGGCCGCATGAACAGCGGCGGCCGGGCGATCGTTCTGGTACCGAACAAGAGTTAGCCCTCGAGGCACAGCGGGCCTTGAGGCCCGCTGTCCTTTGAGCGCGATCCTTACGCCTTCGCCATCCTGTCGATCGCCGTCGGCGCCTCCGGCCGGCGTCGCGAGAAGATGCCGAGGGCGGCGGGCAAAACCGTCAGGATCAGGATAGGCGCCAAGAGCGTGCCGCCGACCACGACGACGGCGAGCGGCCGCTGAACCTGGCTGCCGATGGCGGTCGAGAACGCCGCCGGGATCAGGCCGACGCAGGCGGCCACGCAGGTCATCAGCACGGGCCGCATCTGCTGGTCGCAGGTCGCGCTGAGCGCTTGCTCCCGTTCCATGCCCGATTCGATCAGGCGGTTGTAGCAGCCGACGACCATGATGCCGTTCATGGCGGCGATGCCGAACAGGGCGACGAAGCCGATAGCCGCCGAGATGCTGAACGGCATGTCGGCCAGGAAGAGGCCGAAGATGCCGCCGACCAGCGCCATCGGGATGGCGCTGCCGGCCAGCAGCGTGTCGGTGAGCGAGCCGAAGCTGACATAGAGCAGCAGCAGGATCACGGCGATGGCGATCGGCACGGCAACGGACAGCCTCGCGATGGCGCTCTCGAAGTTCGCAAAGTCGCCCGCCCAGTCGAGGCGGTAGCCGCCCGGCAGCTTCACCTCCTGCTCGACCTTCTGCTGGGCCTCCAGCACGGCGCCGCCGAGATCGCGGCCGCGCACCGAGAACTTGACCGGGATGTAGCGCTCCTGCTGCTCGCGGTAGATGTAGAAGGCGCCGCTGGTCAGCCCCACATTGGCGACCTCGGCCACGGGCACCTGCACGACGGTGCCGGCAGCGCCGGTCGCGCCGATGGCGATGCGTTTCAGCGCCTCGATGTTCTCCCGGTAGCGCGGCGCGAGCCGCACCAACATGGGAAAGTGACGATCGCTGCCTTCCTCATAAAGGTCGCCCGCCACCTGGCCGCCGACGGCCGCCTGGATGGTGGCGTTGATGTCGCCCGGCGACAGGCCGTAGCGTGCGGCCTTCTGGCGGTCGATGTCGATGCGGATGGTCGGCTGGCCGAGCAGCGGCGGTACCTGGATGTCGGTAATGCCGCGGATCTTTTCCAGCACGCTGCGGATCTCTACGGCGATCTTGCGCAGGGTCGCGAGATCGGGCCCGGTGATCTTGATGGCGTTCTCGGCATCGATGCCCGAGGCCGCCTCCTGGACGTTGTCCTGGATGTACTGCGAGAAGGCGAAGGTGACGCCTGGGAACGTCTTGCGCAGCACGCTGCCCATCTCGGCAATCAGGTCGTCCTTGGAAAGTCCCTTGCGCCAGGTGTCGAACGGCTTCAGGGGCACGAAGAATTCGACGTTGGAGAAGCCGTCGGGATCGGTGCCGTCATCCGGCCGGCCGTGCTGGGTGATCACCGTCTCGACCTCGGGGAAGCTTTTCACCAGCCGGCGCATGCGGTTGGCGTAGGCGTTGCCCTCGTCGAGCGATACCGACGGCGGCAGCGCCGCACGCAGCCATATGTTGCCCTCTTCCAGCTTGGGCAGGAATTCCAGCCCGACCGTGCTTGCCGCCAGGCCGGCCCCAACCATCAGGACGAGGCCGGCCGTGACCGTCACCCCGCGCCGCGCCAGCACGAAGACGACGACGCGCCGATAGAGCCGGCGCAGGCCTCGAACGATGATGGTCTCGGCCTCGGACACCTTCTCCGGCAGGAGAAGTGCGGCCAATGCCGGCGAGACGGTGAAGGTGGCCAAAAGGCCGCCGGACAGGGCGTAGGCGTAGGTCTTGGCCATAGGGCCGAAAATGTGGCCTTCGACGCCCGACAGGGTAAACAGCGGCAGGAAGCCCGCAATGATGATGGTGGCCGAGAAGAAGATCGCCTGCATGACCTCGCCCGAGGCGTGATAGATCGTGGCGATCTTGCCGGTCATTCCACGCGGCGTCGGCTGCGTGTAGCTGGGCCGATGGCCTGCGCCTGCTTCGGCGAGGTGGCGGAAGATGTTCTCGACCATGATCACCGTGGCATCGACGATGATGCCGAAGTCGATGGCGCCCATCGACAGCAGGTTCGCGGACTCCCCACTCAGCACGAGGATCACCACCGCAAACAGCAGGGCGAAGGGAATCGTCGCCGAAACGATCAGCGCGCTGCGCAGATCCCCCAGGAACAGCCATTGGATGGCGAAGATCAGCGCCACGCCCATCACCATGTTGTGCAGCACGGTGCGCGTGGTGATGTCGACCAGCACGCTGCGGTCGTAGATGCGCTCGATGCGCACGCCGGGAGGCAGCAGATCGGAACTGTTGATCTTGTCGACCTCGGCCTCGACCAGGCGCAGGGTCTGCATCGTCTTGGCGCCGCGCCGCATCAGCACGATGCCCTGCACGACATCGTCGTCGTCGTCGTGCCCGGCGACGCCCAGCCGGGGTTCGTGACCGACCGAAATGGTCGCGACGTCGGACACCAGCACCGGCGCGCCGTCGCGCACCGTCAGCATGGTGTGACGGATGTCGTCCATGGTGCGAATCTGGCCGACGCTCCTGATCACCGCCGATTGCGGACCGAGATTGATGGTGTTGGCGCCGACGTTGATGTTCGCGCCGGCCAGCGCATCCATCACCTGCTTCAGCGTGACGCCGTAGGCCAGGAGCTTGTCGAGATCGACGGTGATGTCGTAGGTCTTGCTCTTGCCGCCCCAGGTCGTGACGTCGATCACGCCCGGCACCGATTTCAAGCGGCGCAGCAGGATCCAGTCCTGGATGGTCTTGAGGTCGGTGACGGTGAAGCCGGTGGGCCCGACCACCCGGTAGCGGAAGATCTCGCCGATCGGGCTGGTCGGCGAGATGATCGGCTGTGCGCCGTTGGGCAACGGACCGAGCTGCGACAGGCGGTTGATGACCATCTGCGAGGCCTGGGCGTAGCTCAGGTCGTAGGTGAACTGGACCTTCACGTCCGACAGGCCGGTCAGCGAGATGGTGCGGATCGACTTCACGAAGGGCAGCCCGGCCATCTGCACCTCGATCGGGATCGTGATGTAGCGTTCCATCTCGTCGGACGACTGGCCGGGATTCTGCGTCACGATGTCGACCAACGGCGGCACCGGATCCGGGTAGGCTTCGATATTCAGGTTTTTGTAAGCAAACAGGCCGCACGCGATCATCGCCGCGCTCAGGATCATCACAAGGATGCGCTGGCGGAGAGCTGCGCCGATAATTGCCTGCATATCGTGACCTGCCTGGATGCCCGCCGTCGCTAACGGCGTTGGCCCTTACAGGTCTCTTACGACACGTGGCTTACACCTTACTGACTTGCCGGTCGCTGCGCCTTCGGCGGCCTGCACACCGTGCGCTGCGCAGGGTTCGTCGGTTCGTCGCGGTTCCACCAGCCGCCGCCCAACGCCTGGAACAACGCCGCAGTATTCATGAGACGATTGGCCTGCGCCTGGATGCGCGCCAACAACGCCTGCTGGTAGGTGAGCTCGGCAATGAGCACGACGACGTAGGTCGTGTCGCCGACATCGAGCCGACGGCGTGCGATGTTGCGGCTGGTCGCCGCCGCCTGCTCGGCCGTCGCGGTCGCCTTCAGCGCCAGCGCGTCGTACTCGAGCGCGCGCAACGTGTCGGCGACGTTGCGGAAGGCGGTGAGGACTGTCGATTCGTACTGCGCTTGGGCCTGCTCGAGTGCAGCCTGTGCGGCCCGCTTCTTGGCCTGCAGCGCGCCGCCGTCGAGCAGCGTCTGCATGATACCGCCGGTGACGACGCTGTAAGCCGGACCAACCGCCGGGCTGAACAGCGTACCCAGCGTCAGCGCCTGCGAGCCTACCGACGACGACAGGTTGATCTGCGGCAACTGGGCGGCCACGGCCACGCCGACTTGCGCCGAGGCCGAATGAACGTTGGCCTCGGCGGCGCGGATGTCGGGCCGCTGCTCGACCAGTCGCGACGGCAGGCTGAGCGGCAGGTCGGCCGGCAGCTTCAGGTCGTTGAGCTGGAAGTTCTCGGCAAGCGCGGTGCTGGGCAAGCTGCCGGTCAGGGTGGCGAGCAGGTTGCGCTGCTGCGCCAGCGCCTTCTGCAAGGGAGGCAGCGTGGCTTCAGCCTGCGCCAGCGCCGTCTCCTGGACGGCCACATCGGCACCGGTGATGGCACCCAGCCCCGCCTGGCCCTGCAGGATGCCGAGCGTCTCGCGCTGGGCGGCTATGATTCGCTGGGTCGCCTGGACCTGGGCGCGCAGCGATGCCTCGGTGATCGCCGCCACCACCACGTTGGAAGCGAGCGTGAGATAGGCCGCCTCGAGCAGGAAGCACTGCCCTTCGGCCTGCGCCTCGGCCGATTCGATGCCGCGCCGCGTGCCACCCCAGACGTCGACCGAGTAGGTGATGTTGAGCAGCGCCGTGAATAGGCCGAACACGAAGTTGCCGTCGGCCGTCGGGGCCGACAGGACGGTGGGCGCCTGTGTCTGCGCAGCCGTGCCGGCCAGACCGACGGTGGGAAACAGCGTCGCGCGCTGGGCTCGTGCCGTCTGTTGCGACACCTTCAGGGCCGCGACGGCGGACTTGATGTCGGGATTGGCCCGGAGCGAGCGCTCGATCAGCCCGTTGAGCTGCTGCGACTGGAAGACTGTCCACCACTGGCTCGGGATGTCGAGGTCCTGCACCACACGCTGGGCCTCACCGCCCGAGATGCCGGCCGAGACGAGGTTCAGGGTCGCGCCTTCCTCGGGCAGATAGCGATTGGTCGGCGGCGGCTCGGGCGTCTTGAAGTCGGGGCCGACCATGCAGCCGCCGAGCGATGCCATCAGCACCAGGAAAGTGGCAGAACGCACGCGTGCCATCAGTGGACCTCCGCCACACCGGGCGCCGGCGCCGTCCGCCGGATCACACGCCGTGAGAAAAGTCCGATCGCTGCCGGCAGCACGGTGAGGAACAGCAACGGCGCCAGCAACGTGCCGCCGACCACGACGACGGCCAGCGGCCGTTGCACCTGGCTGCCGATCGCCGTCGAGAAGGCGGCCGGCAGCAGGCCGACGCAAGCCGCCGCACAGGTCATCAGCACGGGCCGCATCTGCACCGAGCATGTCTCGATCAAGGCGTTCTCCGGCGCGCGGCCAGCGTCGATCAGGCGGTTGTAGCAGCCGACGACCATGATGCCGTTCATGGCGGCGATGCCGAACAGGGCGACGAAGCCGATAGCGGCCGAGATGCTGAACGGCATGCCATTCGCGAACAGCGCCAAAACGCCGCCGACCAACGCCATGGGAATAGCGCTGCCGGCCAGCAACGTGTCGCGCAGAGATCCGAAGCTGGTGAACAGCAGCAGCAAGATCAGGCCGATGGCGATCGGCACGGCGACTGCCAGCCGCTGCAGTGCATTCTTGAGGTTGCCGAACTCACCGACCCATTCGACGCGATAGCCGCCCGGGATACTGACTTTCTCCGCCACGCGGTCCTGCGCTTCGAGGATGGCGCTGCCGAGGTCGCGGCCACGTACGGAAAACTTCACCGGGACGTAGCGCTCCTGCTGTTCGCGGTAGATGTAATAGGCGCCCGAAACGAGCTCGACGGTGGCGAGCTCGCTGAGCGGCACTTGGGTGACGCCGCTGTTGCTCTGCACGCCGACCGGGATGCGCTTGATCGCTTCGATGTTCTCGCGATAGCGCGGCGCAAGGCGGACGATCATGGGGAAGTGGCGATCGCTGCCGTTCTCGTAGACGTCACCCGCCGCCTGGCCGCCGATCGCCGCCTGCACGGTAGCGTTGACGTCGCCGGGGGCGAGGCCGTAGCGTGCCGCCTTGGCGCGATCGATGTCGATCTTGATGGTCGGCTGGCCGAGCGATGCCGACACGGCGAGATCGGTGATGCCGGGCACGGTGGCAATGGCGTTCTTGATGTCGTCGGCGACCTTGCCCAGCGTCTCGAGGTCCGGCCCGTAGACCTTGACCGAGTTCTCGCCCTTCACGCCCGACGCTGCTTCCTGGACGTTGTCCTGGATGTACTGCGAGAAGGTGAAGTCCACGCCGGGAAAGGCCTTGGTCAATGCTTCGTTCATCTCGGCGATCAGCCCATCCTTGTCGAGGCCCTTGCGCCACTGATCGAAGGGCTTCAGTGGGACGAAGAACTCGGCATTGAAGAAGCCCGTCGAGTCGGTGCCGTCGTCGGGCCGGCCGTGCTGGGAGATCACCGTCTCGGCCTCGGAGAAGCTCTTGATCAGCCGACGCATGCGGTTGGCGTAGTCGTTGCCCGCTTCCAGCGAGATCGAGGCCGGCATGACGGCTCGGATCCACATGTTGCCCTCCTCGAGCTTGGGGAGGAACTCCAGGCCGATGGTGCTGCCGGCGAGGACAGCGAGAGCGACGGCGCCCACGCCCGCAGCGACGGTGGTGCGACGACGGACGAGGACGATGTCGCGCAGCCGGTCGTAGCCGCGATGGAGAGCGCGTACCGCACGTGTCTCGGCGTGGCTCACCCTCTCCGGCAACAGCATGGCGGCGAGCGCGGGCGAGATCGTGAAGGTGGCCAAGAGACCACCCGACAGGGCGTAGGCGTAGGTGCGGGCCATCGGGCCGAAGATGTGGCCTTCGACGCCCGACAGGGTGAACAAGGGCAAGAAGCCTGCGATGATGATAGTGGCCGAGAAGAAGATCGCCTGCGTTACCTCGGTCGAGGCATGGAAGATCGTCGCCAGCTTGCCGTCAAGGCCTTCCGGTGCAAGCCGCACCGCACGGGCTTCGGCGCGGCCGACTTCCGACAGGTGGCGATAGATGTTCTCGACCATGATGACCGTGGCGTCGACGATGATGCCGAAGTCGATGGCGCCCATCGACAGCAGGTTTGCCGACTCGCCCGACAGGACCAGGATGACCACGGCGAACAGCAGCGCGAAGGGAATGGTGGCCGACACGATCAGCGCACTGCGCAGGTCGCCCAGGAACAGCCATTGGATCAGGAAGATCAGGACGATGCCCATCACCATGTTGTGCAGCACGGTGTGGGTGGTGATGTCGACCAGGGCGCTGCGGTCGTAGATCCGCACGATACGCACCCCGGCCGGCAGCACGCCCGTGTTGTTGATCTTTTCGACCTCGGCCAGCACGCCGGTCAAGGTCGGCATCGTCTCGGCGCCACGCCGCATCAGGACGATGCCCTGCACCACGTCGTCGTCGCCGCCCTGCCCGGCGATGCCAAGCCTCGGCTGATTGCCCACGGTCACGGTGGCGACGTCGGAGACCAGCACCGGCGAGCCGTCGCGCACCGTCAGCATGGTGTTGCGGATGTCGTCCATGGTGCGGATCTGGCCGACGCTGCGGACGATCGCCGACTGCGAGCCGATATTCACCGTGTTGGCGCCGACATTGATGTTGGCGTTGTTCAGCCCGTCCAACACCTGCTTCAGCGTCAGCCCGTAGGCCAGGAGCCGGTCGAGATCGACGGTGATGTCGTAAGTCTTGGTCTTGCCGCCCCAGCCCGTGACGTCGATCACGCCGGGGATCGCCTTGAAGCGGCGCTGCAGGAGCCAGTCCTGGATGGTCTTCAGGTCGGCGACGCTGTAGCCAGGCGGGCCGACCACGCGATAGCGGAAGATCTCGCCGATCGGGCTGGTCGGCGACAATGACGGCTGCACGCCGTTGGGCAGCGGCGGAAGCTGCGACAGACGGTTGACCACCATCTGCGAGGCCTGCTGGTAGCTCACGTCATAGGTGAACTGCACCTTGACGTCGGAAAGGCCGAACAGCGAGATCGTGCGGACCGCCTGGACGTAGGGCAGGCCCGCCATCTGGATTTCGATCGGCACGGTGATGTAGCGCTCGATCTCCTCCGACGACTGGCCAGGATTCTGTGTGATGATGTCGACCAGCGGCGGCACCGGGTCGGGATAGGCCTCGATGTTGAGCGTGCGATAGGCGAACACGCCGGCGACCATCAGCACGATACCGAGAATGACCACCAGGACGCGTTGCCTGAGAGCGTTGGCGATGACGGCCTGCATGGAACGACGGACCTGACGTTGACGAGCGAGCCGCGGTCAATCGCGGCGGGCGGCGCGATCGATGAACAGCGTGCCGCTCGTCACGACGGTCTCGCCGACGTCCAGCCCCTTCTTGACCTCGACGAGTCCGTTACTCGTATCGCCGACCACGATGGGTCGCGAGACCACGGTCTTGCTGTCCGGCCGCGCTACCCAGACGCGGGCATTGGCGCCTTCATAGACGATGGAATCGGCCGGCACCGCGGGCATCGACCGGTCGTCGCCCGAGACGATGCGGAAGGAAGCGAACATCTCGGGCTTGAGCGCGAGGTCGGGGTTCTTGACCGCGGCACGCACCGGCAGGCGCCGCGTGTTGGGATCGAGCGCCGGCGCGACATAGTCGAGCTTGGCGTTGAAGACTTGGCCGGGGAAGGCGAGCACGGTGACGTGGACCGGCGCGCCGACCTTCATGCGCGGTGCGTCGGATTCGCGTACGTTGGCGACCAGCCACACCGTCGACAGGTCGCCGATCGTGAACACCGGATCGTTGGCGCCGGCGTTGATGTATTGGCCCAAGCCCACCTTGCGCTGGATGACGGTGCCGGCGATCGGCGCCGCGACGATGGTTTCGGCACCGACACGATCGCGCTTCTCGAGATCGGCAATCTCCTCGTCGCTACGGCCCAGGATGCGCAGCCGGTTGCGAACCGCCGCCAGGGTGATCTCGGCCGAGCGCAGGTCGCCCTGGGCGGCTACCAGATCCGATTGCGCCTGCTCGTAGTCCTTCAGGGCGCCACCGCGGATTGCCAGCAGCTCCTTCTGGCGCTTTTCGGCGGCCTGAGAAAGCACGAGCCTGGATTTGGCTTTTTCGACGCCGGCGACGGCGGTGATGAGATCGTTGTGACCTTGCACGAACTCGCTCGCCTCGATGGCGAACAGCGGCGCGCCGCGCTCGACATAGTCGCCCGGCTTGACGATCAAGCGGCTGACGCGACCGGAGTACGGCGAGAATACCGGCGTCGTCGTGTCCTCGTTGATGGCGATGCGCCCGTCGGTGGCCCTCTCCTCGCGGAAGGCCATGGGCTCGACCATGGCGAACCGGAATCCCGCCCATTGCGAATCGCTGGGACGGAACGCGCCGTCACTTTCGACCAGCGTCGAAGGGCGCATCAAGGCATTGCCGGGAGTGGTGTTCAGCATCATCCAACCGGCGACAACGGCGATACCCGCCACGCCGACGGCGGCAAACCACAGGCGGCCGAGGGGCAGGCGCTTCGGGGACGAGGTGATCGGGGTGCTCATTGGCCGAGGAACTTAGGTAGGCGACATTACGAAAGCCTGACGGATAGGCCTTCGGACCTGTGCGACCATGGCAGAATGCGTTACATCGCACTGACATGGCGGAAGGCACATCGATGCGCATCCTTCTCGTCGAGGACAACGCGGAACTCGTGTCCCTCATGGTGACGGGGCTCGAACGCAGCGGGTTCGCCGTCGATCCAGTCGGGACGGCCGCCGATGGCACTCACGCGGCGGCGACAATTCGCTACGCCGCCGTCGTGCTCGACCTCGGACTACCGGACGAGGACGGACTGTCGTGGCTGCGCGCACTGCGCGCCCGCGGCGAGACGACACCCGTGCTCGTGCTGACCGCCCGCGACGGCGTCAGCGACCGGGTCGACGGGTTGCGAGCCGGCGCCGACGACTATCTGGTGAAGCCGTTTGCCATGGAGGAGCTCGTCGCCCGTCTCAGGGCGTTGCTGCGCCGCTCCGACAACCTCCTCGGCCAGTGCCTGACGATGGGCAACGTGGCGCTCGACACCGAGGGGCGGCAGGTCACCGTCGGCGGGACCGTGCGCCAGTTCTCCAGCCGCGAGACGGCGGTGCTGGAGATCCTGCTCAGGCGCTGCGGGAACGTGGCCCCCAAGCGCCTGTTCGAGGATCATCTTTTCGGCCTCACCGACGAAGTCGGCTCCAACGCCGTCGAGGTCTACATCCATCGCCTGCGCCGCATGCTGGCCGAGAGCGGGGCCACGGTGCAGGTCCACACGGTGCGCGGCGTCGGCTACATGCTGGCGGAAGCCAAAGCCGGCTGAGTACAACCGCCGCGACACGGACGCGACACAGCCTCGTCCCCGTCAAAAATTTGCGCTCTCCGTGCATCGATGTCCGGCGGGGACCGCACTGCGTCGCCTCGAATGGACGCGGATGTCCTTGATTAGAATCATTCCAATCTATATTGAGGAGTCCGAAGACGATTGGAGAGACCATGGCGACTGACAGCAAATGCCCCTTCTCAGGCAGCGGGCGGGCCCCGACGAATCGCGACTGGTGGCCGAACCAGCTCGACCTTCAGGTCCTTCACCAGCATTCCGCCCTGTCCAACCCGATGGACGCGACATTCGACTACGTCCGGGAGTTCAACAGCCTCGATCTCGACGCGGTGATCCAGGACCTGCGTGCCTTGATGACACAGTCGCAGGATTGGTGGCCGGCGGACTTCGGCCACTACGGCCCGCTTTTCATCCGCATGGCTTGGCACAGTGCCGGGACTTATCGAATCGCCGATGGCCGGGGCGGCGCCGGCGGTGGCCAGCAACGCTTCGCACCGCTCAACAGCTGGCCCGACAACGTCAATCTCGACAAGGCACGCCGGCTGCTTTGGCCGATCAAGCAGAAGTACGGCGCCAAGATCTCATGGGCCGATCTCCTCATCCTCACGGGGAACGTCGCCCTCGAATCCATGGGCTTCAAGACCTTCGGCTTCGGCGGCGGGCGCGTCGATACGTGGGAGCCGGAGGACGACATCTATTGGGGTCCGGAGGGCAAGTGGTTGGCCGACGAGCGCTACAGCGGCGACCGTGACCTTCAGAACCCGCTGGGCGCCGTGCAGATGGGCCTGATCTACGTCAACCCAGAAGGTCCCAACGGCAAGCCCGATCCCATCGCCGCGGCGCGTGACATCCGCGAGACGTTCGCGCGCATGGCGATGGACGACGAGGAGACCGTGGCGCTGATTGCCGGAGGTCATACCTTTGGCAAGACGCACGGGGCGGGCGACGCGGCACTGGTCGGTCCGGAGCCCGAAGCCGCGCCCATAGAGCAGCAGGGCTTCGGCTGGAAGTCGAGCTTCAAGTCGGGCAAGGGCGCTGATCAGATCGGCAGCGGCCTGGAAGTCACCTGGACCACCACACCGACCAAGTGGAGCAACGACTTCTTCGACAACCTGTTCGGCTACGAGTGGGAGCTGACCAAGAGCCCGGCCGGCGCGCATCAGTGGAAGGCAAAGGGCGACGCCGGCGCCGGCCTGTTCCCCGATGCCCACGATGCGTCGAAGAAGCATGGCCCGTCCATGCTCACCACCGATCTTTCACTGCGGTTCGATCCGGCCTACGAGAAGATTTCCCGACGCTTCCATAAGAACCCCGCCGAGTTCGCGGACGCCTTCGCCCGCGCGTGGTTCAAGCTGACTCATCGCGACATGGGACCGGTCGTCCGCTACCTGGGGCCGCTCGTTCCCAAGGAACAGCTGATCTGGCAGGACCCGATCCCCGCCGTCGATCATCCGCTGATCGGCGATCAGGACATCGCCGCCCTGAAGGCCAAGATCCTCGCCTCGGGCCTCACCGTCTCCGAACTGGTCGGAGCGGCCTGGGCGTCGGCGTCGACCTTCCGCGGCTCCGACAAGCGAGGCGGCGCCAACGGCGCGCGCGTCCGCCTGGCGCCGCAGAAGGACTGGGAGGTCAACCAGCCGGCCCAGCTCGCGAAGGTGCTGCAGACGCTCGAGACGATCCGAAAGGAAGCCAACGCGTCGCTGACGGGCGGCAAGAAGGTCTCCCTCGCCGACTTGATCGTGCTCGCCGGCGCAGCGGCGGTCGAGAAGGCCGCCAAGGACGCCGGACACGACGTGACGGTGCCCTTCACGCCCGGGCGCACGGACGCCTCGCAGGAGCAGACCGACGTCCACTCCTTCGCCCCGCTCGAACCCATGGCCGACGGGTTCCGCAACTACCTGCGGGGCAAGTCGCGCCTGTCGGCCGAGGAATGGCTGGTCGATCGCGCCCAGCTGCTGACGCTGACCGCGCCCGAGATGACCGTCCTGCTCGGCGGGCTGCGCGTCCTCGGCATCAATGCCGGCGGGTCCAAGCACGGCGTCTTCACCGGCCGGCCGGGAGCGCTGACGAACGACTTCTTCGTCAACCTGCTCGACATGGCCACCGAGTGGCAGCCGGCGGCGAATGCCGACGGCCTGTTCGAGGGCCGCGACCGCAAGACCGGCGCGGTGAGATGGACGGGCACCCGCGTCGACCTGATCTTCGGCTCGCACGCGCAGTTGCGCGCCCTTGCGGAAGTCTATGCCTCCGGAGATGCGAACGAGAAGTTCGTCCGCGACTTCGTGGCGGCGTGGGTCAAGGTGATGAACCTCGACCGCTTCGACCTCGCCTGACCCGACGTCAGATCAGTATCGGGGGCGGCCGTATGGCCGTCCCCGGATGGAATTTTTCCAGGAACGGCCCGTTGCACCGCATTTTTGCCGCTGCCAATGTGGCCCTGTGTCTGGATTATCCGCCCAAAAGCCGCGCCGGGTCGCGCTCTTTGTCACCTGCCTGGTCGACCTGTTCCGACCGTCGGTAGGGTTCGCCGCCGTAAAGCTCCTGGAGGACGCCGGCTGCACGGTCGAGGTCCCGCCCCTGCAGGTCTGCTGCGGCCAGCCGGCCTATAATTCCGGCGATCGCGCCACGGCCCGGACGATCGCGGCCCAGGTCATCGAAGCCTTCGAGGGCTACGACGCCGTGGTAGCCCCCTCGGGCTCGTGCGGCGGCATGCTGAGCCACCACTACCCCGGCCTGTTCGACGACGATCCGGCGATGAAGGCGCGAGCCGAGGACCTGGCCGGCCGCAGTCACGAGCTGATGGCGTTCCTGGTCGACGTGCTGGGGGTGGCCACGATCAAGGCGCGCTACGACGGCGTCGTCACCTATCACGATTCCTGCTCGGGCCTGCGCGAGCTCGGCGTGAAGAGCCAGCCGCGCCGGCTGCTGGAGTCCGTGGAGGGCCTGACCCTGCGGGAGATGAAGTCGCCGGAGGTCTGCTGCGGCTTCGGCGGGACGTTCTGCGTGAAATACCCCGAAATCTCCAATGCCATGGTCGGCGAGAAGGCGGCCGACATCGCCGGCGCCGGCGCGGGCACGCTGCTGGCGGGCGACCTCGGCTGCCTGATGAACATGGCGGGCAAGCTGCAGCGCGAGGGCAGTGCGGTGAAGGTCCGCCATGTCGCCGAAGTGCTGGCCGACATGGGTGGTCTCGCTGCCATCGGCGAACCGGAGACGCGCTGATGCAATCGACCGCCCACGACTTCAAGGACAACGTCCATGCGGCGCTGGTCGATCCCAACCTTCAGGACTCCCTAGCCAAGCTGAAGGTCGGCTTTTCCGAGCGGCGTCGACAGGCGGCCGAACGGTTGCCGGAGTTCGAGGCGTTGCGCGATCGCGCGCGCGACATCAAGAACCATACCCTGGCCAACCTCGATTTCTATCTCGAAGAGTTCGAGCGCAAGGTGCTGGCGCTCGGCGGCCACGTCCATTGGGCGCCGACCGCCGCCGACGCCCGGCGCATCATCGCCGACCTCTGCCGCAGCATGGGCGCGCGGACCGTCGCCAAGTCGAAGTCGATGGTGGCCGAGGAGATCGGTCTCAACGACCATCTCGAGGCGCTCGGCATCGCGCCGATCGAGACCGATCTCGGCGAGTACATCATCCAGCTGCGCCACGAGCCGCCCAGCCACATCATCGCGCCCGCCGTCCATCTCACCAAGGACCAGGTCGCCGATACGTTCCTGGAGCATCACGGCAAGCTCGGCTTCACCAGGCGCCTGACCGAGCGCAACGATCTCGTCGCCGAGGCGCGCTACGTGCTGCGCCAGAAGTTTCTCGATGCCGATGTCGGCCTGACCGGCGCCAACTTCCTGGTGGCAGAGACAGGCTCGTCGATGCTGGTGACCAACGAGGGCAATGCGGATCTCTCCAACACTTTGCCCCGGATGCACATCGTGCTGGCCAGCATCGAGAAGGTGATCCCCACGCTCGAGGATGCTGCCGTCCTGTTGCGCGTGCTGGCACGCTCGGCGACCGGCCAGGAATCATCGGCCTACACGACCCTCAACACCGGCCCCAAGCGCCCGGGCGATCTCGACGGGCCGGAGCACTATCACGTCGTCATCCTCGACAACGGCCGCTCCTCGGTGCTGGGCACCGAGATGCAGGACATGCTGCGCTGCATTCGTTGCGGCGCCTGCATGAACCATTGCCCGGTCTACGGAGCGATCGGCGGCCATGCCTACGGCTGGGTCTATCCCGGGCCAATCGGCGCGGTGCTGACGCCGCAGCTCCTCGGTGTCGAGGAAGCGTCCAACCTGCCCAACGCCTCGACCTTCTGCGGACGCTGCGAAAGCGTCTGCCCGGTGCGCATTCCCCTGCCTGGCCTCATGCGCCACTGGCGCGAGCGCGAGTTCGAGCGCCATCTCACGCCCAAGGCCGTGCGCCAGGGGCTGGCGCTGTGGAGCTTCGTCGCCCGCAGACCACGGCTCTACAGGCGCCTGACAGAACTGGCCAACCGCGCACTCGCCCTGTTCGGGCGCGCCGACGGCCGCTACGGCACCCTGCCGCTCGCCGGCGGCTGGACGCGTTTTCGCGACTTCCCCGCCCCGCCGCCGGGCGGCACGTTCCATGCTCAATGGAAGCGGAAGAGGCCATGAGCGACGCCGTCGATCAGGCAAACAGGGCCACCATCCTGAACGGCATCCGCCGCTCGCTCCATCGCGGCGAGCTTTCCGGCGCCCAGCGCCATGCGGTCGAAAGCCGGCTGGCCGACCCGCCGCGCGGTCCGGCAGTGGCGCGCGCCGACCTCCCGCAGCCCGACAAGGTGACGCTGTTCTGTCAGTGGGCCGAAGCCAACAACGCCACGGTGGCGCGGGTCGCGGCGGCTGACGTGCCGGGCGAAGTCGCCGGCTATCTGGCGCGCAACAACCTGCCGGCCGAGGCCGCGATGGCACCTGGCCCGGCGCTCGACAGGTTCGACTGGGCCAGCCAGAAGATGCTGGGGCTGCGCCGCGGCCGCGGCGAGGGCAGCGACCAGGTTGCGATCACCGGGGCCTTCGCCGGCATTGCCGAGACCGGCACCCTGGTGATGACCTCGGGGCCCGAGCACCCGGTGACGCTCAATCTCCTGCCTGACACGCATGTCGTCGTGCTGCGGGAAGCCGACATCGTCGGCGGCTACGAGGACGTCTGGGTGCGACTGCGCGCCCGCTACGGCAAGGATCGCATGCCGCGAACCGTCAACACCATCACCGGCCCGTCCCGCACCGGCGATATCGAGCAGACGATCGAGCTCGGCGCCCACGGGCCGAGACGCATGCACATCCTGGTGGTGCGGGAATGACCGCGGCCGGCGAAGCGCCCCCTTCGGACAGCAAGGCGGAACTGCGCATCGTCGGCACGACCGTCACCCGTGAAACCGAGGCGCTGCTCGACCGTGTCGCGGCGTCGCTTGGCCGGCGAATGCCGCGTGTCCTCCAGGTGGGCTCGCGCTCCCTGGTGTCGGATCGCAACGTCCTCAATTGGCGCAGCATGGTGAACAAGCGGTTCGGCGACCGCTGCCGCTTCGTCGGCATGGATCTCGAGGCGGGCGCCAACGTCGACCGCGTGCTCGACATCTGCGGGTCGGCGGCCAGCCTGAAGGCCGGGCTGGGCGACGAGGCCTTCGACCTCGTGCTGTGTTGCCATGTCCTGGAGCATACGCGCGATCCCTGGCGCGCGGCGCGCAACATCGAGGGGTTGCTGCGGCAAGGGGGCCACGTGTTCGTGTCGGCGGCGTGGTCGCAGGCTTTCCACGCCACGCCCGACGATTTGTGGCGCTTCTCGGTGCGCGGCCTGATGCGACTGTTCGGACGACTGGAGATCGTGGCGGCGTTCTACAGCGGCGGCGACGTCGGCATGGATGTCGCCTACCGCGTCGTGCGCAACGGCAAGCCCGAGCTCGATGTGCGGTCCGGCGCTGTCGAGCAAGGATTGTTCCAGCTCGTGCTGGACCACGAAGACAACCGCGCCGTGCTCGCTCGGCAGGCGACCGAACGCCTGCCGGTTTCGCGCACCTACATGCCGACCCTTTTCGTCAACATCGTCGGTCGATTGGCCTGACGTTCGCGCTGTCTACTCGCGCGTGCGCCGGAACAGCATCGTCACGTTGCGCCGGCGATTTTCGAAGCCCTCGGCAAACCGGGTGGCCGCCGTCTGGTGGAAGATGGAGCCCCTGAACACCAACGCCCGGTTCTCGGCGTAGGCGTAAGAAGTCTGCCGCGCGCCTTCCTTCTGCAGGAAGGCGTGAATGTCCCGGCCACCGAAATTGTAGTCGTAGAACGTCCAATCGGCGGGCGCGGCGACGTCCCACACATCGAGCCCGCCGGTGCCTGGCGCCAGGTTGGCCGAATCCGGCGTGATCCAGAAATTGAGGCTGATGTCGGACTGATCGGCGTGAATGTCGGTGCCTGGCCGCTGATGCTGGCAGACGAACGACCACCAGTAGCTCAGGTGATGCTCGCCCAGCAGGTCGGGCATGGCTTGGCGCAGCTCGGCCGCGATCTGCAGCAGCAGGGGGCTGAAGAATCCTGATTCGGGATTCGCCCCGATGTAGCCGGGCGGATACGGCCGGCGCCAGACTGTCGATCGCAGGCAGAAGCGCTGCAGCTGAGCGAGCGCTTCGGGCGTCAGTAGGTGGTCGACGCAGGCTATTCCCTTGCCCTCGCCCGTGAAAGCCTGGACGACGTCACCCCAATCTCTTGGGTTGAGGCAACGGGTTGGCGGCGCTTCGTCGTGCAGCACGAGCGGCGGATCGGCCATTATCCGACCGTATTGACCGCCCAGGGGAATCGTCGGGATCTCACCCGGGCTGTCGAGGACCTGACTGAGCTTGCGTTGCGCCATCTCCCGCAAGCCTGCGTCGACCGGCAGCAGCGTGCCGGGCGCAAGATTGTCGGCCTGTTCCATGTAGATGAGCTGTTCGAGGTTGTGCAGCGCCTGATGGGCGGGAACGGCGAGTGGCGCACCGCCTGCCGCAGCCGCCACCCATGGTGGGGCGAGGTCGAGGGCCGCACGGAAATCGGCCAGGGCTGCACCGGGCTCGTCGAGCGCGGCGCGCACGCGGGCCAGCAGGACGCGCGCCGCATGGTCCCGGGGATCGCCTTCTCCGGCCTCGAGGGCATTCTGCTTCGCTTGCGCAAGCTCACCCAGCTGGAGGTTCATGTCGGCCAGGGCGGTAAGAATGGCCACCGACGGCTCGCGCTCCGCGAGGCTTCGCAGGGAGGCGGCTGCTTCGCCGTAGCGACCACTGGCGATGATGCGCTTGATACCCTCGGGCACCGGGGCGGACGAACGGGCCATGGGCTCAATCTATGAGCACCCGGTTCGACCCGGCAACACCTCTTGAAAAGAGACACCAAACAGAAAGAGCGGGCTTTCGCCCGCTCTTCCCTTCGCCGTTACCGGCTTGATCGAGATCAGCCTGCGACTAGAAGCGCAGGTCCATGCCGAGCAGGAACGCCCAGCTGTTGCCGCTGCCGGCGTTGGACGGGCTCGACGCCGTGTACATCATCGCGCCGCCGGTGAGCTTCACGCCCGGTCCGAGCGCGTAGTTGGCGCCGATTTCCCACTTGTTGATGGTCTCGGAGCCGAACACCAGCGCCGTGGCCGGGTTGCCGTTGAAGCAGGTGCTGTTGACGCCCGGGACACCGCCGCAGCCGGCCGTGTTGAACGTCTGAGCCTGCGTGCCGGTCGCGATCGCCGTGATGTTCGACGAGCCGTTACCGTTGGTGTTGTAGAAGCCGGCCCACATGAACGACATCTGCCACGGACCGGTCTCGTACATGATGCCGGCGGTGTAGAAGCGGGTGTCGTTGTCGACGCCGGTGAAGTAGTTCGCACCTGCGCCGTTGTTGTCGTAGCCGATCGCACCACCGATGGTGAAGCCGGCGTAGCCGAACTGCGCACCGACCACCCACTGCTTCCAGTTGGTGAGGTTGGCGCCGGTCGCCTGATTGGCCGCGGGCGCGAACGGCGAGAAGCCGGGCACGAACGTGGCGTAAGCAAACGCACCGTACAGAGCGACGGTGAAGTCACCGAACTTGTTCAGGTAGTTGGCACCGACGTCGAACAGGTCCTGCCAGGCGTAGTCGGCGCTGGGGCAGTTGTTGATGTTGGTGGCGTTGTTGTAACCGCAAATGCCGGCCGGGTTGCCCGGGCCGGAGGCGCCGAAGGCACCCGCGGCAGCGTTCAGCTTCGGCGCGTAGCCGACACCGATCTGCAGGCCCTGGAAACGCGGCGTGAAGTAGTTGATGCGGTTGACGTCCTGCCACTGCGGGGTGTTCGTCGTCGCCATCGTACGGCCGTAGGCCTTGTTGTTGGCGATGACGGACGCGTTGGCCCAGTTGTGGTTGTGCTGGATGGCGCCCCAGCCGATCAGCGCCGACGGCGTGCCGTAGTACATGCGGTACGAGGCGGCGTCGCGGGAGCCCAACTCGACACGGCCCCAGTCGCCGAAGGCGAAGAGGAAGGCTTCGTCGATCTGCGCATTGGCAGTCGCGGAGCTCGGATTCCACGCTTCCAGCTCGACCGTCAGACCGACCGACGTGCCGTTGTCCAGCTTGGTCTGGCCGATGAAGTGGATTTCACCTTCCTGCGTGAAGGCGAGACCCTTGTAGTTGGTGAACGACCCGTTATAGGCGTAGGTCGAATTGATATTACCGGCCAGAGCATAGAAGGTGTAATAACCTCCAACGCCCATCTTGATCGGATCGGCAGCCATGGCCGGGGCGGCCATCACTCCGCCGACGACCAAGGCGGTCGAGCCGAGTAGAAGCTTTTTCATCATTCTCCCTCTCTCATTGATCAGAGACTGGTACGTACCAAAAGGCCTGTCCGACTGGCGGAAGTGGAAGCCCGACAACTCGGCGACACACGGACCCCGCCAATACGGCCGCGCTAATTGAACACTCAGGTCAAACAGGGGTCAAGAAATGGACGCGCCAGTGTACGATTCTCCCCGCACCTGTGGCGTCTTTGTCACAATTTATGCGGTGATTCTGCGGTTAGACCAGCCAATTCGAGGTCATAATATTGACCCGTGAGTTTCTTATTACAACCAACATCATATTCTTAAAAAACTGTTGGTCTGCGCCATACCGCCCCTTGTGTTTCCGGCGGCCCCGCGCTTTAGGTGCTGCCAAGCGCTATGATATTCTAACCGGAAGACCTGACAGGAAGGCTGCGATGCCGGGTTCGCCCAATTCGACACTGCTGGCTGTAATTTGTGCTGGTTTGCTGAGCCTCGGCCTGTCGGCTTGCGGCAATCCGGACGCGGTCAGGGAGGACGAACGACGCCACGGCACGGCGGGCGACGTCAAACGCCAGATCAACCAGGGCCTCGGCGGCAAGACGCGCGAGGACGGCAGTCTTTTCGGACCAGGGGGCCTGTTCGGCTCCAAGCCCAAGGAGCAGGCCGACGCTGGCACGGGCGTGGCGGTGAACGCTTACCTGTGGCGCGCTTCCCTCGACACCATCAATTTCATCCCGCTGGTTTCGGCCGACCCGTTCGGCGGAGTCATCATTACGGACTGGTACACCCCGGCTGAGACCCCCAACGAGCGCATGAAGGTCCAGGTGACCATCCTCGACCGCGAACTGCGGGCCGACGGCGTGCGCGTCTCCGTGTTCAAGCAGCAGACCTCACCCAAGGGCGGCAACTGGGTCGACGCGCAGGTCGATCCCCGCACGAATATCGACATTGAGAACGCCATCCTGACGCGGGCCCGCCAGCTTCGCATCGCCGGCGGTTCCTGACGTCGCGTCGCGACGCTTGACGATCGGGGCCGCCGCGGGCCAACCCAGCGGCCCCGGGCTTTTGTGGGGGAGTCTGGCCACCTTT
>JAEWIV010000543.1 GCA_023386865.1 Pseudomonadota bacterium
CCGTTCTACCATCTCTTCTTCAACTTCCATTCCTCGGCCAAGGGCACCAACACCGCCTTCTACAACAACCCCGAGGTCGACAAGATCATCGACGACAACATGCACGAGGCCGACCGGACCAAACGTCTGGCCGAGGCCAAGCGCCTGCAAAAGATCCTCATCGACCAGGCCGTGTGGGGCAACCTCTGGTACGACAACTGGACACGCGTCATGCGATCCGACCTCGTCGGTGTCGAAAAACGCTGGGACACGTTCGAGCGTTATTTCAACATGAAGCTCGCCTGACCTGCGGCGCTGCTGCGACTTCGAGGAGCCTCCGGACGAATGGGATATCTCGACTATCTGATTCGAAGGCTCTCCCTCGTCGTCCCGACGCTGATCGGCGTTACCCTGATCAGCTTCCTGCTCACCGTCATGCTCCCCGGCAATCCCGCTCTGGTGAAGGCCGGACCGTTCGCGACGCCGGAACATCTGGCGGAGATGGAAAAGCAGATGGGCCTCGACCGGCCGCTGCCCGAACAGTACTACCGCTATGTCCGCGGCCTGTTCGAAGGCGACCTCGGCGAAAGCTCGTCGACCGGGCGGCCGGTGGCCCAGGATTTCTTCCAACGTCTGCCCGCGACCCTCGAATTGACGCTGGTCGCCCTGATCATCGCCATGGCCATCGGCATACCGCTCGGCATCCTTTCGGCGGTGCATCGCGACTCCCTTCTCGATCATGTCGGACGTTTCTTCGGCATCGTCGGCGTGGCCATGCCGACCTTCTGGACCGGATTGCTGTTCATCTATCTCTTCTTCTATCTCCTCGACGTCGCACCGGCGCCGCTCGGCCGGCTGGGTCCGGGAATCGCGCCGCCGCAGGCCATCACCGGACTGTACGTGGTCGACAGCCTGCTCGAGGGAAACTGGAGCGCGCTGGGGTCGAGCCTCTACCAGCTCATGCTGCCGGCCTGCGCGCTTGGCTTCAGCGTCATGGCTCCCATCGCCCGCATGGTCCGGGCCACCATGCTCGAAATTCTCCAGTCGGACTACGTCAAGGCGGCATGGGCGGCGGGCTTGCCGCGCCGCACGGTCATCTATGGCGATGCCTTCCGCAATGCCCTGATTCCGCTCATCACCATCCTGGGAATCGTGTTCGGCTTCCTGATGTCGGGGAACGCGGTGATCGAGACGGTTTTTGCCTGGCCTGGCATCGGTCACTACGCCGTCACCGCCCTGATGACCAAGGACTCGGCGCCGATCCAGAGCTTCGTCCTCTTCGTCGCCTTGATGTATGTCGGCGTGAACCTGGTGGTCGACCTTCTCTATGGCCTGGCCGATCCCAGGATCCGGCTCAGATAGACATCACGGACAACATGCCGCGTAAAAACAGGTCGAACCTTCTGCTGCTGTGGAAACGCGTTCGGCTGAATCCCCTGTCGTTCGCGGCGCTTTGCGTCGTCCTCTTCATCGCGTTGATCGCCATCCTTGCGCCGGTGATCGCTCCCTACGACCCCGATGCCACCGATGCATCATCGGCTCTGCTCCCGCCCTCGTGGCGCTTCCTTCTGGGGACCGACGTCTACGGCCGCGACCAGCTGTCCCGCATCATCTTCGCTTCGCGCATCGACCTGCTGATCCCCTCCGGTGCGACGCTCGCCGCCGTCGTGGTCGGTGCGCTGCTCGGCGCCGCGATCGGCTACAGCGGCGGCGCAATCGATCTGGTCGTCATGCGGGCGGTCGACGCCGTCATGGCGTTTCCCGCCTTCATTCTCGCCATGGGGATCACGGCCGCCCTCGGCAACGCGACGATCAATGTCGCCATCGCCATATCGATAACCCAGGTGCCGAGCTACGTCCGCCTCGTTCGCGGCGAGATGTTGCGGGCGCGCGAAATGGAATATGCCGAGGCGGCACGCACCGTCGGCAATCCGGCCTGGCGGGTCGCGCTCCTCCACCTTCTGCCGAACTGCATTCCGCCGCTCATCGTCCAGGCCACGCTCGCCATGGGCTTTGCCCTGCTGACCATGGCGGCGCTTTCCTTCCTCGGACTCGGAATACAGCCGCCGCAGAGCGAATGGGGCGTCATGACGGCCGAGGGGGCGAACCAGATCGTCACGGGAGAATGGTGGCTGTTCCTGTTTCCGGGGCTCGCCATCGTGATCACCGTACTGGCGTTCAACCTGCTGGGCGACGGCCTCCGCGACCTTCTCGACCCGCGCATGCGGGGCGTTCGATGAGCCCGCTGCTCGCCATACGGGACCTCAGCGTGCATTTCGAGACCGATGCCGGAACGATCGAGGCCGTCGACGGGATAGGCTTCTCCATACGCCGGAAGGAGGTCGTCGGTCTTGTCGGGGAATCGGGATCCGGCAAGTCGGTGGCATCGCTTGCGATCCTGCGGCTGATCCGACCGCCCGGCTTCATTCGCAGCGGTACGATCCATTTCGACGGCATCGATCTCCTGTCGCTCGGCGAGGACGCGATGCGGGAGGTCCGCGGTTCGCAGATCTCCATGGTGCCGCAGAGTCCCCGGACGGCGTTGAATCCGGTCATCCCCATAGGCCGGCAGATGGCGCGCCTGTTCGAGCTCCATGCCGGTCAGACGGCCGCGCAGGCCCGCAGGAGCACGCTCGACATGCTCGACCTCGTCGGCATTCCCGATCCCGCCCGGCGCGTCGAACAGTATGCCCATCAGCTTTCCGGAGGGATGTGCCAACGCGTCATGATCGCGATGGCCTTGACGGCCTCGCCGAAGCTCCTCATCGCGGATGAGCCGACCACCGGGCTCGACGTATCGATTGCCGCCCGCATTCTCGACCTGCTCCGCGACCTCGGCGCCCGCACGGGGGCCGCCATCCTCCTGATCACCCACGATCTGGGTGTCGTGGCCGAAATATGCGACCGCGTGGTCGTGATGCATGCCGGACAGATGGTCGAGGACGCGCCCGTGCGCTCGCTCTTTCATTCGCCGCTGCATCCCTACACGCGTGCCCTGTTGCGATCGATCCCGCGCATGGACCAGGAGGCGAGCATGGAGCCCATCGCCGGCAGCGTGCCGTCAGTGTTGTCGCCGCCGCCGGGCTGCCGGTATGCGGCCCGCTGCGCCTGGAAGGCGAGCAGTTGCCTCGATCATCGGCCGGCCATGAGCCTTGCCCAGGCCGGGCATTCCGTAGCCTGTATCGGCCATGACGAACGCCGCATCCCCGCTGCTTAGCGTATCCGGCCTCAAGGTCCACTACCCGCTACGTGGGCTGGGGGCGTTCCTGCGGTCGTTCGGCGCGAGCGGGGCAGCCGTCGTGCGCGCCGTCGATGGCGTCGATTTCGACATCGCCGCCGGAGAGACGCTGGGCCTGGTCGGCGAATCGGGCTGCGGCAAGTCGACCGTCGCCCGTACCCTGGTGAGGCTGGTCAGTCCCACGGGCGGGTCGATCCGCTATGACGGGCGCGACATCACCGGCCTCGACGAGGCTGAGTTCCGCCCCCTTCGGCGCGGCATCCAGATGGTCTTCCAGGATCCGACGGCATCGCTCAACCCGCGCTTCTCGATACGGCGCATGGTGGAGGAGCCGCTGCTCCTCCACATGGACATGACGGCAGATCAGCGGAAGGAGCGGGTCCGCGAGGTGCTGGACGAGGTCGGGCTGGGCGACGAGCTCGCCGATCGATACCCCCACGAGCTGTCGGGCGGGCAGAAGCAACGCGCCAACATCGCGCGCGCCGTCGTCACCCATCCGCGGCTCGTCGTGCTCGACGAACCTACCTCGGCGCTCGACGTGTCGTTGCGGTCCCGGGCCATTCTGCTGCTCGAATCCCTGCGCGAACGTCACAACCTGTCATATCTCTTCATCTCGCACGATCTTTCGACGGTGAAGTACCTGGCAAGCAGAGTGGCCGTCATGTACCTCGGCGCCATCGTCGAGATCGGGGAGACGAAGGAGATCTTTTCCCGCCCCCTGCATCCCTATACCCGTGCGCTCATCTCAGCGGTACCGATACCCGATCCCGACGCCCGGCACGATCGCTTCGTCATTTCGGGCGAGATACCGAGCCCGATCGAGAAGATCACGGGATGCCCTCTGCGCGCGCGATGCCCGCTGGCGCAGCCCGTCTGCGCCGAGCCGGTCGCGCTCCGCGAGGTCGCTCCCGGGCGAATGGTGGCGTGCCACCTCGTTGGCGACGCAACCTGAATGCAGTCCCCATGACGTTGACCGAACCAAAGGAGCGTGGATATGGCGATCGTCAGATATGTGCTCGCCGCCTTGAAGCCCGGCGTCGATCCCGACGACTACGAGCGCTTCGAACGAGAAGTCGACTACGCCGTTTCGGCAAAGTTGAAGACCATCGTGAGCTACCGGACGCACCGGATATCGGACGTCGCGGGCGGCGTCAGCGGCGGCCCCTGGCAGTACATCGAACGCATCGAGATCACCGACCGCAAGGCCTATGAGGAGGAACTCGCGGTGGTCGGCAAGGAGCTGATCGCCGAGCTCTACGACAAGTACCTCGACAAGACGAAAACCGTCTCCTTCTGGTCGACGTTGATCGAGCCGTGACGCCCGAACCAGGAGGGCTCGACGGAGCCGTTGCCCTCGTCACCGGCTCGTCGTCCGGAGCGGGAGCCGAGATCGCCCGGACACTGGCGCGGCACGGCTGCGCGGTCGCCATCCACTGCCGGAACAACGTCGCGGCCGCCGAGGCCGTTGTCGCAGGCATAACCGCATCCGGCGGCAAAGCCGCATCGTTCCTTGCCGACCTGACGAACACGGAGGAAACGCGACGGCTCGCTGCGGAAGTCGCGGGCAGGCTCGGCACCGTCACCGTGCTGGTGAACAACGCCGGCCCCTTCGCCGACGCCGCCTATCTCGACCTGGCGGAACGCGACTGGGACTCGATCATGGCCGCCAATCTCAAGGCGCCTTACCTGCTGACGCAGGCGATCGCTCCGGCGATGATCCGCAACGGATGGGGTCGCATCGTCAACCTTGGGGCGACGTCCGCCCTGGTACGCACCCATTCGGTCTACGGCCTGGCCAAGGCCGCCCTCCTCCACCTCACGCAGAGTCTCGCTCTCGAGCTTGCCCCTGCCGTGACGGTCAACGCCGTCGTACCGAGCCAGATCGCCAGTGCGCGCACGGATCGCATGCCGACCTACAAGGCGGCCGCCATCGAAGGCACACCGCTCGGCCGCTTGGTCACGGAGCAGGAGATCGCCCGCATGGTCGCCACCATGTGCGGTCCCGACTTCGATTTCGTCACCGGCCAGGCGATCGTCATGGACGGCGGTCGGACCCTGCCGCGCTTCCCCAAACTGGGCACGATACCGGAAGCGTGAGAGGCCTCGCCATGCGCCCGAAGCGTTCGAGCGATCTTGTCCCCGGTGGTGGTCCGCCACCATCGCTCGGGCGCGGGCTCGCTCTCACCGCCGTCACGCTCGTTCTCTGCCTGCTCGCCGGCGAGTTCATCTCGCGCCTCAGCGATCCCGGCGCCTCGCGATGGCAATGGCGCGGGCACGCGGTCGAGGCGCGGGAGCCCGCGCCGGGCGAAGCGCAGTTCGCCTACGATCCCACGCTGGGGTGGGCTCCGATCCCCGGTTCCTCGGGGACGATGCTCGGCAAGCCCCTGTCCTTCACCGCGGAAGGCACGCGCGAGCAGAACCGCGACGGGCCGCGGGCGACCGGCCCAGCGATCATCGCTTTCGGCGACTCCATGACGGAAGGATATGGCGTCGGAAACGACGAGACCTGGCCCGCCCATCTCGAGCGTCTCACCGGCCGCCGCGTGCTCAATGCCGGCGTGCGCGGCTATGGCCTCGACCAGATGGTGCAGAGGGCCGAGCGCATGGTCCCCGCGATCAGGCCGTCGACCGTCGTCCTGGCCTTCATCGCCGACGACATCTCGCGCACCGCGCTGTCGGTCCGGGACAGCAAGGGCAAACCCTATTTCGTCCCCGAGGGCGAGGGCCTGGGGCTGCGCAACGTTCCGGTGCAGGCCGCCGGCCGCTCGTCGCTGATGACGGCCGCCCGGCAGGTTCTCGGCTATTCGCACCTGTTCAACCGCATGGTCGCCTTTCTCGGTGTGCAGCAATCCTGGCATGGCAGCGAGGTCGGCACGGGCGTCGATCCCTTCATCGTGTCCTGCCGCCTGATGGACCGCTTATCGGCCCTGGTGAAGCGCGAAAGAGCCGATGCGCTGGTGGTCGCCTTGCCCGAGCAAGGGGTGTTCTTCGACGTCAAGGCCGCGGCCGGCCAACACCAGGCGTTGACGCAGGTGCTTGGCTGCGCCGCCAAGGCGGGCCTGCCGACGCTCGACACCCGCGCGGCCTTCGAGACGGAGAATGTCGGCCGCGACGTCGACACCTACTACGCGATGATGCACTTCACCGACCGCGGCAACGCCGTCGCCGCACGCTCGATCGCCGCGGCGCTCGGCCGCAACAAGGAGTGATGGCGGAGGCTGGCGGTCGACGCGCCGATGCGATCGTCGACGGCAAAGGGCCTGGTCGGCACTCCATGACGTGCGATGTCAGGATATCCCGTCGATCGCCATCTGCAGAGCGGAGCCGCGCCGCAACGTGATGACCATCCGCATTCCGTCGCGCACCGCGCGCTGCAGGCGGGATCCCATCGGGAAAGCAGCCAGCGCTCCGCTGGCCTCCAGGCGCCGGATGCTGCCTCGCGACAGGCCGAGCTCATTGGCGAGCAGCCGGTCCGCTCGAAGTCCCACCGGTTCACGAACGGCGCATTGGATCTCGAGCCGACGCGCCGAAGCCGCGTTGCCGGACAACACGCGCTTGGTCACCAGAGCATCGTCGAACTGCTCGATTCGACTGGCGCGGCGCCTCAGTCCCTCGATATCGAAGGCGAGACGACGAACCAGGTCGGGATCGCTGGCTGCGAGCGACACCAGGAAGTCGGGATCGATCGCCTGCACGGGCCGACGCTCCAGGACGGGGCGGTTCCAGGTGTCGTCGCATTGTGTGCACTTGTAGATCAGCCAGGCGTCGACCCGCTTGCCGTTGGCATTGACCCTGATCCTGTCGCTGCTGCGGAATCGTCTCGCCTCGCCGCATCGGCTGCAGGCGAGCCACGGTTGCGGCGGCGTTCGGGGAATGATGGTCCATTGAACACGTAAGACGTCGGACATGCCGGCTTGCTCTTCCCATTGGGAAGCTCGGCAGGACGGCGGCGGGGCGAACCCCTTGGACCCGGCGTAGCAAGGACGGTGGTGCGGAGAGCTGAAATGGCGGCGAGACAGTCATGCCAAACCGGTCTCGAGCCGCCACCATGAGGAGCTTGCGCGCAAAAACGACGCGACGACGCCTCTGCGTGGCCGCGCTGGTGGAACTGACGAGACCGGCGATTACTTAGGCAAAGTCGCTCAACCTCTGGCTATGCAGGAGGCATGGTGGGTCAACGAGAGCCATCATGCTCCAGGAACTGGAGCCTGGGAAGTCAGCCCGGCAGCACGAAGCGCACGCCGGGCCGCGCCAGGCCTCCGCCCAACGCCACCGGCGAACCGTCGGCGCGCCAGCAGGCCGCGCCGCTCATGCTGCCGTCGTCGTGGAACTGGATGGCGTTCATGCCGCCGGCCACGGCCGGCATCACCTGAAGCTTGTGGCCGCGGACGCGCAGGCCCTCGCGCACCGTCTCCGGAACGCCATGCTCGACTTCGAGGACCGGCCCCTCGGTCCAGATGCGCGGCGCTTCGACCGCCTCCTGCAGGGTCATGCCGTGGTCGAGCAGGTTGACCAGCGCCTGCCAGGCCGACGGGAAGATCTTGCGGCCGCCCGGCAGGCCGAGCGCATAGATCAGCCGGCCGTCGCGCAGCGCCATCATCGGCGACATCGAGGTGGTCACGCGCTTGCCGGGCGCGATCGACAGCGCATTGCCCGGGCGCGGATCGAAGTTCGACATGTAGTCGTTCGGCACCATGCCGATGCCCGGGACGATGAAGCGCGCACCGAACAGGCTGTTGATGGTCTGGGTGGTGCAGACGACGTTGCCGCTGCCGTCGGCGGTGGTGAGATGCGTGGTGTCCGCCCCTTCCCTGGCCGCCAGCCCCGAGGTCCAGGGCTTCGCACGGCCGGGATCGATGCCGGCGCGGCGCTGGTCGGCATAGGCCTTGGAGGTGATGCGCTCGACCGGCACGTCGACGAAGGCCGGGTCGCCGCTCGCCGCCGCGCGGTCGGCGAAGGCGATCTTCAGCACCTCGGCCAGCAGATGCAGCGTGTCCACGGTGCCGAAACCCAGGCCCTTGATATCGTAGCCTTCGAGGATGTTCAGCATCTGGGTGATGTGCACGCCCGATGCCGCGGGCGGCGGCGGGCCGACGATCTCCCAACCGCGATAGCGGCCGCGGATCGGCTGGCGTTCGACGACGCGGTAGCCGGTGAGGTCGTCGAGCGAGAGAAAGCCGCCGGCCTTGTCCATGAACTCCGCCAGGAGCGCGCCCAGCGAGCCGCCGTGCAGCGCGCCCTCGCCTTCCTTGGCGATCAGGGCGAGCGCCTCGCCGTAGTCGGCCTGCACCAGCCGCGTGCCGGCCTTCAACGGCGCGCCGTCGGGCAGCAGCCGGGCCGCAGCCAGCTTGTCCTTCAGGAGATCGGCCGCGGCGCTCTCGATGCAGTCGGACAGGTAGGGCGTGACCGTGAAGCCGCGCGTGGCGTGGCGGATCGCGGGCTGCATGACGTCGGCGAGCGACATCGTGCCGTAGCGCCGCAAGGCCAGCGTCCAGGCCAGCAACGAGCCCGGTGCGGCGACGGCCTTGGGTCCGACCTCGTTGACGCGCCCCTCGGCGGTGAAGACCTCGGCGGCTGCGCCCGGCATCGGCCGAAACATGTCCGGCCGTCCGGCGAGCGGCACCGCGCTCATGCCGTCGATCACGGTGTGGGTGCCGTCGGCCAGCCGGATATGGCAGGTCGTGCCGCCGATCAGGCCGACCATCATCGGCTCGACGACGGTGAGCGCGAACTGGGCGGCGCCGGCGGCATCGACGGCGTTTCCGCCGGCCGCCAGCATCTCCATGCCGGCGGCCGAACCCAGCGGATGGTTGGTCACCACCACGCCCTTGGTGCCATGCGCCGGCTGCTTCTCGCACGTGAAGACCGTGCCGGCGCGCTCCCGCCAACCCGAGATGCTCATCTCAGTAGATCGTTTCCTTGAGGCGCTGCGGATATTCGCGGTCGTAGGTCTCGGCGTCGAAGTCGGCCTGCAGCGCCTTCATCATGGCTCCGCTCGAAGGCAGCGCGCTCTCGGACAGGTGGCGGCCGGCATCCCACAGATGCGAGCGCACCAGCGCCTTGGGGCACTGGGTGTAGACGCTCTCGGCGCTGACGACGATCACGCTGCGCGGCACCTTGCCCTCCATGGTGAAGGAGGCGCAGAGCTCGGGATCGACGCTGATGGCGGCGCGCCCGTTGATGCGCAACGTGCGGCCGATGCCCGGGATCAGGAACAGCAGCGCAATGCGCGGATCGCGGACGATGTTGCGCAGCGTGTCGATGCGGTTGTTGCCGCGCCGGTCGGGGATCATCACGGTGTTCCTGTCGACCACTCGCACGAAGCCTGGCGGATCGCCGCGCGGCGTGCAGTCCAGCCCTTCCGGACCGGCCGTCGCCAGGACCACGAAGGGCGAGACCTCGATGAAGCGGCGGTAGTGCTCGGAGATGTGGCCGATCTCCTTGATCACCGCCGCGCCGACGGGCTTGCCGTAGAGTGCATCGAGCTCCGCTTCGGACGTGACGAGGTTCTGCAAAGCGATCCCTTTCGGCAGCTTCGGAAGTGGGCGGCCATCGTAGCCGCGGGCCTCGCCGGGACCAAGCGTTCTCGGCATGCCGTCCGCCTCCCGGCGGCCGCCGCCGGCATGCGCAGCGCTGCCGCTCATGAACCGGTGCCCTTCCTTCCGCCATTCGCGCGCCGGTCGCCGAGATCGAACAGCCGCGGCAGGCTGCGCGCCGCGACGATGGAGCCCTCGACCCGCGCGAGCTTCTCGGCGACCGCCTGGTCGAGCGTCAACTCGGTCGAGAGGATGCGCAGCAAGGTGTCGAAGCGGGCCTCGATCGTGGCGCTGGCCGGACCGTCGCCACGGCTGAGCGTCGTGCCTCGCGGGCCGCCCTGGACCACGAAGCTGGCCGACTTGCCGCCCTGCGTCACGCGAAGCCCGATGCGACGCGCCGGCGTCGGCGTCTGGCGCGCCACCGTGTCGAGGCCGAGCAGCACCCAATCCGGCTCGAACGCATCGTCGGGCCGCAGCGGGAAGAGGAAGTGTCCACCCCAGCGGACCAGCTCGCGGATGGCGGGCTTGAGCGCCAGGCCGAGCGCCGTCAGCTCGTAGGTCTGGGCGTTGAACGGCGGGGGCAGGGTCGTGCGCTGCACCACGCCGTCCTCGATCAGGGCATTGAGCCGGCCGGTCAGCACGGTGGGGCTGACGCCGCTCAGCCGCTCGACAAGATCGCCGAAGCGTTTGGGCCCGAGCAACAGCTCGCGCACGATGAGCAGGGTCCAGCGCTCGCCGACGATCTCGGCGGCGCGAGCCAGCGCGCAGAATTGCGGATAGCGGGTTTGCGTCACTTGTGGTGGGCCAGCGCGACGAGAGGTCCGACGATCACGAACTGCAGCAGGGTGAAGCCGTCTCCAGCGCGAGGTACGTCGGGACCGATGTCATCACGTTCCTGGCGGCGACGGCAAGCGTCGTGAACGACCAGGAGAGTAGGCCGGTCGCGAGCCCGTCGGCGCGGCCGCGCCAGAAGGCGCGCGTCATCGAGGTCGTCGTCAGAACCCGGCGGGGCGCTCGGCGAAGGCCGGAACGCCGGGATTGACCGGATCCCAAGCCGGCGCACGGGCCGCCCAGACGATCATCTGCGGCGAGAAGAGGTTCGGATCGTCGAGGGTCGACGCGCGCAGGAAGATCATGCCGGGCATCTTCTCGTTGCACGCATAGATGCCGGTGCCGCAGGTCGGGCAGAAGGCGCGGACGACGTCGCTGCCGCTATCGGCCTTGGAGTGGAACTCCCTTGCGTCGCCGGTGATGCGGATGGCGTCGGCGGCGAAGCCCATCATGGCGGCGTGGCCGGCGGCGCTCGTCTTGCGGCAGTCGGTGCAATAGCACTTGGCCTGAAACATCGGCTCGGCGTCGCCACGGTAGCGCACGGCGCCGCACAGGCATTGTCCGGAAATCTTCATCCTCGGGCCTCCCTAACTACTAAAAAAGTAGTATATACTCCTAAAATAGGAGTCAAGAGCCTGCCCATGCCGCACGACCCTGAGCTCGCCGACCGCCTGCGCGCCGCCCTGGCCCACCGCAAGGGCATCAGCGAGCGGGCGATGTTCGGCGGCTACTGCTGGATGCTGAACGGCAACATGCTCTGCGGTGTCGAGGTCGGCCGTTTCATGTTCCGCGTCGGCAAGCAACTCGAGGCTGCGGCGCTGACGCGCCCGGGTGCCGAGCGCATCGTGTTCAACGGCCGGCCCATGGGTGGTTTCGTCTGGGTCGACGAGAAGGCGTGCCGCAACCGCAAGCTCGCGGGCTGGATCGACCTCGCCGCCAGCTTCGTCGGAACGCTGCCGCCGAAGTAGCGGCGTCCGGCATCTTCCCCGCTCCGCCTCTTCCTCCGCCGGCCCCTATCGACAATCCACCGAGCCCACGCCAGCTGACGTTTTCGTCACTTCCCTAGAGCCGCCGGCCAAGTGAAAAGAGCTTTAGGGAGAGATCGCATGCACTTCGCTGCCGCCGACAAGAGCCTCGGCGCCGATCCGGCGCGCGCCGAGCACTGGCCCGTGCCGCGGCGGCAGGCCTGGTTCGCCTTCGTCATGGCGTTCCTGCTGATGGTGTTCGACTTCATGGACCGGCAGGTCGTGGTGGCGATGTTCCCCGCCCTCAAGGCGGAGTGGGGCCTGAGCGACAGGGAGCTGGGCGCCTTGACGGCAGCCGTGTCGGTCACCGTCGCCGTCTTCGCCTTTCCCATCGCCCTGCTGGCCGATCGCTGGAGCCGGGTGAAGAGCATCGCCGTCATGGCCGCGGTGTGGAGCCTCGCGACCATCGCCTGCGGCCTGTCGCGCAGCTACGGCCAGCTCCTTGCGGCGCGCGCCGTCATCGGGCTGGGCGAGGCGGGCTACGGCGCCGCCGGCGGTGCGCTGCTCACCAG
>JAEWIV010000029.1 GCA_023386865.1 Pseudomonadota bacterium
GAACAGCACGTCGGTCTTGTCGGGCAGGCGCAGCACCAGAAGGCAACGCCAGGTGCGATAATAGAGCTCGACGCTGCCCGTCAGCACCTCGCGCCCGTCGTCACGCCGGGCGTCCGACAAGGTGGCCGGCATGGTGTTCCTGGCGGTCTGCAGCTCGACCGCGTCGCGCGATGATGGCGCGGCGACGCCCGGCGGCAGGCGGATCTCGAACACCAGCCGGGGCGCGGGGCCGTTGGCGTTGACCAGCGGACGCATCAGCCAGAGCGCGCCGAGCGTCACGGCGGCAATCAGAACCACGCCGCCGAACACGAGGCCGATGCGGCCGGCCGCGGCGGCGCCCTTGATCCCGGCGCGACGCAGGACCAGCCACGCGCCCAGCACCAGGCCCGCGAGCGCGCCGATCGGTCCGCCGATGAACACCGCGAAATAGCCCGACGCGCCTTCGAACGACGTTATGCCGAGCAGCGGCGCCAGCGCGGCCGCCGCGGCGGCTCCCACGCCGAACCCCAACGCCGCACCGACCAGGGCCATCACGAGCGCCAGCAGGTAGGTCATGAGCGCGAGCCTGACGCAGGCGGAGCGTTCTGGCGAGAGGGAGGCCGCGGCGATTGCATCGCCCGCCGTCCGCCCCATGGCGCAGACGTCGCCGCCTCAGGCCCGGCGCAACTCGTGCTTCAGGATCTTTCCCGTCGCGTTGTGGGGCAGTTGCCCGACCACGCGGACCTCCTTCGGCACCTTGTAGCGGGCCAGCAGCTTGCGGCAGTGCGCGATGACCGCCGCGCCGTCTATCTCGGCATTGTCCTTGGGCACCACGTAGGCGCGGCCGACCTCGCCCCATTTGTCGTCGGGGATGCCGATGACGGCAGCTTCCAGGACGCCGGCCAGCTGATAGATCGCATTCTCGACTTCGATCGGATAGACGTTCTCGCCGCCCGAGATGAACATGTCCTTCCATCGATCGACGATATAGAAGAAGCCGTCCTCGTCCTGGCGCGCGGCATCGCCGGTATGGAACCAGCCATCCGCATCGAAGGCCGCCGCGGTCTCCCGCGGTTTCTCCCAATAGCCCGGCGTGACCGAGGGCCCCCTGATCAGCAGCTCGCCGACCTCGCCCCGCGGCGCCGGCGTGCCGTCCGGGCGGCAAATCTTCATCCCGGCATGCATCGCCGGCAGGCCAGACGAGCCGATCTTTTCCAGCCCCTTGTCCTCGGGAAGGGCGAGGCCGAGCGGCCCGATCTCGGTCATGCCGTACATCGCCCGCAGCTTCACGCCCTTGGCGAAGTACCGCCGAAGGAGAGCTTCCGGCGCGGCGGCGCCGCCCACGCAAAGGCAGCTCACATGGGACAGGTCGGCGTCCGCGAACCGCGGCTCCTGCGCCATCATCAGGTAGTTGGTGGGCACGCCGAGGGTGTGGGTGATCCCCAGTTCCTTGTCGGCAAGGCACTCCAGCAGAAGCGCCGGCTCGAAGGTCCGCATCACGACGTTGCAGCCGCCGCCGTGGAACACGGGATTGGCCCAGACGTTCAGGCCGCCCGTGTGGAACATCGGAAGCAGCACCAGGTTCTTCGATCGCGACGTCAGCGCCCCCACCGTCGTGCAGTCGACGGCGTTGAAATGCGCCATGGCGTAGGTGATCAACACGCCCTTCGGCTGCCCCGACGTGCCCGAGGTGTAGAGGATGGTCCAAACATCGTCGAGCTTGCGGCTGTTCGGTTCCAGCGTGGCACCGGCGCCGGCAATCCCCCGCTCGTAGTCGCTGTCCGCCCCGTTGGCCATGCTGGCCGTGGCGGGGATGGCGCACGCCTGCGACAGCCGCGCGGCGACATCGGAGAACTCCACGCCGTACAGCAGCGCGCTCGGCCCGGCATCGCGGCAGATGTAGTCGAGCTCCGGCAAGGACAGCCGCCAGTTCAGCGGCAGGAAGATGGCGCCGAGGCGGCGACAGGCAAACTGGATCTCGAAAGCGTCACTATCGTTGTGGCACAGCACGGCGACGCGCTGCCCCTCGCGAACGCCGAGGCCGGCCCGCAGATAGTCCGCCGCGCGGCTCACGCGAGCGTCCATGTCGCGGTAGGTGAAACGACGGCCGGAGCTCAGGTCGTGCATGGCCTCCCGCTCGGCCGCGGCAAGCGCGTGATAGGCAATCCAATCCTGCGCTTCGATCGCCGCCGGGTTCATGTCCGCTTCTCTCGACTGTGGGGGTGTGGGGCGAGGCGCTGCCGTGCTCAGGTCGCCCGGCGCCATTGCACCAAGGTGTATGGCGTCGCGGCATCATCATGCGCTTCGAATACCGCCTCGACCTCCGATCCGATCTCGACCGGCTGCGCGACGGGACCGAGCAGGTTGCCGATCATGCGAATGTTGTCCGCGGCGGGCAGCTCGACCATGACGACGAGGTAGGGGCCGAAATCGCGCAGCGCCGGATGAACGGGATGCCAGGGGCGCTCCCAGCTGTAGATCACGCCGCGGCCTTCGACCTTCTGCCATCCCACGTCGAAGGAATTGCACCTGTTGCACAGCCATTCCGGTCCCCATTGCCAGGCGCCACACGCGTTGCAGCGCTGGGCGAGCAGCAGGCCCTGCCGCGTGCCCTGCCAATACGGCAGGTCCAGCCCATCCGCGGCGGGGACCGGGGCCGGCATCCCGGCCGGCAGGTAGAACCGTCGCGTCATCCCAGCGTCTCCTCCACCCCCAGGATCAGGCTGCTGACCGGCGTCACCATCGGCCCGGCGATGTTGAGGGCAAGCCTGGCGCCGGGCACCTGATTGCAGGATTGACCCCGCAGCTGGCGCACGGACTCGAGCTGCAGGCCAAAGCCGTGCACGTAGCACTCCGCCAGGTTCCCGCCCGACGTGTTGAGCGGCAATTTCCCCGACGGCGCGTGGAGGTTCTCCAGGGTGAAGAAGTCGTTCGCTTCCTCGGGCGTGCAGAAGCCGTGCTCGACGATCGCCATCAGCACGCCGGTGGTGAAGTTCTCGTAACTCTGCACCACGTCGATATCGCGCGGGGACACGCCCGCCGCCGCGTAGAGACGCGGTGCCACGCTGGCAAAGGACGACGACGCGAAGTTGGTCGCATTCATCACCGGCGCGCCGCAGCGATGGTCCGATCCCTGTGCCGCGGCCAGCAGGTAGACCGCTTTCTGGCGCAGGTCCTTCGCGCGCTCGGCCGACACCAGGATCAGCGCAGCCGCACCGTCGTTTTCCTGGCAGCAGTCATACAGGCGGTTGACCGGCTCGACGATCCAGCGGCTCCGGTCGTAGGTCGACGCATCGAGCGGCCGACCGTACCGCACCGCGCGCGGATTGCTCTGGGCATGGCTGTAGGATGCCAGGGCAATGGCGCGCAGGGCGTCGTTGCCGATGCCGTGCCGGTGCATGAACCGCGTGGCGCGCATGGCGTATTTCTGCGCCGGCGACAGGACGCCGTAGGGCGACATGTAGGGCTTCGCCGGACACGGTCGCCTCGGGCAGCGCCTCGCCATAGCGACGGAACTGGCCCTGGGCCAGGGCCCGGAACA